>JARHYD010000141.1 GCA_029258655.1 Mailhella sp.
TATTTTGGTGAATTTAGAGAACTTATCCTTAAAGATAGTATCCAAAAATTTCAGAAAGAAATAGGTGAATTTGAACTTGATGAAAGCTATTTTGGAGCAAAAAGAGTAAGAGGAAAACGTGGGAGAGAAGCAGCAGGAAAAACACCTGTTTTTGGTGTATTAAAGCGTGAAGAAAAAGTGTTTGTAAGTATAGTTCCAAAATGTTCAAGAGAGGAATTACTACCTATAATACAAGGAAAAATTCTTGAAGGTTCAACTGTTCATACAAACGGTTGGAAAGCATACAACGGACTTATTTTGAATGGTTATACTCATTATAGGGTATTTCATCATGAAAATGAATTTGTAAGAGGAAAATCACATGTAAATGGTATTGAAAGTTTTTGGAGTTTTGCTAAACGTAGATTAGCAAAATTTAATGGTTTAACAGATGATAAATTTATATTGCATTTAAAAGAATGTGAATGTAGATTTAATTTTAGAAATTAAAATTTTACAAAATTTATAGAAAAACTTTATTTCAAAAATAAAAAGTGATGGTCTAGACCCTATAAAAATATTAGGTTAGTTAATATGTTATTGTGCTAACACTATAAAAAAAGGGGAACTTAGTTCCCCTTATATTTGGTATGAAAAGACTAGGATTAGTCTTCTTCTTTCTTACCAGAGCCTTTTAAACCGTACATGGTGGTTGAACCAGAAGACCAGTACATAAGTTTTTCATCGGCAATAAGTTTAGAAAGAACATCTTTAACCTTACGTGGGCTTGCACCTTCAAAGAGGTTAAGGAAGTCATTGAAATAGAATTTAGTTTTAGATCCACTTTTGCTTGTAAGGAAGTCGATAACTTTTGCTTTATCTTCTTCTGTAACAGCTGCATGAGCTGCTGCTGCATGAGATTCAGCACCTTCGTAAGCATGAAGTGCAGCGTCAGAGAATTTGAATTGAGTACTTTGACGCCATGTGTAGTAAGCTGGATCACGGAAATCATCAATAAGATGATGAGTAAATTCTAAATCGCAAAGTTCGAAGAATTTTTCCCAACCAATTCTTTCAGCCCATTCGCCAAGACGTTCGTATTTACGAGCGTTTTGTGAATAAACTTCGATGATATGTTTAATTGTACGTGTAAGTGTAGGCCAGCGTGGGGTTTCGTTAGGAATGTAGTGAACAACAACCTTAGAGAACTTAGGCATACTAATACGGTTAGATACTTTACCACCAACCATGATAACAACACCGTCACCGCCTTGACCGTCAGAAATTGGAAGAGCTGGACACATAGTGTAGCAGTTACCGCAATACATACAACGTTCATTTTTAATAGCGATTGAGTTTACTTTTTGTCCATTGTGTTCTTCTTTAGAAGGACGAACAGCAGCAACAGGACAAGCAGCAACAGCGAGTGGGATTTCGCAAAGTTGGTCAACCCATTCGTGGTCAATCATTGGAGGTTTACGGTGAATACCAACGATACCGATATCTGAGCAGTGTACAGCACCACACATATTCAAGCAGCAAGCAAGAGAAATACGTACAGGAGCTGGTAAACGCATATTTTGGAAGTCAGAGAAAACTTCGTCCATAACAGCTTTTACTGGACCAGAAGCGTCAGTAGCTGGGGTGTGGCAGTGAATCCAACCTTGAGTATGAACGATGTTGGTAACACCAGCACCAGTACCACCGATTGGGAACTTGTAAGAACCTGCTTCATATTTACGAGAAGAAAGATCAGCTTTAAGAGCTTTTAAGGTTTCTTCATCAGTAACCATGAATTCAACGTTGTTACGAGTAGTAAAACGAAGGTGACCACCACAGTATTTATCTGCGATTTCGCAACATTCACGAATATAAAGAGTAGAAACAGTACGAGCAGCACCGCAACGAACAGTGTAAACTTTATCACCGCTTTCAGCTACGTGTACTAATACGCCTGGTTCAAGAATTTCGTGGTAAAGCCATTTGCCAAAGTTATTTTTAATAACCGGAGGAAAGAAGTTGTCATACGGACGTGGTCCGATATCAGAGTTACGACCTTCCATTGGTTTTGCTGGATCATATCCGGAAGAAATGAAAGCCATGTTTGCTCTCCTCCTGAATTAACGTTGGTGTCTTTTGCGGTATGCAACAATGTCACGGTTCCAACCGCCAGGAACTTCTTCTTCTTTAAAGAAGATGTATGGGTTAGAACGAGGTTCTTGAACATGTTGTGGTACAGCAGGAATTTCGGTAACTTCGAGAAGTTTTTGGAAGGAAAGACGTTTAATGGTTTCACCCACACGTTCACGGTTTTTACCTTCTTCCATCCACCAGTCCCAAATCTTTTCTACAACGCCTTTGATTTCATCAAATGGTTCTTCAGCTGGAATGAAAGGAACAAGTAAAGAACCCATTTGTGCACCATCAAGAATAGGAGCTTTCGCACCAACCAAGATAGAAGCACCGCGTTCATCACCAATGCGAAGAGCACGAGGCATAGTATTGATACAGTGCATACAACGTACACATTCTTTAGTATCAATAGAAAGTTTAGAACCGTCCCATTTCATACATTGAGAAGGACAACGGTCAATAACTTCTGCTTGAAGATCAAATTTACCCCAATCGCGGCCTGCATGAGCACCTGCGTTTGGTTTGAATTCGCCACCAACGTATGCTTTTACAGCTTCTTGATCGATTTTAATATCATCTTTCCATGTACCGATAACAGAGAAGTCAGAACGAGCAATAGAAGCTACGCAACCGTTTGGACATGCGTCAAATTTGAATTTAAATTTGTAAGGGAAAGCTGGACGGTGTAATTCGTCTTGGTAGTCCATAGTCATTTGGTAGCAAAGTTGTTGTGAGTTATAGCAAGCATATTCACAACGAGATTGACCTAAACATGACTCTGGAGTACGAAGGTTAGAACCTGATCCACCAAGGTCTGTTGGATATTTTTCATGGTGGGTAAGTTCCCAGAAAATTTCTTCTAATTGAGGTGTTTGAGTACCAAGAAGAACGATATCACCAGTAGCACCGTGTAGGTTAGTGATACCAGAACCACGTAAATCCCAAATATCACAGATCATTTTTAAGAAATCTGTATGATAGTATTTACCAGCTGGTTGGTTTACACGTACAGTGTGGAAGTGAGCTACACCAGGGAATTGTTCTGGTTGGTCACAGTAACGACCAATAACACCACCACCATATCCGAATACACCTACGATACCACCGTGTTTCCAGTGTGTTTCACCGTCTGTATAAGAGAGTTCAAGAACGCCGAGAAGATCTTCTGGGGAATCCGCAGGAATTTGATAATCAAGACCTCTAGGATTCTTTGCACGTTCAGCAGCAGCCTGTTTAATGTCAGACACAAAACTAGGCCAAGGACCTTGTTCGAGTTGGTCTAACAAAGGGGTTGCATGTTTCGCCATTGCCATACCTCCAATGGGTTAATGAATCGATTGGATTATATCCAATTTACTACAATTTTACGATAATTTGCCAATAGAAAAGACAATACTTTTCTACATTACCTTTAACGTACACAAGTACTTTACACTATTTTTCTCATATCGACAACCATTAAATACAATTTTGCCAAAAAAAAATAAAAAAAAATTTTAAATTTAAATTTAATGATTGAATTTTAGGTTGTTATCTAACTATTAATCTTTGTTAACAAAAATCAACTCTGCATAATTTTCTTTTTCAGGGGAAGAAATAAAATGAATATGCTTTAATGAAAAAAGCTTTTCCCATTCTTTTTTCAAAATATTTTTTTCACCAAAAAGAAAACCTTGCGTCTTTTTAGGAACATTCAAATAAATCTTTTGCTCTTTGCTTGCTTTTGAACATATTTTTTTTTGCACACTTAAAAATAACGCTTTCCCCATAATGGCACTACCAAGTGAAGGACTTCTTGCTCCAGCAAGAATCGTTTTATCAAATTCCATTTCAGGAGCAACACTCAAGCGAATAACAGGAATATGTTTTTCCCAAGCAAGGGCAAGAGCCTCCCCCACTATATTTATTGTTTCTTCATTATTCCAAGTTTGATATTTTCCTTGCAAATATAACTCTGCTAACTGTGTTCCTTGTGGAACAAGGCAAGGATAATATCGCAAACAATGAGGATTTAAACTAAGTGCTTTTTGAACATCAGCTAAAAAAATTGCGGTATCTTGCATTGGCAGTCCTGCCATTAATTGGATACCAAGCTCATAATCATTTAAAAGAACTTTTGTGCAAGCTCGTTGTGCTGTATGCGAATCATATCCTCGTTTGCTAGCAAAAAGTACTCTATCATTAAAACTTTGTATGCCTAATTCTATTAAATTGATGCCATATTCTTTTAATATAGTTAATGCATGATTGTTATCAAGAGAATCAGGACGAGTTGAACATCGCCCCTGTAAAACAATTCCCTTATTTTCTGCTTGTTCTTTGCAAAATTTAAAAAAATCAAGACATAGAAAAAAATCTTTTTCTGGTAACGCGGTAAATGTGCCACCATAAAAAGCTATATCTATTAAAGGATATGTTCTTTTTTCTAAAAATTCCAAAAATTCTTGTTTCTTATTTAAAAGAATTTGCTCTAATGCAGTATTTTTTGTGCCTGTTTGTTTTTCTTGGGAACAAAAAATACAGCGAAAAGGACAACCTAAAAAAGGAATAAATATAGGAAAAATTTTACCCCGTTGATGAGCTGTACCTAAAGGAATATAATTTTTTTGCATTTTTACTAATATTTTAACTATATCATTTAATAAAAGTGTGTTACCTAAGAACTAGCCTATGTTTTATGGAGGAAATATGCAAGAAAAAGATTGCTTATTTTGTCGTATTATTAATGGTGAAATTCCAAGTGCAAAAATTTACGAAGATGAATATGTTTATGCATTTTTAGATATTGCACCAGGTCAACAAGGACATACGCTCGTTATACCTAAAAAACATTCTGAAAATATTTTAGGATTAGATTTAGTGTATGGAATAAAAATTATTGAAGCTATTCAAAAAATTGCTCCAGCTGTAATGAATGCAATGGGAGCAGAAGGTTTTAATATTATTCAAAATAATAATGAAGTAGCTGGGCAGACTGTTTTTCACACTCATTTTCATATTATTCCAAGAAAACCTCAAGACGGTATGGGCTTATGGTCTCCTAAACCCTATGAAACTATGGAAAAAATGCAAGAAACTGCAAAAAAAATTATCAAAGCTTTGCAATAAATTTTGTTAAATTTAATATCTTTTAAAAAAAATTAGTTAATTTATAAAGATTTAACTTGCAAATTGAGAATGTTATACGTATTTATAAGCCATCGGAGGTTTACATGAATAAAGCATTAACTAAAGCAGATATTGTTGAATCAATTTACGCTCAAACTGAAAAAAATAGAGCAGAAGTAAAAAATATTGTTGAAACATTACTTTCTCTTATGAAACAATCTATAAAAAAAGACCATGCTCTTTTAATTAGTGGTTTTGGTAAATTTGAAGCATACGATAAAAAAGCTCGTAAGGGTCGTAATCCACAAACAAGCGATTCTATTACCCTTCCTCCACGAAAAGTTGTTGTTTTCCGTTTATCAAGAAAATTTCGTGCAGAACTTAATGGTGAAGAAGAATAATTTTTTTCATATTTTTTATATACAAAAGTGCGGGTAAAACCGCACTTTTTGTTTTAAAATTAAATATTATATTTTTCAATTTATACTATCAAAGTCGTTTTATTTACAATTTAGTAATATTGCTATATATTAAAAAAAATTATATGAGAGAAAAATATGCAATCATTATATGAAAAATTTCAAACAGGACATTTTATTTTTGCTGGCCCTTGTGCTTTAGAAGATTTTGAAATAGCACGAGAAGTGGCTTACAAAGTAAAAGAAGTTTCTGAAAAATATCAGCTTACAGCTGTTTTTAAAAGTTCTTTTGATAAAGCAAATAGAACATCTACACAAGGTTTTCGTGGTTATGGCATGGCAAAGGGGTTAGAATGGCTTGCAAAAATAAAAGAAGAAACAGGTCTTCCACTAGTAACAGATATTCATTTACCCGAACAAGCAAAACCAGTAGCAGAAGTTGTTGATATATTACAAATTCCAGCTTTTTTATGCCGTCAAACAGATCTACTGGAAGCTGCTGCAAAAACAAATGCTATTGTTAATGTAAAAAAAGGGCAATTTTTAGCACCATGGGATATGGAACAAGTTAAAAATAAACTTTTTGCTTTTGGTAATCAAAAAGTTTTATTAACAGAACGTGGTGCAAGTTTTGGGTATAATAATTTAGTTGTGGATTTTCGTTCCTTACCAATTATGCAAAAAACAGGTGTACCAGTTATCTTTGACGCAACCCATTCTGTACAAATTCCGGGTGGACAAGGTACAAGTTCTGGTGGTCAAAGAGAATTTATTGCAACATTGGCAAGAGCTGCTGCCGCCGCCAATGTTAACGGTATTTTCTTTGAAACCCACCCAAATCCAGAAAAAGCTCTTTGTGATGGACCAAACAGTCTACCTCTTGCAAAATTTGAGCAAATGATTTCGGAAATTGTACAGATTTGGAATATAAAAACAAATATGTAGGTGAATATGGATATAGAATTTAAACATATTGATATTAGTCACTTATCAAAAGAAACTATTGAAAAAGCAAAAAAAATAAAATTTCTTGTACTTGATATTGACGGTGTTTGTACCAATGGGCAATTATATATGAATAGTGAAGGGCAAACAACTAAAACCTTTCATGTTCATGATGGCATAGGTATTAAAACAGCATTTATGGCTGGTATAGAAATTGGCATAATTACAGGACGAAAAGATAAATGCGTAGAAGAACGTATGCGTCCACTTGGAGTAACGGAATATTATTCTGGTTTTTATAGTAAATTAGAACCATTACAAAAAATTTCCGAAAATAAAAATATTTCTTACGAAGAAATGGCATATCTTGGTGATGATATTATTGATTTAGATCCTCTTTTACGGGTAGGACTTCCTTGTGCTGTCCAAAATGCAAGAGAAGAAGTCAAAAAAATTGCGTCTATTATCACTCAAACTAAAGGTGGTGATGGTGCAGTACGTGAACTTGTAGAAATTTTACTTGCTTGCCAAGAAAAACAACCAGCTGCCCTTTATTGGATACATTAATGGTTGAAAAAAAGAAACAAAAAGAAAAATCCTTACAAAATAAAGAGAAAAAAGTTCATCCTTTTTTATTTTTATGTATTCTTTTCTTTTTAGGTTTTATTATTGTCTATTTATGGCTTGATTGGGTGCAAAAAAGTGAAGCAAAACGCATAAAAGAAATTGTCCAATCAAGCGATATAGCTATGCTTTTAACAGGAAAAGAATTTAGCAAAAAAGAATTTTCTCAAGAACTTGAAGAAATCAAAAAAGCTCACACCCCTGATAGATCCATAAAAAATTCAAACCTTGCAAATGTGGTTCAATCTTTTACAAAAATACCTGACTTTACAGAAGAATGTATTGGATTAGCCATGAAAGAAATACAAATTTCTCAAGGAGAAAATGGACTTGAAGAGTGGACTCTTAAAGCAAATTGGGCAACCATGCGAGAAGAATCGAATATTGTACAATTTGAAAAACCTGAAATGTGGCACAGAGTAAAAGATAAAAATACTACTCAACAATCTCAAAAAGATAACAATAAATATTTAAAAAATGTTAAGGATAAATTAATTGTTACAGCTGAACGTGGGCTTGTTTATGATAATAATGAAAAAGTATTATTACAAGAAAACGTAAAAGCAATACAAGCAAAAAATAGTATAAAAGGTGATGTATTAAGCTATGACAGTAAAGAACAAATAGCAATATTTCCCAATAAAGCAACATTTAAAGGAGAAAGTTTAGAAGGATCGGCAAATGTAATGAGCTGGAATATGCAAGAAAATAATATTTATGGTTCTGGTCGAGTACAAGTTCTCTGGACACCCAATGAAACAAATACAAAAAAACAAAAAATAAAGAAAAAATAAGTACATGAAACTATATATTTTTTTATGGTGTTTTTTATTTCCTTTTTCTGTACAAGCCAATTCTATTACACAAGATTGTAGCTATAAAGGTATTCCATTATATGGAACTGTAAAAATAGTTAAAAATGGTTTTGCAGATTTTAATGTTAAAATTGTTGATTCTTTTGCTGATTTAAATGTAAAAAAAGTGGGTACATTTGCTAATAGTTGTGGAGAATGGGAAATAATACATAAGGGTAATGCTGATTTTACAGTGCAATTTGTAAACAGTTTTGAAGATTTTAAAATTAGATTTGTAAACGCTTTTCCTGGATTAAATTAGAGTAAAAAATGAAAAAATATATTTTATTAATAAGTTTTTTAAACTTTTTATTTGTTACAACTAGTTTTGGTGCAAATAAAAATTTTTCTGATAATGATTTACCTGTAAAAATAAATGCCGATGATATGGTATATGATATTGATAAAAACAAAGTTACCTTTTCTGGGAATGTTGTTGTTATCCGTGGGGAATTTAATATGAAAGCCCCTAAAATGACTATTTTTCTTCAAAGTGGAGAAAATAACAAACAAATTAATGTAAAAGAAGAAAATATTCCTCTAACAGGAAAAGTAGTAAAAACAACAAAAAAAATCAATACACAAAACAAAATAGATAAAATTGAAGCATATAATGGTGTCAAATTTGATTTTGAAACACAATCAGGCCATTCTGAAACAGCTATTTATGATGCACGAAAAGGAATTTTAACCATGAAAGGAAACCCCGTAGTAAAAGACGGTAATAATTCTATTCGTGGAAATACTATTTTATATTATTTATATGAACGACGCAGTGAAGTGGTCGGCTCAAACAAAAAACGTGTTGAAGCAATTTTTGACCCTAAAAAATAGGTATAGTATGAAAGCAACATTAGTAGGAGAACATTTAGCAAAAAATTACGGAGCAAGACAAGTTGTCCGTGATGTCAATATACGCATAGAGCAAGGAGAAATTGTCGGACTTTTAGGGCCTAACGGTGCAGGAAAAACAACTTCTTTTTATATGCTGACAGGTATTATAAAAGCAACACAAGGAAAAATCCTTTATAATGATAATGATATAACATCATGGGCATTATATAAAAGAGCAAGAGTTGGTATTAGCTATTTACCACAAGAAAGCTCAGTTTTTAAAAGCTTAACTGTGAAAGAAAATATTCAAATAGTTATGGAATATACAAAGCTTTCTAAAAAGCAGCAAGAAGAAAAAATTTATAGCTTACTTGATGAATTTGGCTTAACCCGATTAGAAAAATCGCACGCGTCCTATCTTTCTGGTGGAGAACGCAGAAGATTAGAAATCGCACGCTGTCTTGTACATGATCCGTCTTTTATCTTACTTGATGAACCTTTTGCAGGTATTGATCCTCTTGCTGTTGGTGATATACAAGATCTTATTAAAAGGTTAAAAAATCGTGGTATGGGAGTGCTTATTTCTGACCATAATGTTCGAGAAACGTTATCTATTTGTGATAAAGCTTCTATCATGCATGATGGTATTTTGCTCTTATCTGGTACACCAGAAGAACTAGTCAATAATGAAAAAGCACGTGAAATTTATTTAGGTAACAATTTTTATATGCAATAAAATTATGAAAAAATATATTCTCATAGTCTTTTTATGTTTGGTGGTAATCATGTTATTACAATTTTTCAAAAATAGTCCTTTTAGCACTATTGATGCTAATCATATTCATAATATTAGTCCAGAACAAGCAGAACAAATGATAAAAGAAAACAAAATCTATTTGCTCGATGTTCGAACACAAGCAGAATACGATGAACGACACTACAAAAATGCTCATCTTATTCCCTCTAATGAAATTGAAAGCAGAATTGATGAAGTTCCAACAGATAAAACAATTCTTGTACACTGTCGAAGTGGCTCAAGAGCAGCAAATATTAGCCATGTTTTTGCTGATAGAACAAATCAAGAAATTTATATCTTAGCAGGTTTTCCTCTTTATTCTGAAGAAGTAACAGAAATTAAAAAATAATTTTTTAGGGGGAGGACTTTTTATAAAAAGTCCTCCCCCTAAAACCCCCTTTCAAAAATTTTTACCCAAGAAACCTTTTGCGTGCAAAAGGTTTCTTATTTTAAAATTAGTGTAATATTATAACATATTATAATTATTAAACTTTATTCTTTAATAATAAAAAAAATTACAATATAGTAACATTAAAAACTAGTTACATTCAATATACAAAAACAAATAAGTTTTTATTTCTAAGAAAAAAACTTTCTATCCATACTCTAACATAGGCAAATTTATTGAAATAAGTTCCAATAAATTTGCCTGATTGAGGGGCTTGGGGGAAATCATTTTGCTTTAACCGTTACGATAAAGGAAATTACGGATAAAGACAGTGTAACCCCAAAGAAAAAATAAAATTAATTTAGAAACACACCCTATCTACAAGAAAAATATCATTATTATAGAAACGTCTTTAACAAAGATTTATCCATAATATAATCTTTTTTATTGAGGAAAATTTTGTTTATAAAATTCTCCCCATTGTTTTAATGAATCTAAAACAGGGCTTAAACTTTTTCCCAAAGAACTTAATGAATATTCTACTTTTGGTGGAATTTCTGGATAAACTTTTCGTATAATTAATCCATTTTTTTCCATATCTTTTAAGGTACTACTTAATACTTTTTGTGAAACTCTTCCTAGAGATTTTTGTAATTGACCAAAACGTTTAGTTTCTTCCATTAAATCTCTAAGTATAAGAATACTCCAACGACTATTAATAAGAGTAAGTGTAATTTCCACTGGACAAGCAGGTAATTCTTTTTTCATAATATCTCTTTATTATTTTTTACACAAAAAACATTTTAGTTCATAATGCTTTCTTATATGAAAAAATCAAAAATATAACAACTAGAATGTGTTTCTAAATTATTTATAATAGTTAAACTTCACTCTCTACTAATAAAAATAAATACGTTTTTATTCTTAAAAAAAAGACTTTCTACTTATGCTCTAAAATAGAATAATATTAATTTGGAAACACACCCTAATTATAATTATTAATGAAAATTAAAAATTTGATTAGGTACTTAATTATAATAAGGTATTAATTCATAACAAAAAAAGCTGTCTTAGACAGCTTTTTTATATATTAGCGAGGAATTTTACCCCAACGAGGGAAATATGCATTCCCCGTACCTGTTGGAACGTGTTTTGCTTTTCCTCCATGTCTTGTAATAAGATACACTTGTTTTGTACCTGTTCTATTAGATACAAAAGAAAGGAAATAGCTATCAGGAGCAAAAGCAGGCTGTTCATCTCGACCTGGCCCAAAACTTACTTGTCTTTCTATTCCTGTTACAAGATCATGAACAAAAATTCTATGTCCATCATTTGTTGCTTTAGTATAAGCAACAACAGTACCATCTGGGCTAATAGTTGGTTCTGTATTATATGAACCAGTTTTACTTACACGAGTAATAGAACCTGTGGTAAAATCTTTAAGAAAAATTTGAGGTCCTCCCAAGCGATTGGAAGTAAATACCATTTTCGTACCACTATGATCAAAAGTAGGTGAAACATCAATAGAAGGGCTATTTTCTAAAATACGTTCTCTTTTAAAACGATGATCAAGCAAGAAAATATCAGGTTGTGTACCAGAAGATAAACTTACTGCAACTTTATTATCTGGTAAAAAACTTGGTCCAATAACAGTATTTCCGGGAAAACGAATACGTTTTACTCGACCATTGGCACTTTGCCAAACACCTAATGCATGAGAGCCATCATCAATATGTGTAAAAACAATATATCTTCCATCAGGTGACCATGAAGGAGACATTGCCAAGCCTTTTAAGGAAGTAATTTGTTTAAGATTTTTTCCTGTTGGAGTAACTATCCAAATATCTCGTTTTGTTTTACTTGCATCTTTAGCAAAGGTGAGAGTCGAAAGGAAAAAATCACCACTTCCAGTAAGAGCTTTCATAAGGTCAGCACAGAATTTATCTGCCACAGCTTCTACTTCTTTAGAACTTATGTTATTATAAGCATTACCAAAAATGAATTTTCCTGAAAAAGTTTCAAAAACTCGAAGTTCTACTTTACTTCCATTTCCATCACCATGAGGCCAGTATGCAGTAACTAAAAGATCAGATCCACCAAGTTGGAAACGACGAAAATCTAACTCTGCTCCAGACCATGCAGAAAGTACAGTACCACCAAGAATATTTGCATCTGGAATTAAATTCATAAATGGCAAGAATGATAAATTATATCGAATTTTATTATCAAGTTCTGCACCTAAACCACGAGCTTCCATATTAGGTGCAGTAAGAGGTTTTGCCATAGATAAATTTACGATATTTTCTCCCGGACCGTAAATATCAACCATGGTAGCGGCTTGGGCATTACTCATTATGAGAAAAAGTAATGCAAAAACATAACAAATTATTTTCTTCATAATAATCCTTTCTTCAAAATACCTCAATTCTATAACACAAAAAAAAAAGCTTACCAAGTAAAAACTGGGCAGTTCAAAACTTGGTAAGCGAGAAAATTTATTTATTTTACATTAGGTGTAAGTAAAGATTTTTGAATTTCTTCAACTTTTCTCTGTACTTCTGGGTTTTGTTTATTTTCGTTTACAGGTTCATAAATAGAAGATGTTCTATCCCGAGCAATAGAACTTGTTGAATTTGAGCTAACAGTAGGCACAGTTGAAAGAGCATTTTTATCAGCTTTCATAGCTGGCTGTGCTTTATCACCACAAATTCTTTCAAGATCTTCTTTAGTAAGAGTAATATCTTTTTTTGCTACAACTTTTTTAGGATAATATCTTAATGGATAACGTCCCTTTGCAGGATCACCATAGATTTTTTTTCTTGGCACTAATGATCCCCATGTTGTATGGCGAAGCATTTCTACTTGTAAATTAGATTGATGAATAGAATTTGGATAATTTCCATATAATGCATTATCGCCACTTAATCCCATTACATAAAAACTATATCGTGGATCTTGTGCAAAATTAATATGTGATTCCTGTTTCTTATTTATAGTTACACGTTGTGCAGTAGGTTTTTGTGCTTGTGCAGCATAGGGTTGACTAACTAAAGCAAAACTTGCTAAGCAACTTAAAAGAATTATTGTTTTTTTCATTATTCACCAAACCTTTTATTAGTAAAACTCATAAATATATTCGGATAATCCTAAAAAAATATTAGAGATTTTTTAATTTAACTTATTCAAATTTAAAACTTTTCTCTATATGCTGTTTAACAATATAAAAAACTTCTTCTGCATTTTGTTCTGCATTAATAACAAAAAAACGTTTTTTTTGTTTTGCTAATGTTAAAAATCCCTCACGAATTTTTTGATGAAATTGTAACGCTTCGGCTTCAAAACGTCCTTCATCAATAGTTAAATTTTGTGCTATATTTCGAGTTTTTGCTCTTTCTAATCCCATTTGAGGAGGTAAATCTAATAATAATGTTAAATCTGGTTCAAGCCCATTAGTAGCAAGTGTATTGAGCATAATTAATTGTTCAATATCCATACCACGCCCGTACCCTTGATAAGCAAGAGTGCTATCAATAAATCTATCACATAAAACAATTTTCCCTGCTTTTAATGCAGGTTTTATGCACTCTTCAACGTGTTGTGCTCTATCAGCTAAAAAAAGAAAAAGTTCTGCACTGGGATAAATTTTTTCTTCTGCATTAAGAATAATTGCCCGTAATTTTTTCCCAAGCTCACTTCCTCCCGGCTCACGAGTTAAAAAAATATCTTGTTTTTTATCGGTAAAAAATCCTACAAGCTTTTTAATAAGAGTTGTTTTTCCTGCACCTTCTACTCCTTCAAATGAAATAAATAATCCTTTTTTATCCATAATAAAAACCTAGCAATTTGTAAGCCCTAATAAAGAACATTGTTTTTCTTTAGGTGTTTTTTTGGTTCGTATTGAATCTTTTTCTTTAGCTTTTGGGGTTTGAGGCATACGGCAAAGAGTTCTGCCTAAAAGACTAATATATGGTGTCCATTCAATAGTATTATTTTCATCATCATTATTTTGTGTTTGTGGCATTTGAGCAAATGTTTCACGCCACTGAGCTATTTTTGCATCCATATTATCAGCATAATGCAAAACAAAAGCCTCTGGGGAAAGAGGTACACGCGGAGCACCGTATTCTGGCTCACCATGGTGACTTAAAATTAAATGTTCTAAGTGCAAAGCAAGAGGTTTAGCTACTTTTGCTTTTTCTAAAAAAGGTTGTATCATTAAAATTCCTTGTACTATATGCCCAAGCATTTTACCGTCATCAGTATAATCATTTGCAAGACCACCTGATAATTCTTCAAGTTTACCAATATCATGGAATAAGCCTGCAACAAATAATGTTTCTTTATCTAAATCAGGATAATGTGAACTTAATTTTAATGTTAAACTTGCAACAGAAAACATATGTTCTAATAATCCACCTGCATAAGCATGATGAACAGATTTTGCAGCTGGAGCTAATAATAATTTTGCACGAATAGAGCTATCTTTTAAAATAAGCTTACAAAAATCTTTCCAAGGAGTATATGTTAATTCTTGAGCAATAAGATTTTCTATTTCTTCTAAAATAACAGCTGGCTCAACAGCAGAAGTTTGAATAAAATCACTCATATTCAATTCTTCTGGCGTTTCTACTTTTTGTAATGCTTCAATAGTAAATTGCATTTGTTCACGAAAAATAGAAGATTTTCCTTTGATTTCCCAAAAATCCCCAGCCTTTATTTCTTGTACGCTTTGGCTTATGGGAGACCAAATTTTTGCATCTATTGTTCCACTTGCATCACGAAGTTTTAAAGACCAAAAAGGACCATTTCTACTTTCTTGCTTACTTGCCTGCATAACTAAAAAAACAGAACAAAGACTTTCCCCAACAGGGATAGAAGTTTGAATATCTTTTATGCAAATTCTATGCATTGTTTTTCCTTATAAAAATAATATAAGCAAATTTACAATGTTAAAAGATTTTGGTCAAACGCTTTCAAGCAAATTAAATTTAATAAGAAGAAATAATAGAAATAGATATTACAAAAATATCCTTATAATTATACCTATTAGGATAAAAAGTTTTCTCTAGCTCTTTCTTGCCAAAAAATTCACTTTAGGCTATACTCTTTCTACAAAATTATGTAATAGTTTTTGGAGGATCTATGCCCTTAGTTGGACCAAAAGAAATGTTTGCTCGTGCGTATGCAGAATCCTATGCTGTTGGTGCGTTCAACATCAATAATATGGAAATAATTCAAGGTATCATGCAAGCTGCTTCTGAAGAAAAATCTCCTGTTATTTTACAAGTTTCTGCTGGAGCTCGTAAATATGCAGGGCAACCATATATTATGAAATTAGCAGAGGCTGCTTTACAAGAAAATGATCTTCCAATGGTTATTCATCTTGATCATGGTGCTGATTTTGAAATTTGCAAAGCTTGTATTGATGGTGGTTTTACTTCTGTCATGATTGATGGTTCCCATCATGCTTTTGAAGAAAATATCGCTATTACTAAAAAAGTTGTTGAATATGCCCATGATAAAGGTGTATGGGTTGAAGCTGAACTTGGTCAATTAGCAGGGATAGAAGAACACGTTTCTGCTGAAAAATCAGTTTATACTGATCCAGATCAAGCTGTTGAATTTGTTGAAAGAAGTGGCTGTGACTCTTTAGCTATTGCTATTGGAACTTCTCATGGTGCGTACAAATTCAAAGGAAAAGCTGAGCTTGATTTTGATCGTCTTGAAAAAATTTCTAAACTTCTTCCCAATTACCCACTTGTTTTACATGGGGCATCTTCTGTTCCACAAGAATTTGTTGAAATGGCAAATAAATATGGTGCAAAATTAGGTTCTGCTAAAGGAGTGCCAGAAGATATGCTTAGAAAAGCAGCATCTATGGGTGTTTGCAAAATTAATATTGATTCTGATATTCGTCTTGCTATGACTGCATATATTCGCCGTCAATTAGCAGAAGCACCAGAAGAATTTGATCCACGCTCTTATTTAAAACCAGCACGTGAAGCTGTGCGTACTATGGTTCAACACAAAATTAAAAATGTTTTAGGTTCTTCTAATAAAATATAATTTATAATGCCTTTAAATAAAAGCTCGGAGGCTCTTATGGCTGTTAAAAAAATTGGTATTAATGGTTTTGGTCGTATTGGTCGTTATCTTGTTCGTTTACTTGCAGACTCTAACGATCTTGAAGTAGCCGTTATCAATGCTCGTGCTGATAACAAAGCATTAGCACATCTTTTAAAATACGATTCCACACATGGACCTTTACCTTTTCCTGTTGAACCACATGAAGACGGTATTGTGGTAAATGGTAAACTTATTAAAGTTACCCGTGATCCTTTGGGTGAATGGAAATGGGCTGATCTTGGTATTGAATTAGTTATTGAAACAACAGGTAAAATTAAAGATAAAGCAGCTGCTATGGCTCACATTAATTGTGGTGCAAAAAAAGTTATTATTTCCGCTCCTGCAAAAGAAGCTGATGCAACTATTGTTATGGGCGTAAATGATAGTGATTTTGACGGATCACAACAAATTATTTCTGCTGCCTCTTGTACTACTAACTGCCTTGCTCCTGCAACCAAAGTTATTGACCAAAATTTTGGTATTGTAAAAGGTCTTATGACCACAATCCACTCTTATACCATGAGCCAACGTATTTTAGACGGTTCACATAAAGATTTACGCCGTGCTAGATCTTGTGCTGTATCCATGATTCCAACTTCTACTGGTGCTGCTCGTGCTATTGGACTTGTATATCCAAAACTTAAAGGAAAAATAGACGGTATGGCTATCCGTGTTCCTACACCAAACGTTAGTATCGTTGACTTTACAGTAACTTTAGAAAAAAATACCACAGCAGAAGAAATTAATGCTGCACTTAAAGCAGCAGCTCAAGGTGATATGAAAGAAAATCTTGGTTACACTGAAGAGCCACTTGTTTCTATTGATTTCAATGGTTCTACACAAGGTGGTGTTGTAGATGCCGAACTTACCTCTGTTATTGATGGTAACCTTGCAAAAGTTATCATTTGGTATGACAACGAAGCAAGTTTTACAAACCAATTAGTTCGTTTAACCAAAATGGTTGCTAACGCAATGTAATAAATACTTTTTTTATGGGAATAGCATTTTCCCATATATTTAAAATCTCTTTGAAATTTTCAAAGAGATTTTTTTTGTAAATGTTTTTCTACATTATTTATAATTATTCATTCTCTAATACTGAAAATAAAATATTTACAATGCAATAACATTGAAAAATATTTATAATTACTATGCAAAACCAAAAAACTTTTTTATTTTTGAGAGAAAAGGCTTTTTATTCATGCCCTAATATAGGCAAAGTTATTGAAATGTATTTCAATAAATTTGCCTGATTGAGGGGGATTGGGGGAAATCATTTCCCCCAAAGAAAAAAAATAAAATAAGATTAATTTAGAAACACACTCTAATAAAATAGTTACAATACAATAACATTAAAAAATTCTTACAATTTTTATACGAAAACAAAGATTTTTTTGTGTTTAGCAATAATCTTTATAAGGACAAAACGTACATTGTTTGCCTTCAAAACATTTCCATTCTTTTGCATGAACAATATGATTTAAAAGAAAATCTAAAATAACTTGCATACTATTTTCACGAATTTCTTTTAATTGTTCCCATACCTTTTCAATATCTTGCTCTTCTTCTTTCTTTTGTTTTTTTATGTATAGCAATGGAACTTCTTTTTCTTCTTTTCGTTCTTTGAGAAAAATCCATGAAGCATTAAGTTTAAAATCTTTTTCTTTTTCTGCAAGTTTTTTCCCAAATAAATATAAATAATAAGGTAATTGTATTTTATTTATATATAAAGAAAGTTCTTCTAATAATGAATATGCCTCTTTTGATGCCCATGATTTATTTTTATTAATATCCCCTATTTTTTTTATAAAATCTTTATTTTCCCAAATAGTTGTTTTACAAATTTCTCTTGTTCCTGTTTTATAATCAACTATCCAGTATTCATTTTCATTTCTTTTATCAATTCTATCTGTAATTCCTTGTAAAATAATATTATTGACAGCATAAGGATTTTTCTCAAGAGCAAAATCTATAAGATATTCTTCTTCTAAAGCTAAAGGAGTTACAATGGGGGAATTTTCAAGATATTCTTTTAAATGCATAATACCAATTTGTTGCATCATAAAATAACTATCAGGTGAAAAACATTCTTCCCAATTTTCTTTGTTAAATTCTTCTGCAAATAATTTTTCAAGAAGCTCTTGATTTTTTTCTGTAAATTCAAAAGGTTTATTTAAAGATTTTTGATATAATTTATTTAAAACGTTATGTATTTTATCCCCTAAAATTTTTGGATTATCACCATATCCCACTGTTTCCAAAATATTAATTTTAGCTAAATACTTATAATAAAATTGAGCAGGACAATGCAAATAAGTATCTAATGCTGTTGCAGATATTTTTTTAGGAAAATTATCTTTTATGCAAAGTTTCATTGCTTTATCAGTAAGTACAACACCTTTTTTTTGTCTGCGTGTAGGAGCAAAAGGTTTTGACATAAGTGTACGAATATATGTTTCTGGATTTTGTGTATTTTGAAAATGTGAAAGATCAAATTCTTTTGTAGGCAAAATAGCGTGTATTTCTTTTTCTTTTTCCCAAATTAATTTCTCGATAAAACGTGAACGTATACTTTTAGAACTTTGAATTTCTGATGATTGCACCCCTTGTTGCCAATAGCAATATACTTCATTTGCACCATGTATAACACGGTAAAAGGTATGAGCCATAATATTTTCACGATTATGGCTATCTGGTAAACCAATAACAGCACGTAAAGAATCTGGCATAAGAGGATCTTGGCTATTAATACCCGGAATATTATTTTCTGTCATATCTAAAATAAAGAGAGTATCAAACCGAAGTAGGCGAGATTCAAGCATACCAAGAACTTGCATACCAGTTAAAGGATCCGCTTCAAAAGGAACGCGTTCTTCTTCCATTAATTGTTCTAAGATATGAAAAAGGTTGTTAATGGGAAATTCTTCTTCTGCCAAACTATTTTGTATAAATGTTGGTAGAATATTTTGCAACATTCGCACAAGAGCTTCTTTATCTAAAGGAAATCTATTCCAAACAATTTTCCCGTTACGTATAAGTAATTCTAAAGCATTTTGTAAAGCTATACCTGTATTTGCTAGTGTATAAACATTTTCAAAAGCAAAAACCATTGTTTCAAAAAAGTTTGTTAAAAATTCTTCTAATATATCAGAAAGATGATGTTCAAATTCTCCATTATCAAGATTATGTATAAATTCATCAAGTAAATCTTGTAAGCAAAACATAGCTTTTTGATTTTTTAATTGTATATCAAATTGATATAAACATTTACGCCATGCAGAATATGTTTCTGTATTTTCATTGAGTAACATTTTTGTATATGGGTGGTGAAGAAGAGCAGCAAGAGTTTCCCATGCATAGAGTATTGTTCCGTTTTCATTTTCTTTTTTTGTTATTTGTAATTGAAAAATAGTTTCTATGTATTGCCAAAGTAGTGTACGTTTAATAGGATAACCAATAGAAATATTTATATCTCTTTTAGGTAATTCATGTAAAACAGGCATAAGAAGTGCTGATGTTGGTAATAAAATTGCAAGTTTATCATCACGATCCTGCTCAAGTTCATTTCCTTTTTGATTAATGTAGGGGAGTAAATCAACATTCATGGCTTTTAATTGTGAATGGACATCAAAAGCAGAAAGAAAATGAATATAAGGTTTGTGTTCTTGTGCTTTGCAAGCTAAAACTGTTTGAGCTTGCCATTTTTGTACCCATTTTTTATGGTCAATACAAGAATAATGTATTTTTTCTCTATCTGTAACAAGTTTGCTATCTGTATGAAAACTAATAATAGCACCTTGTTGCCAAAAATGTTTTAAAATAATATTTTCTGCTCCTGTAAGTTGTACAAACCCCGCAAAAATAATTATTTTATCTTGTAATAAATATGGCACAAAAGAAGAAAAATATTCTTCTTGTTCTTGAGTAGTTAAATTAAGTAAATTAGGTAACTGACTTTGATATGAGCCATAGTTTTTATATTCTTCATAGGCTTTAATATATTCAGCTGTTTTAAACATATCATAAGCTGTTGTTGTTACCTGTTCTTCTTCTAAAAAAGCAAGATATTTTTCATAAATTTCATTTAATTCAGAAAGTAAATGGCTTGCAAAAGGAGCAACTTCCCCTTCTGTATAATCAATATTTTGTGGCAACACTAAATGTTGAAAACATTCTTCAAAAAGCTTATCCAAGCTATTTGCCCATGGATAAAACTTTGCCATAAGTAAGTTTGTATCTTCTGGTTTAGTTTCACTATTCATAATACTAAGTGTTGCAAAAAAATGAGAAAGTTCTTGTTTTTCTGCAAAAATATTTTGTACTATTTCATAAAGTTTTGCATATCTATCAAGAGGATTTAATTCTTTAAAAAGAGCTTTACCTCGTTCATAATGATTAAGACACAGTTTATAAAATTCTGTATTTGTTAAAATTTGTGGTAAAATATTTGCCTTTGCTTGTTTTTTTGCCAACTGTTTATAACGAGAAGTTAAATAACGTTTTGGTCTAGTATTTGGAAAAACAAGAACAATATCTTGGGAACTAAGAGCATTTTCTTTGTTACTACATAATATATCTATAAGTTTTTGTACTTCAAATAAATAATCTTTATTCCAAGGCACAATATAAAATGGATTTTCTTTATTGCTTTGATATTCTTGATAGAAATTACTCATTTTCTCCCCCAATCAAGCATATTGTTTGAACGTCTAAATATACAAGCAAAGCACAAACTTTTTCACCTGTTGCTTCTGTTAATAAAAAAATATAATTTTCCATTTGTTTTTTATTACTAGAAACAGGTAATTGTTCGTCTAAATATCCTGTCTTATAATCAACAGCTAAAAATCCATATCCTCCAAATTGATCTTTATATGCTTTTGGTATTTGCACGAGTAAATCAACACGAAAAAGATCCCCATTTTTATCTGTGATAGCGTGTTCTCTATACCCATAATCAAACCAAAACTTTGCCCCACCAAAAGGTTCTTGTAAATTTGCAAACCATAATAAAATTTCTTGCACAGATTGAGCTAATTCTTCTAAATTTGTTCCTTGTCCATTATTTGTATTATGCATTAAACGTCCATAAGGTAATTGTTTTATTGCCATTTGTGTTGCACGTTTACAACTCTCATATATATTATTAGAAAAAACAAAGTATTCTAAGCTCTTATGGATAAGTGTACCACGTTTGTTAGAAGATAATTCTTTTTCCCCCATAATTTCTTCAAGATCAGAGCGGAAAATGCGTAAATCAGGCAACCAGCCCATAAGTTCTTTTGTTCCAAGTTTTTCTGGTTGTGAACTAGTAATATTTTGTTCTATTGCTTGTTTTTCTAAAGGAGAAATTAGCCAAGACATTTTTTTTGCATAATATATACGATTACTTTTTTCTTTTATTTCTTTGATATTTTCAATTTCATCAAATATCTTTTGAATTTTTTCTCGCATATTTTGGCTTGGTTCACTATTACCTAAAGGCATTACACCATTTCCTAAAAAATATTCCACTGCTCGTAAGGATTGAGAAGAAAGAATTTGTTCTTGTAATGCTTCTCCAAAATGTAACACATCATCATTTATAGTTAATGTTAATTTTTGTGAGGCAAGTAATTCTTCAAGCATATTATCAAGAAAATGATAATAATAACCTGCTCCCATTTTTTCTCTATCCATATTACTTGGCATAAAAATATGTAATTCATATTTTGGACGTGTCCAAGCAACATAATGAGTATTAATATTTTCTTTTGCTTTTTCAAAAAGAGCTTTATAATACGGTTCGCCAAGTTCCTTTTTTAAAGTTGAATACAAAGTAAATTCTTTATCTTTATATGGAATAATAAATTTTTTTATCTCATTATCATCTTTACTTGGGACAATAGTAAAATTATGAAAAGGAATAATAACAGCGTCAAATTCTAAACCTTTAGATTTATGCACCGTCATAACAGAAACCGAATCCATATCTTCAGACAATGGAGCTTTTTCTTTTTCACCATTTTCTTCCCACCAAGTCACAAAACTATTTAAATCAACTATACCATTTTCTTCTGCTAAATAAACAATTTCCCTTAAACGCAATAAATAAACTTCAGCGTCTAAATTCCTTTCAATTACTTGCAAACGCTCATAAATTTCACATAATGTATCATAAGCAGTTAAAACTCCAGCTCCGTCGACCATTACTTTAAAATATTGTTCCCATACGTTTGGGAACGTTTCTTTAAAGTGTGTATAGCAAGAAATGCCATTTCTTTTTTCTACTAAAAATTCTAAAATTTGTGTGCGATTAATATGTTTATAAAAAGATTGTGGCAAAATCTTCTCCCCTAGTAAAACATGGCAAAAAGCATTATCATCTAAAGGATTTGCTAAAAAATGCAAAAATGCCAATAACTCAATAATAACAGGGTGATCTTTTAATCCTAAACTTCCTTGACTTACAACAGGAATATTATGTGCCAATAATAATTGTGAAACAGAGCTTGATTGTTCATTCGTAAGAGTTAAAATACAGATCTTTCCATATTCATAACGCTTATGGAGATTTTTCACCATTTCAGGCAAAAGGCAAAAAATAGCCATTTCAAAATAGCTATCTGACGTATTTATATAATGAATTTCAACCGTACCTTTATCTTTTACTTTTGCTAATTGTTTTGCATCTATTTTTTGTTCTATTTGAGCATAATCGCGAGCAAGTTCTTGTGTTGTATCATCAAAAATATATTGTTTTTCCTCTTTTATTATTTGTTCACGCGTAGTATTAGAAATAAGCAAAGGTAAAGAGGATCTTACAATGGAAGCATTTTCTTTTTTTAACATACCAAAAAAAGCATTATTCCATTTCACAATATTTTCTGCACTACGCCAATTTTGCTCTAATACATCACTACATATTGTATAGCCATTTTGTGCTAAATCTTGTGGTGCGTTGTCAAAAAGTTCTGCTTTTCCTCCACGCCAGCCATAAATTGCCTGCTTTACATCTCCCACAAAAAGCACACTGCCCCCACTAGAAAGAGCTTCTTCTGATAAATCTTTTAATGCTTTCCACTGAGATAAACTTGTGTCTTGAAATTCATCATATAAAATATGTTTTAATCGTGTTCCTAAACGACAATATGCAGCAGAAACTAACGCTCTATCTGTATCTATATTTCCTTTTAATGCCATTAAATTTTTTATTGTTTGTTCATTTTCATTACCTAAAAGACTAGCAATCAAATGAGGCATTTTTTGTGTATTCATTTGTTGCTCTTTTTCTTCTTCTAATACTAATTCTTTTGTAATGATAGAGCCAAGAGCTATAATAGAAAACATTAATTGACTATTATTTAAAATATACTCAACTTGAGGAAGTGCTTTTAATTCCTTTTGTAAAGCAAAATAAAGAGAAATTGCCTCACCTTTATAATCTTTGGAAGCTTTATTCACAACTTCAGCAAAATCATCTTTATACAATAATGTTGATTTATAATTTGGTTTTGATAATGCGTCTAACAAATAACTTTTAACAGCAATTTTTTCTTCTTGAATATGGGTAAGAAGTTCTTGACGAAGTTTTTCAATATTTTCTTGGAGTTCTTTTTGTTCTGTACTTAAAAATTCAATTTGTGAATAAATATCCCCTAAACTTTCAGAAGAAAATTCTTCATTATTTGTAATGCAATAATTTACAAAATTTTTGATAATATTTTTTATTTTGTCTTTAGCAAAAAAATTATTATAATCGTTTTCATTAATCAAAAAAGAACATAATTCTTGAAAAAAGAGTTCATATTGAGGATTATGAATTGCTTGTTCTGCTAAGTCTAAATAAATTTTTTCTATTAGATTATCAGAATTAAAAACAGTTTCAAAATGAGGAGCATAACCTAATTCCAAAGCAAAAAGCCCGATAATTTGATTGAGTAAACTATCAATAGTACGAATATTTAATGCCCCATACTGACGAAAAATATTATCAAGCATAAGGTAAGCTTTTTGCGATTTTTCTTCTAATTCCTTTGGATTTTCAAATAGTTTTTTATCTAATGCATTTTCATTTTTAAAAGCATATTGTTTTAGTCGCTCAATAACCTTTTCTTTCATTTGGTTAGCAGCAAGATTAGTAAAAGTAATGGCAAGAAGTTCAGAAAAATTAAATTTTATTTGTTGTTCTTGGCTTATTTTACAGCTTTCACAGGGAGCTAAATCACTATTAAATAATAAATCAACAAAATTATTTGTAAGAGTATAGGTTTTTCCAGATCCAGCAGAAGCATTTATTTTTATAAGTTTTTTTTCCTCTTGATCTATATTTATTCTTGCCATAATCCCCCCTTAATCTTTTGTCATGCCTTTTAAATTTCCTTGTCCTGTTGTAGCTAAAACAGAATACCAATAATGCGAAGTAACATCGAGCTTTCTTCTTTTTTGTGTCACTAAATCAAAAGGTAAATGTACATAACGACCTCGTAATTTTGCTACCACCATGTGGGTTTTTCCACTCATAGCCGCGTGTACAGCATGACGACCCAAAAAGCCACAATAAACTCTATCATCAGCATTAGCTGGTACAGCACGAACAATATAACTTGGGTCAATATATTTTATGCCAATAGGAATATTTTTTTCTTTAAAATATTTTTTTATTTCTTTTTGTAAAAATAAACCAATATCTTGTAAAATAATATTGCCAGAATTGTCTGTTTGCCCTGTTTTGGGCATTAAGTGTTGCCCTGCTCCTTCTGCCACAACAATAACGGCATGATGTCTATGATGAAGACGTTGCTCTAAAGCAGATAAAAGTCCCTTTTCACCATATAAAGAAAAATCAATTTCTGGCACTAAAACAAAGTTAACAAGACTTAATGATAACGTAGCGTGTGCTGCAATAAAACCAGATTCACGCCCCATAAGTTTCACTATTCCTATACCATTGTACATTCCAATAGCTTCTGTATGAGCACAAGCAATAGCTGTTGTTGCTTGATCTACTGCTGTTGCAAAGCCAAAAGATTGTTCTACAAAATTAATATCATTATCAATAGTTTTAGGAATACCAATAACAGAAAGCTTTATACCATGTTTTGCCACAGCTTCTGATATGGCTTTTCCTGCTTTCATAGAACCATCACCACCAAGAACAAAAAGAATATTAATTTCTTGTTCTTGCAAAAATTTTGCAATTTCATCAAAATCTTGTGGTCCTCTTGATGTACCTAAAATTGTCCCGCCAAAGGTGTAAATATCAGAAACAAATTGTGGTGTTAATTCAATTAATGCATGATGATAATGTTTAATAAACCCTTCTAATCCGTAAGGAATACCAATAATTTTTCGTATTCCATAGCCATGCCATAATTCCATGACAAGAGAACGAATAACATCATTTAATCCGGGACAAAGTCCACCACAAGTAACAATAGCTACTTTTGTTTTTTGAGGATCAAAATAAATTTTTTCTCTTGGACCAGCTTCTTCAAAAAATAAATGATTTTCTCCTTGTATTCCTTGTGCAAATTCTTCTTGTACATAAATGGGGATAAGCTTATCTGTAACAAAATTTTGTATTTTAGGGTTTATAAATTGTGCTTTTCCTAAGGTTGAAATAAAAAATTCTGTCTGCATACTTTATTCCCCCTATTCATTTTCTGTATTACCAAGTAATGCTTTTGCAAAATCATCAGGATTAAAAGGACGTAAATCTTCCATTTTTTCACCAAGCCCCACAAAGGTTATAGGCACTTCAAAAGTACTAGCAACTGCCATAGCAACCCCTCCTTTTGCTGTGCCGTCAAGTTTAGTAATAATAACTTCGCTTACTCCACCAGATTCTTTAAAAACCTTTGTTTGTTGTAAAGCATTTTGTCCTGTTGTAGCGTCAATAACTAGGATACTTCTATGTGGAGCACCTTCATGTTTTTTGGCAAGTACATTTTTAATTTTTTGTAATTCGTCCATTAAATTACTTTTATTATGTAAACGCCCTGCTGTATCAATAAAGACAAGATCATAATTTCCAGCCAGTGCTTTATCCATTGCCTCGTAAGCAACAGCAGCTGGATCTGCACCACTTCCTTTAGAATAAAAATCAACATCAAGACGTTTTGCCCATTCTTCTAATTGTTCCACAGCAGCAGCTCTAAATGTATCTGCTCCTGCTATAAGAATTTTTTTACCTTGCATTTTTGCTCTGTATGCTAGTTTTGCAATGGTTGTTGTTTTGCCAACGCCATTAACTCCTACCATAAGCACTACTTCAGGTAAATTTATAGCACTAATACGACGAGGTGTTTTAAATAATTCTCGTACTTCATTTTGTAAGTAGGGGAGTAATTCTTTTGTGTTTTCTATATTATTTTGTTTGGCATGGTGACGAAGTTTTTCTACAAGTTTTATGGATAGTTCTGCCCCCATATCGGACATAATAAATAATTCTTCCAATTCTTCAAAAAAAGCGTCATTTGTTTGACTATGCCCAGAAAATACAGTGGCTAATCCTTTCCCTAATTGGTTTCTTGTTTTTTCTAATCCTGTTTGTAATTTTGCAAATAAAATATCTTTTTCGCTTTCTTCATCTTCCATATCAAGAGCTAAAGCTAAGCGATATTGTAATTCGGATCGGAAATCTTCTATATAAGAATAATCCATTTTTTTTAACCAAGTACGGAAATCTTCTATAAAAGATTGTGCTTCCTGTTCTGGTGTTTCCAATGCTTTTAATAAAATAGTCAGTCTAGTCCATAAATGGTCATCAGCTTTTTCAACACCATTTAAAATAATAGTAAGCCAAGCAGATAATTTGGGTTCTGTTTGTCGAAGTAAAACAGTTAGTTTTTCCTCTGTTTGTGTATCTATTTCTTTATATTGTTTTTGTACATCTTTTGACTCTTGCTCTTGTGAACCAAAAAACTTTTTAACAGCAGAAAAAAATCCCATATATCCTCCAATAGGTTACGTTCATTGTATAAAAATGAATTATCACAAATTACTTCCAAAGAACAGAAAAAAGAATTGTTTTTTTTATCATTTTCCTATAAAGAATTAAATAAATAATCCGATATGGCAGTATAACTATTATAACCAAGGAAAAGCGCCATGTCTATTAAAATAGACAATAATTTAAGAAACCTTCGACAAGTTGAACTGACAAATATCAAGCATTTACTAAATTCTACCCCTACATATCCTATAAAAGGTAGCATTCAGCAATATGAAAAGCAACTTGTTGAAACTCGCACTATGCTGTACCATAAACAAACAAGAAGAATCTTGCAGGAGGAGGATATAAAAGATCCAGAAGCAAGACGTCTTTTTGTTATCACACGCGTTGCACGTGAACTTTGGACAAATTTTTGTGTGCGTGGTCAAGATACCCCAATGCTTCGACATTTGCATGAGGAACTTTGTAAATGTTTTAATACAAAATACCAATTCCTTTACTTACCCGGAAGCATTGAACTTGTAATTACTAAAGAAGAAAAAAACAAAACCGTGAATGTAGATAGAGAGGAACATTTGGCGATTGTAAACAAAGCATGGGAGGTTTGCCAGCAAGTCGTTTCTAATTACATATTATAATTTAATAAAGACAATACAATATTTATACAGTATCGTAGGGGATAGTATTATGTCTTTTTTTATACATTTATTTTTTTAAAGAAATTTTTATTAGTGGATTGGAAGTTTATCTTCTTTTTTATTAACTTCATAAAAGCTATGAAATAAGACCCGTTGGAGTCTATAATGAAATTAACAACATTACAAAAAATGTTATTATTTATTCTATTACCAACTATTTTTGGTATTGCTCTTTTAGCTTATACAGCACAGAACTTAGGAAGTAATGCATTACGTAAAAATATGGATACACAAATCCATATTACCCTTAAAACTCAAGCACAAGAAGTAGAAAGTTTATTAAAGATATATACAAATATTCTTTTAGAAACTTCTTCTAGCTTACGTATGCGTGAGTTTATTAATTATAAAACAGGAAATATAAATGGTGATGAATTTGTAACTTCCTTAAATTCTTCTTATCAAGATCTTTCAGATGAAAGCATAAAAAAATTTCTTGATTCTCAAGTTAAAACATATCCTCTTTTAAAAGGCATTGGGATAACTGATAACAAAGGAATTATTATTGCTCATTCAAATAGTTATAATATTGAAGTTCCCGTTGATATTATTCAAAAATATCCTTCTATTGTGGGTGCGTTAAATGGAAATGTTTCAACAGAAACACGTTTATTGCAACTTAATGGTGAAAATGGAATTATTATTGCTTCTCCTGTTTATAATTCTTCCAAAGAAATTATTGGGGTATTTTTTGGTGTTATTTGCTTAGAAGATATTAATAAAGATTATTTTTCTCAAATGAAAATTGGAAAAAATTCTTATTATGCAATTATAGATAGTTCAAGAAAAATTCTTTCTCACCCAAATCCTGATTTAATCAATAAAAAAAGTCCACAACATCAGCTTGTAGAAGAAATATTTAAAAAACGTGATGGTGTAATTGATTATGTTGATTTAAACAACGTAAAACGCGTAGCATATATTACTCCACTTGAGCTTTTTAATTGGATTATATTCTTCTCTCCTTCCTATGATGAGCTTATGGAAGAAAATAATATCATGGTGCAACAAATTATTTTAGCAGGAATTGTTATTACTCTTTTCATTGGAACTATTATTTTCCTTATTTCTCATAGTACATCAAAACTTCTTAAAATTGGTTCTGGTTATGCTAAATATATTGCAGAAGGCAATTTAGAAGTTAATGAAACAATGCAAAATCAAATTAAATTAGTGGCTCAAAATAAAGGAGAAATTGGCGTACTCATGCGTAGTATTATGAGTATGGTTGATTATCTTACAAAGCTTATAAATAAAACAAAAGAAAACGAAAAACAGGCTCTTGAAACTATTTTTGAACTTGATAAAATTATTCAAAATATTGCTAGCTCTTCTAATCAACTTTCAACACAAATTAACCAATCTACTATTTGCTCTACTTCCCAAGCAACAAAGCTTGCAGAAGTTTCTACTGCAATGAATGAAATGAATTTTACCGTTACTAATATTGCAGAAAATGCAAGTAAAACTTCTGTAAATGCTGAAAGCACAAGAGAAAAAGCTCTTGAAGGAGAAAAAATTACTCTTGAATGCCGTCAAGCAATGGATCAAGTACGCGATGCTTCTCTTATTTTAAAAGATAATATGGCGTTACTTGTACAACATACAAAATCTATTAGCTCCATTATGTCTGTAATTTCTGATATTGCAGATCAAACAAATCTCCTTGCATTAAATGCTGCTATTGAAGCCGCGCGAGCAGGTGAGGCTGGACGTGGTTTTGCTGTGGTTGCCGATGAAGTAAGAAAACTTGCAGAAAAAACTATTAAATCTACTATGGACGTTTCAAATGCTATTTCTGCTATTCAATCAAGTACAAATGATAACTCCGAACAAGTTGATCATACAGTTGAAGCTATTGAAGTTGCCTCTAAACTTGTAGATCGCTCCGAAAAAGCTTTACAAGAAATTCTTAGTCTTGCAGATGAAAGTGCAGATGGTATCCATAATATTGCAACAGCATCAGAAGAACAATCACAAACTTCTGATAGCATTTTAAGCAATGTTTCTAATGTTCATACTATTGCAACTGAAATGTCCGAAGCAATGAAAGAATCAACTAAGGCTATTGAAAATTTAGCAAATCAAGCAACAGAACTTGCAAA
>JARHYD010000005.1 GCA_029258655.1 Mailhella sp.
GTAAACTTAGCCGAAAAAGAAAATTAAAAAAAAGAAATAATAATGAAAGATAAAAAAGAAAAGTAAAACGAAAACGTGCAAAAGAAGGGTGATTCATAAAAAATCCTTTAATATACGTTCTAAAATAGCTTTTTAATCAGTTAGCAAAACGAATATTATTTATATAGATTAAGGATATGTTAGTATATTTTACACATAGCTTTATAATTTTTTTATATCACACGCATTATTAACTAAAAAAGATCTTGACAAAAAATTTATTTAATTTGCTTTGTTAGCTTATTGATATTTTTTAGAGAGAGAAACTTATTATAAAAAGTACTTCTCCTAATAAATATACTTAAAATCTTTTTTGGAAAGAGTTCTCCCTATTTCCCTCAAATAAAAGCTCAAATTTTGCTTTTTTATGCAAAGTTTGGGCTTTTTAGCTATTGGACTTGGGGGGGAATTATTTCCCCAAAAAAATATTTTAATTTGAAAACATACCCTGATTTATAAAAAATTTTGTAAGAGAAAGTAAGGGAAAACTTTTTCAAAAAATTTCCCTCTAATAAAGATAACTACGTACTAACTAGGGTGTGTTTCCAAATTATGTATAATTAAAACTCTATGTTTTAATAATGAAAATAAAAGAGTTGCAGTGTAGTAGTATTATAAATAACTTTTTTATTTTTGAAAAAAAAGATTTTCTACTCATACTCTAAAATAAGCAAATTTATTGAAACATATTTCAATAAATTTGCCTGATTGAGGGGGCTTGGGGGAAATCATTTCCCCCAAAGAAAAAATAGAATAAAATTAATTTAGAAACACACCCGAAATCAAAAAAACAACGTTTCTAAAATAAAATGTTATTCCAAAAGTTTTGGATATTGATTCTCAAGTCGTAAGATTTTTTGAAATTTTTCTATACATAAAATAATAAGAAGATTAATTGCCCATGCTAAACACATAGTACTTAATGTATGCGATAAAAAATGTTCTCCTCGCACCATTTGATAGCCTCCCATAAGCCAACCAACAGTAAGTCCTATTAAAAGTCCCCATTTTCTTAATGCAGGATAAGGAACAGCAAAAAAAAGCATCATAAGAGCAAAGCCACCAGAAGCATGACCTGCTGGATAGCAAAGTCCAGGAAAAGGATTATCTTTATTTAATGGATTTTGAGGTTCAAGTATACGTTGATATGTATATGGACCACCGTAAATACTTACTTCACGTGGGCAATAAATATCTGACATTTTTTTCCCTGCTCCAACAGCAAGAGGAATAAACAAGAGGCTTAAGCAAATTAATACCATACTTTTACGCCAAATTTGAAAAAATTTGACAAAAAAAGAAGCAATAAAAATAGCAACACAAATTCCTGCAAAAATAGATATTGCTCTTTTTGCACCACCATACCAAAGCCAACGGGTTTCTAAAAAATCTTCTGCAGTAAGCCACCATTTTTTTGTTTCCGGATTATACCAAGTATTTTGAATAATTACATCAAGGTTAGTATAGGTTTCCAAAAGCATGATAAGAAAAAGTAAGGCAATACTTGTCCAAAAAGAGATATGCCAAGATTTCATACTTAACATAGGTTTTTCTGTTGTTTTCATTACTTTTCCTTTTCTGTAAGATTAGGGACTGTGCAGTTTCTTCCTTTTTCTTTTGCTTTGTAAAGATTATTATCTGCAATTTTTATAATATCTTCTGGATTTTTTTCATTAGAATATGTTGCAATTCCAATACTTATGGTTATAGATTCATTATCAGGATTTTTCAGATTTTCACTAATAAAAAGACGAATACGTTCTGCAATTTCATAAGCTTGCACTTGATTTGTTTTAGGTAATAAAATAAGAAATTCTTCCCCACCAAAACGAATAATTTTATCTTTATCCCGTACTGCGTGTTTTAATAATTGAACAATATCCTGCAATAATTTATCTCCTATCAAATGCCCAAATCTATCATTAACCATTTTAAAATAATCAATATCAAGCAATAAAATAGAAAAAGTTGATTTTGTTCTTCGTGCATCTTTGAAATTAGCTTGAAAAAATTCAAGCATACTTGCTCTATTATACGCTCCTGTCAAAGGATCAAGATTTGAAAGACGAACAATATTTTCATTGGTACTTTCTAGCATTGCAACTTGTTCAGAAAGTTTATTTTCGGCTTGAATAAATTCGGTAATATCTTGGATAACAGAAAAAGTATACCGTTCATTATTTTTGCATTGAAAACCAGAAACCCAATAGGAAAAACGCCTGTTATATTGATCTGCTTCAAAAGAAAAAGGTTTTTGAATAGTGCATAAACTATCAAGAGCAATAGCTGTATCTATTTGTAAACCTAAACGTTCTTTATCTGTTAATGTAGTAAAATCATCAAAAGTAATATATTGATTTTCAGAGCTTAAATTAAAAGTTCTTTTATATGCATTATTCATAAAAAGAAACTCGCCTTTTGCGTTCTTTAAAGAAAATGGAAAAGGAAATAATTCAAGAATTTTTTTATATAATTCATTATTAATTTTAAATTCTTGATATATTACATAATGATATAAGTTTTCTTCTCTGATTTTTTGGAAAATTTCTTTTTCATTTTCTGATAATCTATGCCAAAATTCTGCCTCTACATCAAAATTATGCATATTCATAAGCCAATTATAAGCATTATCTGAAATATTACTATTTGAATACATTATCATTACTCCACTAATTACTATTCAACATTTATAAGAAAATTAACAAAATCAATAAAATGTCTTGCATAGCAACAATGTGTATATTCTGCATGAGGTGAAAATAACGAAGAATTTATCATCATAAAATCTTTATCAGTAGCTAGATTATATTGTTCTGCTGTACTTTTACCTTTACCTGTTTGTACAAGGCAAGAGTAGGCAAAACCTGCATTAATACCAAAAAGGACATCTTCTTTTTTATCCCCAATCATAGCACATTGTTTAGGATCAAGGTAATATTTTTCTTGTAAATATTCCCACATTCCAAGTCGAGGTTTACGGCATTGACAATTATCTTCTGGAGAATGTGGGCAATATGCCATGTCCAAAATATGAACATTCGCATTTAATAATTGTTGTTCTAAAACTTTTTGACAAGCAAAAAGATCCTCTTTTTGAAAATATCCACGACCAATGCCAGATTGATTTGTAACAAGAAAAATCTGTATTTGATGTTCTTGTAATTTTTGTAATGCCATTGCAACATCAGGTATAAGCTCCACTTCTTGTGGTTTGCTTAGATAATGTTTATCAAAAATTATTGTTCCATCACGGTCAGCAAAAAGATATTTTATCATAATATAGTATTGTATATATTTTTTTATTATAATTTTAAAAATATGGTAAAATAGTTGATCATTTAAATAAAATAAATAGCTATTTGTATCCTTCTATATATTCTTTAAAATATTCATAATTACATTATGTTATTAATATCATATCCTAATAGAATAAAAAAGAATATTTTTTTCTTTCACTTATTGTATTGGTTTTAGACGCATACGGCGTTCTTCAAGAAGGAATTTTCCTGTTATAGAATGTGGATTTGCCATAATTGCCTCTGGACTACCTTCTGCAATAATCGTTCCACCATTTTCTCCACCACCAGGGCCAATATCTATTACATAATCAGAAGTAAGAATTACATCAGTATTATGTTCAATGACAACAACAGTTGCACCTTTTTCAACAAGTTGATGCAACACGGCAACTAACTTGCCAACTTCGTGCATATGCAAGCCTGTTGTTGGCTCATCTAAAATATATAATGTTCCAGGTAAAGAACGTTTTCCTAATTCTCGAGAAATTTTAATCCGCTGTGCTTCTCCGCCAGAGAGTGTTGTTGCTGGCTGTCCTAAACGAATATAATCAAGTCCTACACTTTCAAGCATAGCAAGTCTGCGTTCAAGCACTGGATAGTTTTCAAAAAATTGTCGTGCTTCACTTACTGTCATATCAAGCACTTCAGCAATATTTTTATCTTTATAACGAACTTCTAAGGTTTCACGATTAAAACGTTGTCCTTTGCAAACATCACAAGTTACAAAAATATCAGGTAAAAAGTGCATTTCAACACGAATTTGTCCGTCCCCTTTACACGTTTCACAACGCCCACCTGCAACGTTAAAACTAAAACGTCCTGCTTTATATCCCCGTCTTTTTGCATCTGGAGTCATGGCAAAAATATTTCTGATTTCATCAAAAATTTTTGTATAAGTAGCAGGATTAGAACGCGGAGTTCTACCAATAGGGCTTTGATCTATATTTATTATTTTGTCTATATTTTCTATTCCTTTTATTTCTTTATGTTTTCCAGGTCTTTCTCTTAATCTATTTATCTTAGTTGCTATTCCTTTGTATAAAATATCATTTATTAATGTACTTTTACCAGATCCAGAAACACCTGTTATACATGTAAATTTACCTAATGGGAATTTAACACTTATATTTTTAAGATTATTTTCACTAGCTTTAACAATTTCTAAGAAATTACCATTACCTTCTCTTGTAGTTTCCGGGATAGGTATAACTTTCTTTCCACTTAGATACTGTCCTGTTAATGAGTTTGAATTTCTAAGAATTTCATCTAAGACTCCCTCTGCAACAATTTCTCCTCCATGAATTCCAGCTCCAGGACCAATGTCTACAATATAATCAGCTTCTCTCATAGTATCTTCATCATGTTCTACTACTATAAGGGTATTTCCTATATCTGTTAAATGTCTTAAAGTTTTAATAAGTCTATCATTATCTCTTTGATGAAGTCCAATACTAGGCTCATCTAGTACATATAATACACCTACTAAGGCAGATCCTATTTGAGTTGCCAACCTAATACGTTGAGCTTCTCCTCCTGATAATGTACCTGCTTTTCTTGATAGTGTTAAATAATCAAGTCCTACATCTCTTAAAAATGATGCTCTCCCTTTTATCTCTTTTAAAATTTCATGGGCTATAAACTTTTGTTTTTCTGTTAAATTTATATTCTCAACAAAATCTATAAGTTCATTAACTGAATAATCAGTAACTTCCATTATATTTTTATTATCTACTAAAACTGATAAAACTTCTTTTCTTAATCTATTTCCCTTACATCTAGGGCAAGGTCTTTCTGCCATAAACTCTTCTATTTTATCTCTTGAATACTCTGAATTAGTTTCTCTATATCTTCTTTCTAAATTTACTATTACACCTTCAAATGGAGCTTTGTACAGTCTAGTTCCACCGTATTTAGATTCATATACAAATTCCACCATTACATTATCATGTCCATAAAGTAATTCTTGAACAAAATCATCAGGTAAATCTTTAAATGGAGTGGATAAGTCTACTTTGAATTTTTCCGCTAAGCTCTTAACCATTTTACTATAGTAAGTATCATCATTAGTACCTACTGATCCCCAAGCAGCTATAGCTCCTTGTTTTATAGATAATTCTTTATTTGGAACTACAAGGTCTGGATCTACTTCTTTACTCTCACCTAATCCATTACATACATCACAAGCTCCAAATGGGCTATTGAAAGAGAACATTCTTGGTGATAATTCTTCTATTCCTATTCCATGTTCAGGACATGCAAATTTAGTTGAATAAAGAATTTCTTCTCCATCAATTATTTGAGCAATAACCAATCCATCAGATAATTTAACAGCAGTTTCTATAGAATCTGCTAATCTAGCTTCTATTCCATCTTTAATAACTATTCTATCAACAACTACTTCTATATTATGTTTTTGATTTTTGTTTAAATCTATTTCATCCGTTACTTCATAGTTAGTTCCATCTACTCTTATTCTAACAAATCCTTCTTTTTTAACATTTTCTATTACTTTTTTATGCGTTCCTTTTTGACCTCTTACAACAGGTGATAATATCTGTAATTTAGTTCTCTCAGGAAACTCCATCATTTTATCTACTATCTCTTGTACCGTCATTTGACTAATCTTCTTACCACAAGTAGGACAATGTACTTCCCCTACTCTTGCAAATAACAATCTTAAATAGTCATAAATCTCAGTTACTGT
>JARHYD010000042.1 GCA_029258655.1 Mailhella sp.
CCTAAATGATTAGCAAGTTCTTGTTGAGTAAATTCTGGAATTGCATAAAATTGTTTATTGTTTTTATCTGCTTGTAAGGTTTGATATAAAAAATAACATATTCTTGAAGAAAGTTCTGTAAAACTAAGGCAACAACTATGATTATTAACAACTCGTGCTTTTAGAGATAGATTTTTAATAATAGAAAGAGCAATGGCTTTATCTTCTAAAAGCACATTATGGACTATATCGTGATTAAAAGAATAAAGTATGCTTTCTTGGGTAAGGATAAATGAGCTTAAGGTTGGTATTTCATCAAAAAAAGGACCTTCTCCTAAAAGGCAGGGAGCTATGCCATTCCAAAGGATTTTTTCTTTTCCATCACTAGAAATTCTAATAAGTTTTGCTTCGCCCTCAATAAGTACATAGAGTTTATCCCAAATTCCACCAGACTTTAATAATTCATAACCTTTGGGCTTTTTTATTTTTGTACCAAATTGAAAATATTTTTCCCATTCGTGCATATCGGTGCTTACTTGGCTAATATCATGAAATAATATATCTTTTTTCATATAAATTGCTCCTATCTCCAGTATAATAGAAAAAAAATAAAATAAAAAGTAAAAATGTAGCGTATACTACTTTTTTTTATATTAAGTTAGAGTATAAAATATTTAATGTGAAAATTATAACACAATATAAGGGGTGAGTATGGCTCAAGTTGTTGATCAAAAACTTAGTAGTCTTTTATTAAAAGCACTTTTTAGTTTTATTGTTCCATTAGTTTTATACTTTATTTTGCCTATTGATGGTAAAGGGCTTACTCATCACATGGCAATGTTTTTAGTAGTAACTGTTTGGATTGTTATTGTTTGGGCATTGGATTTAGTAAATGAAATTGCAACAAGTTTGTTATTGCCTGTTTTATATATTGTATTTTGTGCAGTACCAGCTAATGTTGTCTATAATAACTGGCTTTCTGATATTCCTAATATTGTTATTGGTGGTTTTGTGTTGTGTAAAATATTACAAACGTCAGGACTTGGAAAGCGTCTTGGTTTAGGTTGTATGAAAGCAATGGGAGGCTCTTTTGTAGGAGTTTTATGGGGTATTACTTTTGCAATTTATGTTGTTAGTCCTGTTATTCCAACCGTTGCAGGTAAAGCTGTTATTTTCTCTGCTATTGTGGTTAGTTTATGTGAATCATTGGACTTTAAAAAAGGTTCTCGTGAAGCAACAGCTCTTATGTTGGTTACGTTTTTAGCTGTGGCTAGTTCAAAAAATTGTTTTCTTACAGGCGGTGGCGATCTTGTAATGGGCATGAACCTTGTAGATAAGGTTTTAGGAACAAAAACAGGTTGGCTTGAATATGCTAGTTGGAGTTTATTACCAGCAACAATATATACAATAATGGGTTGTGCTATTGTTATCATTCTTTTGCCAAGTAAGGTAAATGTACAAGAGTTAAAAGCTGTTTTAGAAGTTCGTTATGCAGAACTTGGTGCTATGACAACAGCAGAAAAAAAAGCAGCATTCCTTTTAGGATTAACATTAGTATTTTTAATTACAGATAAATTTCATGGTTTAACTCCTGGTATGGTACTAATTTTTATATCTTTTTTAACTTTTGTACCTAAAATGGATCTTATGAACGCAGAAAAATTAAAAACTGTGAATTTTAGCCCATTATTCTTTATTCTTGGTTGTATGGCTATTGGAAGTGCAGGAAACTATCTAAAAGTAACAAATTGGATGGCAGATAATACTTTTGGTTATTTAGAAGGATTAAGTGTGTATTCTGCAAGTATTGCTGCATATATTATTGGGGTTGCAGGAAACTTTATTCTTACACCTCTTGCTGCAACAGCATCTTTTTCTTCTCCTTTAGCAGAACTTGCTCTTCAAATAGGACTTGAGCCAAAGATCTTATATTTTGCTTTTACTTATGGGTTTGATAACTATCTTTTACCTTATGAATATGCTGTACTTTTGTTATGTTATAGTTTTGGCTATATTCATTTTGGAAGTATGGTAAAGGTGTTAGCTGCTCGTATAGTTTTAACGGGAGTATTTTTATTTGCTATCGCTGTTCCTTATTGGGAATGGGTAATGAAATAATGAATAATTAAAATAAGGAGTATATACAATGGGACATCCTACTATTTATCCTACTGGGGTTACAGTTTATAATCCAGAAAAATGTTGGAATGGTTTGACAATTTATCAAGCACAAGAATATGGTGCTATTCTTATGGATATGAATGGACGTGAACATAATGTATGGAAAGGTGTTCATGGTTTTCCAAATAAAATTTTTCCTGGTGGTTATATTGTAACTAATCGCGGTCGTCGTAGTGGTAAATATTCAGTACAAGATCAAATTGATTTAGTCCAATTAGATTGGGACGGAAAAGTTGTATGGAAATTTGATCGTAATGAATTTATTGAAGATCCAGGTTATGAACCACGTTGGATGGCACGTTATCATCATGATTTTCAACGTGAAGGTAATCCAGTTGGCTATTATGCTCCTGATATGGAACCAAAAAGCCTTGAAGGAAATACTCTTGTTTTAGCACATAAAAATGTGCGTAATAAAAAAATTTCTGATAAATTATTATTAGATGATGTTATTTTAGAAGTTGATTGGGACGGTGATATTGTTTGGGAATGGCGTTGCAGTGATCATTTTGATGAATTAGGATTTAAAGAAGGTGCAAAAAATACTTTATGCCGTAACCCTAATTATCGTCCAACGCAACCAGAAGGCATGGGCGATTGGATGCATATTAATAGTATGTCAGCTCTTGGACCTAATAAATGGTATGATCAAGGTGATAAGCGTTTTCATCCTGATAATATTATTGTTGACGCTCGCGAATCTAATATTATTTTTGTTATTGATAAAGCAACAGGAAAAATTACTTGGAAACTTGGTCCTGATTATGATGGAACACCAGAAGAAAGAGCTATTGGTTGGATCATTGGACAACACCATGCTCATATGATTCCTCATACTTTACCCGGTGGTGGTAATATTTTAGTTTTTGATAATGGTGGTTGGGCTGGTTATGATGTACCAAACCCCGGAGCACCTACTGGAGTAAAAGCAGCTTTACGCGATTATTCTCGTGTACTTGAAATAGATCCAGTTGCAATGAAAATAGTATGGCAATATACTCCTGCTGAAGCTGGATTTTTAATGCCAATGGACGCAAGCCGTTTTTATAGTCCATTTATTAGTGGTATGCAAAGATTAGCAAATGGCAATACCCTTATAACAGAAGGCTCAAATGGACGAGTTTTTGAAGTAACAAAAGATTATGAATTGGTATGGGAATTTATTTCACCTTATAAAGGTAAAGCTGTTCCTATGAATATGACATATCGTGCTTATCGTGTTCCTTACGAATGGGTTCCACAAGTACAAAAGCCTGTTGAAACACCAATTAAACCTCTTGATGTAACAACATTTCGTGTTCCCGGAGCAGCAGCTTTTGGTGATAGAGTAAGAGAAGTTGAAGTTGAAGGTTGCCTTCCTTTTGAAGGTAGTAATGCTCTTTGTATTGCATCAGTTGAAGATCCAGAAGAAAAATAAAACATAAATGGAGATGTTTATATGAGTATAACGTTATATACAGCACCAAATTGTATTCGTTGCAAAATTGTAAAAGGGTTTTTAAATGATCGTAATATTCCTTATGATACCATTGATTTTAAAGCACAATCAGAAGAATTTAATACCTTTTATAGAACCAATAGACCTAAAATTTACAGAAACCCAGAAGGGGTAGAATTTCCACTTTTTTATAATGGTGAAGTAATTAGACAAGGAAGTGGTGAAGTTATTGCCTATATGCTTTGTGGCGATGAACTTAAAAATGCTGGTGCAGTAACACGTAGTGATTTATTGCATGGTTGGATTTCTGGACTTTATCTTTCTTGCTGCCCAAAAGAACAAGAAGAAAATTTCCTTATTTTAGTAAAACACTTGGCTGCAGGTGGTTTGACTATTTGTATGCAAACAGACGGTAGAAATAGTGCTTTGCTTGAAAAAGTATTGGCATTAAATGTTGTAACAAAACTTCAATTAAATATTTTAGGTGATAATAAAGTTTATGAACAACTTTATGGCACAGGTATTGAAAAAGAAGATTTAGCAAAAACTATTGAATTAGTTAAAGCTCATGCTGGTGGAGAAATTCGTTATTTAGCTAGTCCATTAGATATTGATGGCACTAAAGCATGGCCTACTCGTGCTATGGCTCTTGAAGCAGGAAAAATGGTATTTGATGCTTGCGGTGATCATCAACTTAATATTTTTGTTGATAAAGTTACAGCAGAAATGCCTCAAGGGTTACAAGGATTAAAACCAGTTGAAGATGCTATTATGCTAAAATATCGTTCTGCGTTACGTGAAAATCTTTTTAAAGCTGAAATTACACAATAACGATTAAGTTCC
>JARHYD010000053.1 GCA_029258655.1 Mailhella sp.
CGGTCAGTTAAACTTTCAAACATACATATTCCTATTCTAGTTTACCCATATTAATAGTAGCTAATTAGCGTTACCTAACTTTAGCTCACTCGTCAAGGTTAAATATCTATTTTTAAAATATTTTTATACTATAAAGGGCGTTTCTTTATTTTGTTTTCTAAAGTTTGATAATTAGTAAGATTATAATAGAATGTGTTTCTAAGCTTCCAGAGAGTGAAATTTATTAGGTCAGTGACTTTATGAAAATATTTTTTGTTTTATCAGTCTAATATGTTAAAGTGATTATAAATAATTTAGAAATATACCTTATAATAGTTATATTTAGCCTTTTTATTGGATTGGTTATAAAATTTTTTATAGTGAAACTACCCAAGATGATTTTGATACTATACAAAAATTAGTCAAATAGGGAGTTGCAACAGCTCAATTAGAGTTAGGCAATATATTATTATGGAATGGAAGTAGAAAAAGACTATCAAAAAGCGTATAAATGGTACATTAAATCTGCTAATCAAGGTATAAGTGAAGTACAATTTAATGTAGGAAATATGTATTTATGTGATTTAGGGAGAGAACAAGATTATCAAGGAGAATAAAACAAATTTTATACAGTTGTACAAGTATATAAATAAAAATTTTGCATAGTTATAATCTTGTGTATAAAAAATGAACAGTAAAAGTGAAAATTTGTAAAAAAAATGAGCAAAAAATTGTTTTAGTAATGAAGGTAAAAATGATTATTTATGTTTTATCAATATGTTACAGTTTTGGCACAATATATGCTATATATTGAGTACCTCTCTAAAATGAAGCATTACTTACCAATTAGGTAAAGTACTCCTTCCTATCTCCCCTTATAGCCACCTTCCCCTGGGTGGCTTTTTTTTTTTGAGAAAAAAACTTGTTTTTCTTTTTTAGAAAGTGCAAAATAGCAAAAAATTTTTGGAGGACTAATATGAGTCTTTGCCCTTGTGGTTCACAACTTGAAGATAAAGATTGCTGTCTTGCTATTATTGAAGGAAAGAAAAAAGCTCCTACTGCTGAATCTCTTATGAGAGCTCGTTATACTGCTCATGCAATGAAAAATTATGATTTTTTAGTTGAAAGTGCACACCCAGAATTTCGTGATGATGTTAATCCAAAAGAGATTGAAGAATGGTCTTCTTTAATGGATTGGAAATCTTTAGAAATTTTAAATACTACTGCTGGTGGTGAAAATGATGAAACAGGTGAAGTAAGTTTTTGTGCTCACTATACAGTTCGTGATTTTCCACAAGAATTACGTGAAGATGCTTTTTTCCGTAAAGAAGGTGATACATGGTATTATGTTGATGGAACAGTTTTTGGAAAAGAGCCTGTTCGTCGTGAAAGTCCAAAAGTTGGAAGAAATGATCCTTGCCCATGTGGAAGTGGAAAAAAATATAAAAAATGTTGTGCTAAAAATGAAGCATAAAATAAGCCCAGTTATTGGGCTTTTTCTTTTAATCATTGAAAATAACTTGCTATTGAAATAAAAATATTTTATATTTTAATTATAAAAAAATAGTTTTAAGATGGAGGATTGTATATGCTAATTCGTGATTGGATGACTGCAAATGTTGTGACTGCTAGAGAAGATGTTTCCATGCTTAAAGTTTCAAAATTATTATCTAACCATAATATCAGACGAGTTCCTATTGTAGATGAAAATAATAAACTTGTTGGAATTGTGACAGATAAAGATATTAAAGAAGCTTCTCCATCTAAAGCTAATACATTAGATATACATGAATTATCTTATCTTTTATCTGAATTAAAAATAAAAGATATTATGACAAAAAATCCAATAAGTGTAACAGAACTAGATACCATTGAACAAGCAGCTGTTATTATGCTTGAAAAAAAATTTACAGGTCTTCCTGTGGTAGATGAAACAAATACTGTAATTGGTATTATCACAGAAACAGATATTTTTAAGATTATGATTGAAATTTCTGGAGTGCGTATTGGAGGGGTTCAATTTGCATTGCAATTATCAGAAGAACCTGGCACATTGCCTCCTGTTTTAGATCTTATCCGTGAAAATGGGGGTAGACTTGTTTCTGTTCTTACAGGTGGATACAAAGATAATGATACCATGCGTGATGTGTTTATTAGAATTAGACCTATGGATAAAAAAGATGAAGACGCACTTATTGAAAAAATGATAGCAAATTATAAAGTACTTTATTGGGTAAGGGAAAAAGTTTATATTGTTGAACAGTAATTTCTTGTAATTATTAGAACTTATTTGTTTTTTGAAAAAAAATGAAAAGAAAGTCCTGCAAAAAGACTTTACAAAAATAAAAATATTGCTTATCTTTCTTATAAGAAAGGTTTGTTTGATACTTTCATAAGAAACCAAAGTACACTTGCATAATTCAAAAAATTATGGCAAAAGTACTAAGTAGGGTTGAAAAACCTATATAATAAAAATGACATTGTATTGGTTTGCATAAAACCATACGAAAAATCTAAATGTCCATATTGTCCAAGGAGGACCAAACATGGCTGAAGTAACCTACAAAGGCAAATCCTTTGAAGTTGATGAAGACGGTTTTCTTCTTCGTTTTGATGACTGGTGCCCAGAATGGTTAGAGTACGTAAAAGACTCTGAAGGTATTTCTGAACTTAACGAAGACCACCAAAAAATTCTTGACTTCCTTCAAGATTACTACCGTAAAAACGGTATTGCTCCAATGGTTCGTATTCTTTCCAAGAATACTGGCTACAAATTGAAAGAAGTATACGAATTGTTCCCATCAGGTCCTGGTAAAGGAGCATGCAAAATGGCTGGTCTTCCAAAACCAACCGGTTGCGTATAGTCTTTACGATTTATACAAATTTAGGCAGAAACATTGTTTCTGCCTTTTTTTATAATTTTTTTATTAGGGTGTGTTTCCAAATTATGTATAATTAATACTCTATGTTCTAATAATAAAAATAAAAGATTTGCAGTGTAGTGGTATTATAACTAACTTTTTTATTTTTGAGAAAAAAGTCTACTCATACCTTAAACTAGGCAAATTTATTGAAACTTATTGTAATAAATTTGCCTGATTGAGGGGGCTTGGGGGAAATCATTTCGCTTTAGCCGTTATGATAAAGGAAGTTACGGATAAAGACAGTGTAATCCCAAAGAAAAATAAAATAAGATTGATTTAGAAACATATATTAATTGTAGTGCATTTTGTAGTGCTTTATTTATTAATCAATTTAATAATATAAAAAAGAAAATTTTTATTGTAATTTATAATACAATAACATAGCAGAATAAAAAATGAAAATAAATTTCAATAAAAGGGAATACTATGAAGAAAATAATTTTTGTTCTTTTTAATATGTTAATGATTTTTAGTTGTGTAGTTGAAAATGTTTCTGCAAAAGAATTACATAT
>JARHYD010000074.1 GCA_029258655.1 Mailhella sp.
GTGTGTAGCTCAATAGTAAAACCTCCATGTATTGTTTATCCAAATATTATTCTACATAAAGGTTTTGTATTGGGCTACTTTTTTTTAATACCTGTCGCACTTGGGTTTACAATTAAAAAAATTAAAAAAAACACACCCTAATAATTTTATAAATTATTCTTCCATAGTAATTGCCAAAACTGGACAAATTTCCACACAATTTCCACATCGAATACATAAACTTTCAATACAAAATGGATAACCACCTGCCCCCATTTCTAATGCTTTTTTAGGACACTCAATAATACAGCCCTCACATTGAATACATTCTTCTACATCTATGGTAATTATTTTATTTTTTTTATTCATTTTAATCCTATCTTTTTAAAATAAACAAAAAGTTCTGTTAATAATGATTCTATACAATAGGTTGGATTAACCATAAGGTTAATCATTTCATAGCATAAAACAACACGTTCATTTGCTTCAAATAAATGATGAAAAGGAATAGCACTAAACATGGACGCTAAAACATAATCATTTCTGCCTGCCATTGCATGAGCAAAATTTTTCTGTAAAATACCACAAATTATTTTTGCAATTTCTCCATCAATAGTTCCTTTTGTTCCTGTTTTATCCATTAACCCACTGCCAGAATGAAAAAATTTTCCTAAAATTTGTTCCCATTCTTTTTCTAAGTCTGTCAATTCATGGATAGGATCTTTCCAAGGAAGTGTCATCACAAAACCACGAGAAAGAAGTGTTGGCAAAATCATTTCTCTTTGAGACATTGTAAAAACATATTGATTATACGGATTTGGTTCTTCTAAAACTTTTAAAATGGCATTGCCAGAAAAAGCACTTAATTTTTGTGTTTCCAAAAATAAAATAAGTCGTTTTTTAGCATAACGGGGAGGTTCATTAGCTAATTTTTTTAATTCACGCATAGAATCAATATCAATATGAGCTTCTCTGCTATCAAAAACAAGTAAATCAGGGTGCATATGAGCTGCAACTTTATAACATTCTGCACAATGAAAACAAGGCTTAATTAAATCACCATACGCAAACTCTTTTTCCATATCTTGAAAACAAGCTTCTGGAGTTTGACAGAAAAAAAGAGCTGCATAGTAATGAGCAAAGGAAGTACGCGTTTCTGCACTTCCGCCTTCTATATGCAAAAGTTGCGGAGCATTTTTTGTTATTGCTTGGATTTTATTACGAAACACATCAAATTCAGGAGATAGCACAGGCTCAAAGATTTTTATTGCCTCGTCCTTATCTGGCATTTCATTTTCAATATTTTTCTTTTCTGCCATAACATTTATACATAAAAAAATTTTATAACAAACATATTAATAAAGAAAAATCCGACAAATTCCCATTTGACGGATTTTTCTTTTTCATATTTTTCTAACGTCGTATGGTCTGATTTCTATCTGGTCCAACAGAAACAAAACCTGCTTTTACACCAATAAGTTCTTCTAATTTTTCAACATATTTTTTTGCATTTTCTGGAAGCTCTTCCCATGTTAAACATGAAGAAATATCCTCTTTCCAACCTTTCATTATTTCATAAATAGGTTCACATTTTTCTAAACCAGAAGCACTTTCAGGTGGATATGCAAGTGTTTTTCCTTCATAAGAATAACCAACACAAATTTTTATTTCATCTAAGCCACCAAGTACATCAAGTTTAGTAAGAGCAAAAGTTGTTGGTTTACAAATTCGATAACATTCACGAAGAACGCAAGCATCAAACCAACCACAACGGCGAGTTCTACCTGTTGTTGCACCGTATTCCCCACCTTTTTCACGCAAAAAAGTACCTGTTTCATCAAAAAGTTCCGTAGGGAAAGGACCTGCCCCAACACGAGTTGTATATGCTTTTACAATAGCAATATGTTCATTAATATATTCACTAGGAAAACCAGCACCAACACTTGCATTATTACAAATAGTATTAGAAGAAGTTACAAAAGGATATGTACCGTGATCAATATCAAGCATTACCCCTTGAGCCCCTTCAAATAATGCAGATTTTCCTTGTTTATGCAAGGAATGTAATAATTCTGTTGTATCTTGTACATAAGGATTAAGACGATCTGCAATAGCCATAACTTCCTTAAATACAACATCAACACTCATTTCATCAACTTGATAAAGACTTTTAAAAAGAGCATTTTTTTCAATAAGTGCAATTTCTATTTTTTGACGCACAATATCAGGATTTTTCAAATCACCAGCACGCACCCCAATACGAGCCATTTTATCTTCATAACAAGGCCCAATACCCCGCCCTGTTGTACCAATTTTACCATCGCACTTCATTTTTTCACGTGCAGAATCAAGCACTTTATGATATGGCATAATAAGGTGTGTTTTAGGACTTACAAAAAGACGTTTTGAAGACGTATCAATATTTTTTTCGTTTAAACTGTCAATTTCAGATAAAAAAACAAAAGGATCAAGTACTACACCATTTCCAATAACACAAAGTGTTCCTTCATGTAAAATACCTGACGGAATAACGTGTAAAACGTGTTTTACCCCATTTACAATAACAGTATGCCCTGCGTTATTTCCACCTTGATAACGAACAACACATTGAACTTCAGAACTTAAAAGGTCTACAATCTTACCTTTTCCTTCATCGCCCCATTGAGAGCCAAAAACTGTCATATTTGCCATACTATACCTCGTTACAGCATAGGAATATTTTTTTGTTTTTTAAAAACAATTTAATATACGTTGCTTTTTTTCTTTGGTCAACAAAAAGAACTTAAAGAAAATTATCTATAATATGGTTCTTGTACAAGACTTACAAATTTTTCAAAGGCATTTTCTACTGTAATCAAATTAATCAAAGGAAATTCTTCTTGCAAAAATGTTGGATTTTCCCCTTTTTGATATGCTAATTTTCCTTTTTCATATTCTTGCAACACTGTATTTGCTAAACGAACTTCTATCTGTTTTGCTCCACCTTTTTGTGGATTTTTAGGATTAAAATGCCAAAAACAAGCTGTTTCTGCAAGAATGATTAATGCAGGAACATTTAAAGCTAAAGCCATGTGCTGTGGTGCAGAAGTATTCCCTATATGAAAACTTGCTTTTTCCATACAAGCCATAGATTCACGCAATGAAAGAGGTTCTTTTGGCATAAGAACACGTTTTGTATCTATTTCTAATAAGTGCTGTACTTGCTCATCTTCACCGGGAGCACGCAGAATAAAAAAAGAAAACTCTGGATATACTGTTAAAATTTTTTCTACTAAGGGGGCAAAATATTTCCATCGTCTTTTTGGGTGCTTATGAGTAGCGTCAAGAGTAATAAATTTTTTTGTTTCATCAAGCCCAAGTGAAAATAAAATTTCTTTTGCTTTTTGTCGTTCTTCCTCAAGCACATATAATCGTGGCTGCATTTCTTGAACAACTATTCCCAAAGGGCTAAGCATACGGCATTTAGAAAATGCAGTATAATCTTCTGTATTTTCTGGTGCGTCAAAATGTGTATACAATATTTTCCTATACTTATGGCGAGGATTAAAAGTCAATTTATATGTTGCTCCACTAAAAAGAGTTGCAACTTGGCAGCGAGGTAATTGTTGTAAATCTAAAACAACATCAAATTTCTTTTTATGAAGATTTAAGTAAAACTGTATTTGTTGCCAAAAACTTTTCCCTTTTTCAAAACATATAATTTCATCTAAATTTGGATCATATTGTACCAAAGGCAAACATTTTACTTCTGTTAAAAACGTTAACCGTGTTTGAGGAAATTTCTTTTTTATATGTGCAAATACAGGCGTAGTTACTACAACATCACCTAATTGTCTTTGTTGTATAACTAAAATATTTTTAGGCTGATACTTAGAAATATCTTTCATTAATCACAATCCTTACGCCAACAAGCAACATATTCTTGATTTCCTTTAGGACCTTTTATCATAGCAGGAATAACACCTAAACAAGTTAATCCTAAATTTTCACAAAACGTTAAAACCTTATCAACAGCTTCTTGCCGTATCGCCTCATCACGAACCACACCTTTATCTGTTTGATGTGGTCCAACTTCAAATTGAGGTTTTATTAAACAAACAATAAGCCCATTTTTTTTTACACTTTTCATGCAAGGAGGTATAATTAATGTTAAAGAAATAAAGGAAACATCAGAAACCATTATATCCACTTTTTCTGGCAAAAGATTTTCATCTGCATAACGTAAATTTATGCCTTCCATATTTACCACTTTTTCATGATTTTGCATTTTTTCATGTAATTGAGCATGGCCAACATCAACAGCATAAACTTTTTTTGCCCCAAACTGCAAAAGACAATCTGTAAAACCTCCAGTAGAAGCTCCTGCATCAAGGCAAATATAATCTGTTACATCTAAATGAAAATGTTCTATGGCAGTTAAAAGTTTATACCCTCCCCTACTTACAAAACGCTCTTTGCCTAAAAGCATAAAAACCGTATCCATAGGATAATTATGTCCTGCTTTCAACACAGGTTCAGGCTTCACACCTTCAGGAAGTTCTTCCTTTGGTGCAAGCACTACTTGCCCTGCCATAATTAAACGTTTTGCTTGTTCTCTACTTTCTGCTAATCCTTGCTCAAAAACAAGTTGATCAGCACGAACTTTTTTTGCCATACTTTCCTCAATAAAAAAATATCTTATAACAAAATGTTAAAATTATATAATATTATCATACATTGGACATTAGATAAATACAAATAAAATTCCAATATACGCATTTTTATTTTTATAAAAAACTTATTTTTAAAACACACTGTTACCAAGAAAAACCTAACGATAAAAGCATTTTCTTATCTTCATCAATACCTACACCTGATGTTGTAAGCATATCTCCAGTGATAAGAGCATTTGCCCCACTTTCAAAACATCGCCTACCATTATCAGGCAAAAGTTTTCTTCCCCCAGCTAAACGCAAAAATGCTTTAGGTAAAATAAAACGATATAACGCTATACTTTGAATAATTTCATCATAACTTAAGGCTATATTATTTTCAAAAGGTGTACCTTTTATAGGAAATAAAATATTAATTGGTACAGATAAAATTCCTAATTCTTGTAAGAAAAATGCCATATCAATCCTATCTTCCAAACTTTCACCAAGTCCAAAAATCCCCCCGCTACAAACTTCAAGCCCACAAGAAAGTGCCAGTTTGATTGACCTAATTTTATCCTTAAATTTATGCGTAGTGCAAACCTTTGAAAAATATTTTTCCGAACTTTCCAAATTATTATGTACACGTTCAAGCCCATGTTCTTTAAGAAAAAGATAGTCCTCTTTTTCTAATAATCCCAATGATGCACAACGATTAATTTTTTGTTTTTTTTGAATATTATCCAATGCATTAGCAAGATAGGGCATATCTTTTTTCTTTGGCTTTCTTCCAGAACAAACCAATGAAAAACGCATAATTCCAGCTTGTTCTGCAAGATATGCTTGTTTTAGTATTGTTTCAGTTGCTAACAAATCATATTCTTGAATAGCTGTCTGATAAAAAGAAGATTGAGCACAAAATTTACAATCTTCAGAACAAGCACCATTTTTAGCATTAATAATTGCACAAATATCTACAATATTTTTACAAAAAAATTGCCGTATTTCATTTGCTTTTTGTGCTAACTTTTGCACATTAACAGAAGTTAACAAAAGAATTTCTTCTTTTGTTAACATTTCACCTGCTAAAACTTTTTGTGTCAAAAAATCTACTTGTTGCATAAAGTTTGATTATTTTCTTAAGAGGGAAAATTAAAGTTTTTCCCCTAAACCTTTTTTCAAAACTTTTAATATAAATTATTAATAAACAAAAATAATTATAATCTATAATGATGATATTGTGTTACGATAATCAGCAAAGCTCATAGCTTTTTTATCTTTTTCTGATAAAATAACCTCTTTGACAGGCCATTCAATAGCAAGATCTTTATCTGCATAATAAATTGAAGTTTCAAATTCTGGATAATAATAATCTGTACATTTATAATGAAAATGTGCAATTTCACTTGTTACAACAAATCCATGTGCAAGACCTGGTTCTATCCATAATTGCCATTGATTATCTGCGGTTAATTCAACTCCATACCATTTTCCAAAGGTTGGTGAATCTTTGCGAATATCAACCGCAACATCAAAAACTGATCCATAAGAAACGGAAACTAATTTTCCTTGAGAATGTTCTTTTTGCAAATGTAATCCACGTAAAACCCCATACACAGAACGAGAATGATTATCCTGCACAAAAGGAAATCTTATTCCTGCTTCTTCGTAGCGTTTTTGTTGCCATGTTTCCACAAAAAGCCCACGACTATCACCAAATACTTTTGGTTTTATAAGGGTAACCCCTTGAATTGGACTTGCAATAACTTCCATAATTATCCTTTGCTCCCTTGAATAAGCTGAACTAAATATTTACCATAATCATTTTTTTCCATTGGTTTAGCAAGTCTTAAAACATCTTCATCAGAAATATAACCATTTCTCCATGCAATTTCCTCAAGACAAGCAATTTTTAATCCTTGTCTTTTTTCAACAGCATGAACAAAGGAACTTGCTTCAAGCAATGATTCATGCGTACCAGTATCAAGCCAAGCAATACCACGACCTAATAATTCCACATTCAAAGTATCTTGCTCAAGATAAATTTTATTCACATCTGTAATTTCAAGTTCACCTCGAGCAGAAGGTTTGATAGTTTTTGCTATATCCAACACTTGTTTATCATAGAAATATAACCCTGTTACAGCATAATTTGATTTTGGCTTTAAGGGTTTTTCTTCAATACTTATTGCTTTAAAAGCTGTATCAAATTCTACAACGCCATAACGTTCTGGGTCTGTTACATGATAGCCAAAAACTGTTGCACCATTTTCTTTTGTCATTGCATGATGTGCTTTTTCTATCAATCCAGTTCCAAAGAAAATATTATCCCCTAAAATTAAACAAGAATTTTTTCCTTTAATAAATTCTTCTGCTAAAATAAAAGCCTGTGCAAGCCCTTCTGGTTTTGCTTGCACAATATAATGAAAAGTACAACCAAAATCAGAACCATTACCAAGTAAATTTTGAAAAAGTGGTAAATGCTCTGGCGTAGAAATAATAACAATTTCTCTTATCTTTGCCTGCATTAACACAGATAAAGGATAATAAATCATTGGCTTATCATAAATAGGCATAAGCTGTTTGCTTACACTTCTTGTCATAGGGTAAAGCCTTGTTCCAGAGCCACCTGCTAAAATAATTCCTATCCATTCTTTCATTAATATAACCTAGTTATTGTCTTATTTAATAATTTCTTTTTTTGTTTTTTAAACTTTTTTCAAAAATAAAAATATATTCCAATCAAAAATAATACAGTTATCTTTTATCGAAAAAATATGTACAACAATTATTCTTATTTTATTTCATTTTTTTTAGAAATTTTTATCCACAAAAAATTTACCTATCAGAATAATTTTTATTTATCCAACGCCGATATTCTCCACTTTGGACATTTTCAACCCAAGCCGAATTATCCAAATACCATTGTACAGTTGCTTTTAAGCCATTAGTAAAATTATGCTTAGGACTCCAACCCAACTCATTCTTTATTTTTGTACAATCTATTGCATACCGAAAATCATGCCCTAATCTATCTGTTACAAAATGAATAAGCTCTTCATACTTGCCTTCTTTATGTGGACGAAATTCATCTAAAATTTGACAAATAGTCCGAACAACATCAATATTTGTCCGTTCAGAATTACCACCTATACAATAAGTTTCCCCTATTTTTCCTTTTTCAAGCACTGTATGAATTGCTTCACAATGATCTTCCACGTGCAACCAATCACGAATATTTTCCCCTGTGCCATAAACAGGAAGAGTTTGTCTTTTTAGAGCATTTAACGTTACAAGTGGAATAAGTTTTTCAGGAAATTGACGTGGCCCATAATTATTAGAACAATTAGTAATAAGGCAAGGAAATCCATAAGTTTCGTAATATGCACGTACAAAATGATCACTAGAAGCTTTACTTGCAGAATAAGGACTATTAGGAGCAAAAGCTGTTTTTTCTGTAAATGCTGGATCTCCTATTTTTAATGTTCCAAAAACTTCATCAGTTGAAACGTGTAAAAAACGAAAATTTTTATATAAAGAATATGTTTTATCTAATCCATCATACCAAGCTTTAACTGCTCTAAGCAGTGTTGCTGTACCTAAAACATTTGTTCGCACAAAAGCTTCGGGATCTAAAATAGATCTATCCACATGGCTCTCTGCTGCAAAATTAACCACATAATCAGGCTGATATGTTTGACATAAATATTGCACAAGCTCAAAATTACCAATATCGCCTTGTACAAAAATATGATTTTCATTATCTGCTAAAGAAGATACATTATCCATATTACCAGAATACGTTAATTTATCTAAATTGATAACACGATATCCTTGCTTTACTGCCATAAGCACATAACAAGAACCAATAAAACCTGCTCCACCTGTTACTAAAATTGTTTTCATATTTTCACCAAATTTTTATTGATATAAAGCTCTTATTTTTCTTCTTACAGAACCTACTGGAATAATACGAGAAATCTTTAACAAACTCTCAATATAAAGATAATACCATAAAGAATAAAAACAACAAAAAACTCTTTTTTTATGCTGTTTTTTAGGATAGTTATGAGCATATTTTTTATATTCTTCTCCCCAATTAGCATAAAAACGAGCTTTATTTTGTTTCATATGTTCAGCTGTTTTCTTTTTTCCAAAGGAAGCGTGCGATTTATGATAAACATATAAATTTTCCATAAAAACAGTGCGAAAACCTGCTTTTACAGCACGCATACAAAAATCTAATTCTTCAAAATATCCTGGAGAATATTCTTCATTAAAAAGTCCTATTTTATCCAAACAATTACGACGAATAGAAAAACAAGCTCCATCAGGAAAAGCTATATCTGGATAATAAGGAATAATATTTTTTGCCTTTTCATTAATATAACCAATAAGAATTGGTAACGTCATTTCATCATACACTTGCTTTGTATGCTTTGATAGAGGAACAGAAAAAGGATTTCCATGTGTCAAAACAGGACTTGCAACGCCAATTTTATCATCTTTTGCAAAACAATCTAAAATTCTGGAAGTAAAATGACAAGGAATATATGTATCACTATTTAAAAGAGTAATAATACTCTTCGTTGTTTGCAAAATACCTTCATTAACAGAATACAAATAACCTTTATTTTCTGTATGGCGAATAAGTTTTACTTGTGGAAATTTTTCAAGAAAATGATCTAAAACTTTTTGTGTTTCTATTTCTGACGCATCATCAACAATAACAACTTCAACCGTATTGAAATCAAGGGAATACTCTAAAGACTGCAAGCAAAGAGCTACATCTTTTGACGCATTATAAACCGTTATTACTAAAGAATGACTAAGCAAAATACACTTCTCCTTGTTTGCAAGAAAAAAGTATACTAAGAAGTGATTTTAAACTCAAATTAAAAAAAGACAATTAAACAAAAAAAGCCACTATCTGTGGCACAAAATGGTGGGGTGTGCAGGATTCGAACCTGCGACTCTCTGCTTAAAAGGCAGGTACTCTACCTACTGAGTTAACACCCCAAAAAGTCGTTATATAAAAAAACCACCACTCTAAAAGTATGTTTTTTTATCTTTGTGGTGGGGTGTGCAGGATTCGAACCTGCGACTCTCTACTTAAAAGGCAGGTACTCTACCTACTGAGTTAACACCCCGACGCGAAAAAACTTTTATAATAAGCACACAACAAAGTCAAGAAAAAAAACTTTATTTTTTTATAATAATTTATTTTATTCTAAAAAACTAATAAAATCAATATGTTTTTATTTTGCTTTTTTATAATATTTTTTGACAGTAAAACATATATACGTTAATACTAAAAAAAAGCTTGATTTTGAGGTATGCCATGAAAAAAATTCTTATTGGTATTATTCTTTTTTTTGTCCTCTTAGTTATTGGAACAAATATTTTTGTCCAAACTAAAAGTGATTTTATCATTGAAAAAGTGAGTGAACTTTTAGAACAAAATCTAAATGCTCAACTCAAAATGCAAGAATTACCCAAAATTAGCATTTTTCCTAACCTTAGTGTAAAAGCTGGCAAAGCTTCTCTTACGTCTAAAGACTACACCATTACTTTTGATCAAGCTTCTGTCAATATTTCCTTATTTAAATTAATAAGTGGTACTGTGCAAATCAATTCTGTAAGTTTAGATACATTAAATCTACAATATACTGCACCTAAAACTACCCCACAACACAACACAAAAACAAACAAAGAACAAAACCAACAAACTTCAAAAAATGAACAAACACAAAGTATTGAAGAAATAATCGCCCTTATTCCAACAGATATTTTTATCCGAAACAGTAACATTTTTTATAAAGATCAAGATCAAGAAATTCAAATTAAAAATTTAAATGCTAAATTTGAAGATTTTGGTATCAATAAAAATTCATCAACAATTCTTGAAGGTGAAATTAATTATACAAATAAAACAAATGCCATTGTATTTAAAATTTTGAGTGATATAGATTTCCTTTTAATGGGTTCTTCTATTGAATACAGTATTAATAGTTTTAATTTTACCCCAATAAAAGGTCTTCCAATAACAAAGCCTATTGACATTACTGCCCAAAGTGCAATGAGTTTTAATCCTATCATTATTGAAAACATTGATGGAAAAATAAAAAGCCCTTTTGTTGATTTAAAGATAACAGGCACTGGAAATAAGAAAGAAGGAAACATTACCCTTACAGGTGATGTTTATCCACTTGCTACGCAAGAATTTCTTATGCCTGATACAATTTTCCAAAATATTCCAAAAACTGCACAAATTAATTCTGCTCTTACTGTTGCAAAAGACAAAATTACTTTAAAAAACTTTGAACTCAAAGCTCATAATGCTATAATAACAATTCAAGGTCTTTACGATATTTTAAAACAAGATCTTACAGCCTCACTTACAGCTGATCATATTAATATCCATGATTATCTTGTAAAAGAAACAAAACAAACAGCACAAACAACTAACAAAAACAAAAAAGAAAATATTCCTCAAAAAACACAAAATACATCTCAAAAAATAAGTAATCCTTTTAAATTAACCTTTAATATTACAGCCAATGCTAACAATATTGCTTATAATGATTTAATTATTGACACTATACACAGCAAATTAACAGGCGATATTAATAATAAAAAACAAATAATTCATGTTACCCCACTAACAATTACCAGTAATAAAGAAAGCATTAATGCTACTGCAAAAATAGAACTTAATCCAAATGATCTTATTTCAATTAACTATGATATTCCAAAACTTACTGCTCGCCACTGGATAAAAGCTATCAGCAAACAAGCAGGACTAGACGCAACAATCAATTCAAAAGGAACAATCAATTTTAAAACCTCTAATCCAATAGCTACCCTTAATGGTAATGGACAACTAAATGGTAATACCATAAAAATATATACAAAACTCCTTCCTTTTATTGCCAATATATTAAAAGCTTCTCCTAAAATTGAAGATAGCTATGAATTTACAACGCTTTCAGCTCCTTATACCATTAAAAATGGTGTAGTTTCTTTATCTAATACTTATGTAGACAGCCCTGTTATCTATGTTAATACTAATGGTATTGCAAATTTAAATACAGAATATCTCAATCTGCATGGTAATGTAGAACTTAGAAAACAATACCTTGTTTTCCCTTACACAGTAAAAGGTTCTTTCAATGATCCAAGTGTTGGCATTGATTTAGGCAAGCAACTTCAAATAATAGGTGGAGGGCTTTTACATGGCGGACAAGCCATAGGTGGAGGACTTATTGATGGAGGTAAAACTGTCGGTGGTGGTGTTGTAGAAGGCGGTAAAGTTTTAGGTGGTGGACTTGTAAAAGGTGGCAAAGCTCTTGAAAAAGGTTTAAATAAGTTATTTAAATAACCATAATTCCCTCGCCAATTATATCTTTTCTTTTAATACACACAATAAAAACCGTTACCATGCATAATACTAAAAAGGATTTTTTATGGACGATTATTTAAAGCAAGCATTGGAAATTGTTAAAGCACAAGCTTCTGTTCGTATTATGTCTGAAGAAGAAATAACTTCTATGGTAAAAAATCTTTCTCATCATTTACGTTCCTTAGAAGATATTCCCACAGAACAAGAAGATTCTATAACTAATTCCATAGCTCCCAATAAATCTATCAAAGAAAAAACAATTACGTGTCTTGAATGTGGAAAAACATTTAAAATTATCACTAAAAAACATTTAGCAACTCATAATCTTGATGCTGATAATTATCGTGAAAAATGGGGACTGAAAAAAAATACCCCCCTTGTTTGTAAAGAGTTGCAAAGAGAAAGAAGAAAAAAAATGCGTTCCATGAAACTTTGGGAAAAAAGAAGTGAAGAAGCAAGCAAAAGACGAAAAAGTGACTAATTTTTTCTTGACACATTCTTTTTTTCAATATATTAAAACAGCTTGTGCCGGGATGGTGGAATTGGTAGACGCAGCGGACTCAAAATCCGCCGGGTTCACGCCCTTGCGAGTTCAAGTCTCGCTCCCGGTACCAGAAATTTCAAAGGCTTAGTAAAACTAAGCCTTTTTCTATTTAACATATATAAAGTTATTAATAAGTTATTATAAGTAAATATAAATTAGGGTCTGTTTTTAAATTGACTTCATTTTAAAAAAACACCTAAATCAAGCAAAATCTTTTATCTTTTTTTCTTAATTTTTTTATTGAATTTATCCATTAAACGTACTATTTTCAAAGAAACTCTTTTTTACTACCAATAAAAAATACAAGCAAAGAGGCATATAT
>JARHYD010000097.1 GCA_029258655.1 Mailhella sp.
TTATGGGCTTATCTCTTTTACTAGATATGTTGCTTGGGGCTATTGCTGGAGGTTCTATTCCTCTTGTTTTACGTGCATTAGGCAGAGATCCTGCTCAAGCTTCTAGTATTTTTCTAACAACTCTTACTGATGGTGCAGGATTTTTTATTTTTCTTAGCTTCGCTACCCTTTTTTTATTATAATTTTTAATTATTTTAATTGTAAAACCAAATGCAACAGTATTAAATAAAAAATGTTTTTAAATGTAAAATCAAATGGTATCTAAGGTGGCTCACTCCCCTTAGATCCAAAAATTCCATACAAAAGATGAAAATTAACGGGAAAAATCCCCCTAGCGTTGCTGTTTATTTCCCTAAAACTTAGGATAAAAGAATTTAATACTATTATAGTATGATTATTTTTATTTTTCTTATTAATTAAAGAAGTTTGATAATTATCAATAAGTTAGAAACACTCCCTATTTATTTTCAACTGTATTTACAATATCTTGTAAAAGAGAACTCATTTTTTCTGCAATAATTAATCCTTCTTCAGTTGCGTGATATTGTTTTGCTAGTTGTAAAGGGTCATGCCAAAGTATAATTGTTTTTGTTCCTTCTTGCCGAACAAGAAATTTGAGAGGTAATTCAAGTGCAATATTAGGCGTATTGAGCATTAATTTTGTACCTACCAGAGGATTACCGAAAATAATAACACGAGTATTAGGCATTTCTAAGGAAACATCTTGAGCATTTTTTTGATGATTGATAATGGTAAAAATTGGAATATTTTTTTCTTGAATACGATTAGTTAATTCATTCCAAACGTATTCATAATCAAGGTTAAAGATTTTTTTTTGTAAACTTGTCATACTTGTATCCATTTTTTTACTCCTTTGTTAGAAAGTTTCCTTAAAAGGAAGAATATTCCCTAAAGTTAAAAAATTACTTTTTTATAAAATAATTTTTTTATGATAAGTATAAAAATAAATCATAGTATTCATAATATGTTATTTAACATAATAACCAGTATCAAGTTATTGTAAAGGGGAAAATTATTTTTCCCTCGAAATAAAATTTATATAGGGTGTGTTTCTAAATTATAATCAAAATAATCTATTGTAAAATAAATAGGTTATACTTATTTTTATTAATTATTGCAAGTTATGCTATTTTCTTTTATGTTTTAAAAAAAGCAATAAGGAAAAACTATGAAAAATATATTGTTAGAAAAGCTTATTCATACACGAAATGATGTTATTTTGTTTCAAACAGAATTAACTAAACGACCTGCAATAGGACCAAGTGAAGGTGGTATTGGAGAATTTGAAAAAGCACAATGGATTGAAGAAACTGTACGTTCTTGGGGAATTACTGATATTCAACATTTTGATATTTCAGATGATCGAGTACCTAATAAAATACGCCCTAATTTAGTTATTCGGTATAAGGGTAAAACAGACAAAACACTATGGATTATAGGACACATGGACGTTGTACCTCCGGGAGATATGAGTTTATGGAAAACAAATCCATTTGAAGCTTGCCTTGATGATTTTGATCCTGATATTATACGGGGGCGTGGTGTAGAAGATAATCAACAAGCCATAGTTTCTGGTCTTTTAATTTTACAAGAACTTATAAAAAATAAAATTACTCCCGATTTATCTTTAGCCTTATTATTTGTTGCTGATGAAGAAACAAGAAATACTTATGGTATTAATCATGTAATTGATAATAATCCAAATCTTATCAAAAAAGATGATCTTGTTCTTGTACCTGATTTTGGAACAACGGAAGGAAACTTAATTGAAATTGCTGAAAAAGGTGTATTATGGTTGGCTGTTGAAATAGAAGGCAAACAATGTCACGGCTCAACACCTGATGAAGGTAATAATGCCCTTATCGCTGCAAGTGATATGATTTTACAATTACATGAAGTTGAAAAAGCATTTCCATTACGAAATAAACTTTTTATTCCAGATAGAACAACTATTACCCCAACTCGGCATGAAGAAAACGTTCCTAATATTAATACTATTTCAGGAAAAGAACGTTTTTATATAGATTGTCGTGTATTACCTGATTATAAAACAAGTGAAGTGATTAATAAAGTTACCGAATTAGGAAATAATATTGCACAAAAATATCATGTAACAGTTTCCGTTTCTGTTAATAATTTAGAAGAAAGTTCGCCTTATACAGATCAAAATGCCCCAGTAGTTTTAAAACTAAAACAAGCTATCAAAAATATTTATCATCATGATTGTATTTGTGGTGGCGTTGGTGGAGCTACGGTTGGCTGTAAAATTAGAAGCTTAGGAATACCTGTTGCTGTTTGGTCAAGTGTTATTCCTAATTATCATCAACCAAATGAAGGATCAAAAATTTCTCATGCTATCAATGATGCTAGAGTATTTGCACAACTTTTATTTGAAGAATAAAATAACAAATATTTTCTATACAATATAATTAAGGATATTTCATGCACGAAAAAATTCGTTATTTTTTATGTGGTTTTTTAATGGGAATTGCTGATACTATACCGGGAGTTTCTGGTGGTACAATAGCTTTTATTACTGGAATTTATGGAAAACTTTTAGCCACAATAAAAAGTGCAGATAAAGAATTTTTTCAATATCTCTTTACATTAAAAATAAAAAAAGCATTTTTTAAAATTCCTTGGGGTTTTGCGTTTCCTTTACTTTTAGGAATTGGGACAGCTATTGGAACACTTGCTCATGTTATGGTTATGCTTTTAAAAAATCATGCTGATATTGTTTGGGCATTCTTTTTTGGGCTTATATTTTCCTCCTTACTTCTTCTTTTAAAAGAAGTGAGAAATTCTAATCCTCATAAAATTAGTTCTTGCCTTTTTTTTATATTAGGCACAATTTTATCCATTTATATAAGTTTTGCCAATCCAATACAACTTTCACATAGTTATCCTGTTATTTTTTTCTCTGGTTTTATTGCTATTTGTGCTATGATTTTACCCGGTATTTCTGGAGCTTTTATTCTTGTTCTTATTGGTCAATATCATTATATATTAGAGGCTGTTACAACCTTTAATCTTCCTATTATTATATTTTTTATTTTAGGTTGTCTTTGTGGGATTTTATCTTTTGCTCATGTATTAAGTGCGTGCTTAACACATTTTTACCATATTAGCCTTGCATTTCTTTCTGGAATTTTAGCAGGTTCGTTAGTTATGCTTTTTCCTTTTAAAAATGAACAAGATTTTTCTCATCAAATAATTTTATTTTTCCTTATTTTTATTGGACTTTTTATTCCCTTATTCTTACATTTTATAGGAAATAAAATATATACACAAAAAATTGATAAAAAATAATCTTTATTAGGAAAGAATATTACTTGCAAAATTACAAAAAAATGCTATACTAGCCAACATAATTTTATATAACTATGTGTTTTACATATAAAAAGGATTTAATATGATCGGTATTTCAAAATTATATTGTGGACAAGTTGAGCCTTCCGATGCTCTTCGATATGGCAGACATTCAGGAACTCTTCCTTCTCATTTACTACAATTTTCTGCTGATAAAAAACCAGTTGTTGTATGGAACATGACACAACGCTGTAATTTAAAATGCGTACACTGTTATGCCCATGCTTTAGAAGAAAATGGATCTGATCCAATTTCCACAGAAAAAGCAAAGGTTATTATTGATGATCTTGCACAATTTGGTGCACCTGTAATGCTCTTTTCTGGTGGTGAACCTCTTGTTCGTAGAGATTTACCAGAACTTGCTAAATATGCTACAAGCAAAGGAATGCGTGCTGTTATTTCTACTAATGGAACACTTATTGACCGTAAAATGGCAAAAATTTTAAAAGATGTAGGCCTTTCTTATGTAGGCGTTTCTCTTGATGGTGGCGAAGATGTGCATGATGCATTTCGTGGAGTAAAAGGTTCTTATCGTAAAGCTTTAGAAGGGCTTGATTACTGTCGTGAAGAAGGTATTAAAGTTGGTTTACGCTTTACTATCAATAAACGTAATGCAATAGAAGTTCCAAAGATTTTTGAACTTATGAAAGAACGCGATATTCCTCGTGTTTGTTTTTATCATTTAGTATATTCTGGTCGTGGTAGTGAACTTATAAAAGAAGATTTAACTCACGCAGAAACTCGTGCTATGCTTGACCTTATCATGGATAAAACCCGTGAACTTTATGATCAAGGTTATGAAAAAGAAGTTCTTACCGTTGATAACCATGCAGATGGTCCATATCTTTGGATGCGTTTATTAAAAGAAGACCCAAAACGTGCAGAAGAAGTTTTTGAACTTTTACAATTTAATGAAGGTAATAGTTCTGGACGTGGTTTTGGCTGTATTTCTTGGGACGGTAAAGTAAGTGCAGACCAATTTTGGCGTCACCATGTTTTTGGAAATGTTCTTGAAAGACCTTTTTCTGAAATTTGGACAGATCCTAATATTGAACTTTTACATCAATTAAAAGATAAACGCCCTCATGTAAAAGGTCGTTGTGCTAAATGTAAATTCCTTAATATTTGTGGTGGTAATTTCCGTGCAAGAGCAGAGGCTGT
>JARHYD010000133.1 GCA_029258655.1 Mailhella sp.
TAAGATGTGTGTAGCTCAATAGTAAAACCTCCATGTATTGTTTATCCAAATATTATTCTACATAAAGGTTTTGTATTGGGCTACTTTTTTTTAATACCTGTCGCACTTCGTTTTACAATTAAAAAAACTCAAAACATATAAACGAATTGCACTACGTTCAGAAATACTTTCCATAACGTTCAAAGCCTCAGTTATGATTGCTTCATGTCTAATCTGGTTACAATAATTTATTTAGAGGCAGCTCTTAGGGAAGGATTTCCCCCCGTTAGCTTACCCCCTGCTCGGATCAAAGGAGTGAACCCCCTTATAAAACTTGATATTATGTAATAGTAGAATAAATAAGAAAATGTTATATAAACAAAAAATAAAAAAATAAAATGTATTAAAAAAATTAGGATAATGTTATGTTAAAACAAATCATTATCTTAATGAGTATAATAGACTAGAAAAATATATTAATACAAAATACCACCAGCTAGTAAAAAATTATTTTCATCATAAATAGCTAAAACTTGACCTGGTGCATAAATTTGCTTTTCTTCATTAAATTCAATAAGAAGTTTTGTTTCAGGCGTATTAATAATATGATAATTATTAATAATATGTTTAGTACTAGTAGGATTATCAATTAATATTTCAAGTTTTTCATAAGCATTTTGAATATAAACTTTTGCTGGACTTTGTTTTTCTCTAAAACGAGTACGAGCATAAAGTTGTCCATACCATAAATGAGGTGGAACTAAATAATTTATATTATTTGCCATTGCAAATTTAGTGGTTATTTCTTCTTTTGACCCTACAAGTAAACTATTATCTTCTACATTTCGTTTTACAACATAAAGAGGCTCAGACCAAGCAATGCCAATACCTTTGCGTTGTCCTTCGGTATAAGCCCATAAACCTTTATGAGAAGCAATTTTCTTTTTTTGTTGAGGTGTTGTTTTGGAATTTATATAAAAAACATCACCGAATTTATCAGAATCAAAATTATATTTTTCTTTATGCTCAAGTAAATACGCTCTATAATCATCATCTGGAACAAAGCATATTTCTTGACTTTCTTTTGCTACAGGAATTTCAATATTTCGATTTGCTATTTCTTGTTTTATATCTTCCTTTATTTTATCAGCTAAAGGAAAAATTGCAGAACGCAAATTATTAATAGGGGTGAGAGCTAAAAAATAACTTTGATCTTTTGTTAAATCATCAGCTGATTGAATACAAAAACCATAATTGGACGTTATTTTATTAATAAAATTTGTTAATTTAACATAATGTCCTGTTGCAAGTTTTTCTGCACCAAGTTTTTGTGCTTCTTCAAGTAATTTACCAAATTTCATACTTTTATTGCATAACGCACATGGATTAGGAGTTTGTGCATTTTTATATGTATTAAAAAAGGGTATAATTACATTTTCTTCAAAAGTATTTTGTAAATCAATTATATGTAATGGTACATTTAATTGTTGGCATACTTTTTTCAAAGCATTTTCTATTTCATAATTAGACTGTATAAAGCGTGCGTGCAGAGCAAAAACATCATGTCCTTGCTCTTTGAGATAAATTAAAGCGTATAAACTATCAACGCCACCACTAATTGCTACTGCTATTTTCATATAAGCAAAATACATTAACTATAAATTATTGCAAGAAAAAAGAATTAATATCTAAAAAAATAGATATAATAGTTCTTGACTGTATAAAGAAATTTAGATATATTGCATAAAACAATATTGAGATATAGAGAAATATGCATACACAAGATATATTAAAAAATATAAAAGCATTAGCTGATGATACAAGATTACGTTTAGCCTATATTCTTTGGCATTATGAATTATCAGTTAATGAACTTGTAACTATCTTAAATATGGGGCAATCTCGTGTTTCTCGGCATTTAAAAATTTTAACAGACGCAGGTTTATTACAAGCTAGACGCGATGGCTTATGGGTTTTTTATAAAGCTATTGAAGATGGTGAAAATAAAGAATTTTTATCTTGTATTTTTGGTTTTATTACAAAAGAAATACAAAATGATTTAGATTTAGCTTCACGAATGATTGAAGAACGTGCAATTAAAACACGTTTATTTTTTAATTCTATTGCTGATGATTGGGACGAACTTAATAAAGAAGTTTTAGGGGATTTTTCATTACCCAATGAAGTACGCAATTCTGTTCCTAAAAATTGCAAAATTGCTGTTGATTTAGGCTGTGGAACAGGAGAAGTTTTAGAAAAGCTTCTTGAAGTTAGTGCTACTGCCATTGGTGTAGATGGTTCACCTAAAATGCTTGATTTAGCACGTCGTCGTTTTAATGATAATATTAATAAATTAGCAAACTTATCTTTTAGAATTGGAGAATTAGATCATTTACCACTTCGTGATGGTGAAGCAAATTTTGCCTGTATTAATTTAGTATTGCATCATTTATCAGAACCTAAAATTGCCATAGATGAAATTTATAGAGTTTTATCTCAAAAAGGTATTGTTTTTATTAGTGATTTTGTTCAACATAAAGAAGAACTTATGCGAAAAAATTATGGAGATAGATGGCTTGGTTTTAGTAAAGAAAATCTTGAAAACTTTGTAACAGAATCTGGGTTCAAAGTTATCAAATATAAAACACAAAAAGTAAAAATGGGACTAAATTTACATTTACTTATTGCCCAAAAATAATAGGAGAAACAAATGGCTGCACAAGAATTAGATCTTAGTTTAGCTTACAAAGTAGCTGATATGAAATTAGCTGACTTTGGTAAAAAAGAAATGCAACTTTCTGAAAGAGAAATGCCAGGTCTTATGGAACTTATTAAACGTTATGGTAAAGATAAACCTTTAAAAGGATTAAAAGTTACTGGTTCTTTACACATGACCATTCAAACCGCAATGCTTATCAAAACCTTATATGAATTAGGTGCTGATATTCGTTGGGCTTCTTGCAATATTTTTTCAACACAAGACCATGCAGCAGCAGCTATTGTTGAACAAGGTTTTGCTAAAGTTTTTGCTTGGAAGGGTGAAAGTTTAGAAGAATATTGGTGGTGCACAGAAATGGCTCTTACTTGGCCAGATGGATCTGGTCCTGATCTTATCGTTGATGATGGTGGTGACGCTACACTTCTTATTCACTATGGAGTTCAAGCTGAAAATGATCCTTCTTTCCTTGATAAAAAAGTAAGTAGCAAAGAAGAAGAATGCATTATGGAAAGACTTAAACTTGCTTATAAAAATGATAAGCAACGTTGGCATAAAATTGTTTCTTCTATTCGTGGTGTTTCTGAAGAAACTACTACTGGTGTTCATCGTCTTTACCAAATGGAAAAAGAAGGAAAACTTCTTTTCCCAGCTATTAACGTAAATGATGCTGTAACAAAATCAAAATTTGATAACCTTTATGGTTGCCGTGAGTCTTTAGCAGACGGTATTAAACGTGCAACCGATATTATGATGGCAGGCAAAATTGTTTGCGTATGCGGTTATGGTGATGTTGGTAAAGGTTGTGCACAATCTATGCGTGGTCTTGGTGCTAGAGTTCTTGTTACAGAAATTGACCCTATTTGTGCATTGCAAGCAGCTATGGAAGGCTTTGAAGTTGTAACTGTTGAAGATGCTCTTCCAATCGCTGATATTTATGTAACAGCTACTGGTAACTATCACGTTATTACTGGCGAACATATGAATCAAATGAAAGATGAAGCTATTGTTTGCAATATTGGTCACTTTGATAATGAAATTGACATGGCTTGGCTTGAAAGCAACAATGGTTGCAAAAAAATGGAAATCAAACCTCAAGTAGATAAATGGACTTTACCAAGTGGTAAATCTATCATTATTTTAGCTGAAGGTAGACTTGTAAACTTAGGTTGTGCTACTGGTCACCCAAGCTTCGTTATGTCTAACTCTTTCACAAACCAAGTTGTTGCTCAACTTGAACTTGCAAGTAAAAAGCTTGAAACAAAAGTTTATACTTTACCTAAAAAACTTGATGAAGAAGTTGCAAGATTACACCTTGCTCGTCTTGGAGTAAAACTTACAACTTTATCAAAAGAACAAGCTGATTATATTGGCGTAAATGTTGACGGTCCTTATAAACCAGATCATTACAGATATTAAAAAATAAAGACCACCCGCTAAGGGTGGTTTTTTCATATTATTTTAGAGAAAAAATTTTTATTAATTTTCTAACATAGGTAAATTTTTTGAAATTTGTTTTAATAATTTTGTTTGATAAATCATTTTTCCAAAAGAAAAAAATAAAAAATAATTTGAAAACATATCCCAATTTTATATAATAAAAGAGATTTCTATAACCTAGAACGGTAGTTAATAAATGCATTTTACACAAGTAAAAACTATCTTATCAGCAAAAAATGGAATGAATCTATATCGAGGTTGTACACATGGTTGTATTTACTGTGATTCACGAAGTAAATGTTATCACTACCAATATGATTTTGAAGATATTGAAATAAAATCAAATGCATTAGAATTATTAGAAAATATTTTACAAAAAAAACGTAAAAAATGTATGATTGGGACAGGTTCTATGACAGATCCTTACATACCTCTTGAGAATAAATTTCAACAAACAAGAAAAGCGTTATTATTAGCTAATCAATATGGTTTTGGATTTACTTTAATAACAAAATCTAATTTAGTATTACGAGATTTAGATTTATTAACAACGATTAATAATAAAACAAAATGTGTAATTCAAATGACATTAACTACGTATGATGAAACGTTATGTAAAAAAATTGAACCAAATGTCTGTACAACAAAAGAACGTTTTGATACATTAAAAAAATTAAATGAAGCAGGAATTCCTACTGTAGTATGGCTAACCCCCATTTTACCATTTATTAATGATACAAAAGAAAATATAGAAGGCATACTAGAATATTGCATTAAAGCAAAAGTTTATGGAATTATTTGCTTTGGAATGGGGCTAACACTTAGAGAAGGAAGCAGAGAATATTTTTATCAAAAATTAGAAGAAAAATTTCCAAATGTAAAAGAAAAATATATCCAATATTATGGAATGAATTATCAACTTACAAGTCCCAATAATGATAACTTAATGCATTTATTGTATAGTTTATGTAAGAAAAATAATATTCTTTTTGATAATCAAAAAATTTT
>JARHYD010000135.1 GCA_029258655.1 Mailhella sp.
ATCAAAAATATTTTATAGGGTATATTTCTAAATTAATCATTTTATCTTTTTCTTTTAGGGTTACACTGTCTTTATCCGTACCTTTCTTTATCATACGGATAAAGCAAAATAATTTTCCCTAAGCCCCCTCAATTAGGCAAATTTATTGAAACAAGTTTCAATAAATTTGCCTATTTTAAAATATAAGTAAAAGTCTTTTCTTTCAAAAATAAAAAAGTTATTTATTTTCGTATAATCACTATAAAAATTTTTTAAATGTAACTACATCACAAATATTTTATTTTCATTATTAGAAAGTAAAATTTAATAATTTATATATTCGAAACACACCTAAAAATCCCCTCATTCATATCCGCTAAAACTTACCCAAAAATAAACTAAAGGGGAAAATCTCCCCCTTTCCCAAAAAATTATTTTATAATCACCATTTCATCACCAACGGCAATTTCTCCACCTTTAATAATTTTAGCAAAAACCCCTTCACGAGGCATAATACAGTCACCCATTTTTTGAAAAATTTCGCAACCATGATGACATTCTTTTCCTATTTGTGTCATTTCAAGAATAACATCATTACATTGAAAACGTGTACCAATAGGTAAATTTTTAAAATCTATTCCTGATACCACAATATTTTCACCAAAAGCACCGTCATTTACTTCAGCACCTTTTGCACGAAAAGCTTCAATTTTTTCATAGGATAAAAGGCTTACTTGTCTATGCCATTTCCCTGCATGAGCATCATTTTCAATTCCATAATCTTCAACAAGTTTCACTTTACCCACATTATGCTTTTGCACACCACGAACTTCACTTATATTAGTTGAAATAACCTTACCCATAAAAACTCCTATTTTCTTGCACAGTTAGACGCTTCACTAAGCAAAATCTCTAAACCATGATTTAATTCTGTTATAATATATTCTAAACACTCACGTACAGCCTTTGGTGATCCTGGCATATTAATAATAAGTGTTGTTTTTCTAATACCAGCTGCTGCCCTTGAAAGCATAGCTCTTTTAGTAAATTGCATACTATATGCACGCATTGCTTCTGGAATACCGGGAACAAGACGCTCTGTTATTGCTAATGTTGCTTCTGGCATAACATCACGAGGAGAAAAACCTGTTCCACCTGTTGTTAAAATTAAATCAGCTTCATTTTTATCACAAATTTCTTGCATTTTTTGACTTAACATTTCCTTATCATCAGGCAACAAAACTTTTTTAACTACTTGATACCCTTGTTTTTCTATAATTTCTTCTATAACAGGTGCACTTAAGTCTTCTCTTTTTCCATGATAACCACTATCACTTGCTGTAATAATTGCTACTCGTTTCATTTATCCTCCAATAGCAGACATAGTTGCCTGTTCTTCACTTTCAATACTTTTATCTAAAAAACTATGTTCTAATGGTTTTGCCATGATAATTTTCTCAATAGCATTTTTTATTTGTTCATCACTTGCACCACTTCTTAATAATGCTCGTAAATCAATACCAAAATCATACTGCAAACACGTTTTTAAATACCCAGTACAAGTTAATCGTATTCTATTACATTCATGACAAAACTTATGAGAAATAGCACTAATAAAACCTATTTTACCTTTAAAACCTTCTAATTCATAATAATGACTTGGTCCATTTCCCAACTTTTGTGTATATGGTTTCATTTTGCCATAAACACTTTCTATTTGGCGTATAATTTGATCTTCTCCTAAAAACTGAAACAATTTTCCAAAACCAATGGGCATTACTTCAATAAATCGAACATGAACATTATTATCTTTTGCAATGCCCACAAGCTCCATAATATTTTGTTTGGAACTATCAAAAGGAACACAATTTAATTTTATATTTAACTCTTTATATCTCAACACTTTTTCCAAAGCTTTTTTGACAGTTTCCACATTACCAATACGAGTAATACGTTTAAATTCATCAGCATTAAGAGTATCAAGACTAATATTTATACCATCAATTTTAGCTGCAACTAATTCATCAATGTATTTTTCTAATAAAACCCCATTAGTAGTTAAAGTTACTTGATTAATACCTTCAATACTTTTTATCCCACGTATTAAATCAAGAGCATCTTTTCTAACTAATGCTTCACCACCTGTTATTTTAATTTTTCTAATACCAAGACTTTCAAAAATTCTACATAAACGAATAATTTCTTCATACCGCAAGATATCTTCACATTTACAAAGTTCAATACCTTCTTGTGGCATACAATACATACATCGCAAATTACATCTATCAGTAATTGAAATTCTTATATAATCTATTATTCTACCATAACGGTCTTGCATTCTTACTCTCCGTTAAAATAAAAATCCGCACTCTTACCACCATGTTTTTCAACTAAATGAATATCTGTTATAATCATTCTTTTATCAATAGCTTTACACATATCATAAATTGTTAATAAAGCAATATTTACCCCAGTTAAAGCTTCCATTTCTACCCCAGTTTTACCTTCCATTTTTACAGTACATAAAACTTTGATAGTAAAACTTTCTTCATCAATTTCAAAATCAATAGAACTTTTTGAAATAAGTAAAGGGTGACACATAGGAATTAAATGAGCTGTTTGCTTTACTGCCATAATACCAGCTACTCGAGCAACCCCTAAAACATCACCTTTTTTTGTTGTTTGTGATTTTATTGCATCAATAATTTCTTTATTACAGCAAATTTTTCCTTCTGCAATAGCCATTCTTGTTGTTATATCTTTTTCTGTTACATCAACCATAATAGCATTGCCACTTTTATCAAAATGTGTAAAACCGTTATTCACATTTACTCCTTATATATAATACAATCGTTTTTTTCTGAAATTGGAACAATTTCTATTTCCCATTTTTGCCATTATATTGCAATGTTTCTTCCTATAACATATCTTCAATATTAAGCAAAACTTTTATACTTTCAAAAAGTAATCTAACATTTATTTTTTAACTACTTTTCTCAAGATAAATATAATATCCTACTATATTCTATTACTTATTTGAATTATTTATACTTTTTATTACATTACTAACGAGAATAACTTTCTTAAGTAATGTTCTTTTTTTTTTCTTTGGGGGAAATGATTTCCCCCAAGCCCCCTCAATCAAGCAAATTTATTGAAAAACATTTCAATAAATTTGCCTATATTAGTAGGGCATGAGTAGAAGATCTTTTTTTTTCAAAAATAAAAAAGTTATTTGTTTTCACATTACAACTATAAATATTTTCAATGTTATTGCATTATAAATATTTTATTCTTACTTATTAAAAAACAAAGTTTAATAGTTATAAATAATTTTGAAAAATACCTTATTTAGATTTTACTAAAGACATAATATGATCAAAATATTGTTTTTCCACAGGCTGTACAGATAATCGACTTCCTTTACGCATTAATTCCATACCTGCCAAAGCAATTTCACCTGACAACTGTTTTCGTGTAATTGGTTCTTGAAATTCTTCTAGCAGTTTTACATCAACCATATACCAAATAGGATTTTCTTCTGTTGATTTTGGATCATAATGTTGATCAAACATATTCCATGCAAAATGATCAGGATAGGCTTCTTTTACAACCTCCACTAACCCAATAATTTCTGGATTTTTTCCACTATGATAAAAGAAACCAATATCCCCAATTTTCATTGATTTCATAAAATTTCTAGCCTGATAATTTCTTACCCCGTCCCAAGATGTTGTTTGATTTTTACTTTTTTTCAAATCTTCTATTCCAAAACAACCAGGTTCTGTTTTAAATAACCAATATTGCATAGTATACTATTCCTTATTTTTTATTTTTTAATATAAACTCATATTTAATATAAAACAATGTAAAAAACAATGTATGCATTAATAAAAAAATAAAAGAAAAGCATGCATTGATTTTAATCTTAGACCTAAAAATAAAAATAACAAATTTGTTACTTTTTTCTCAAAAAAATTTTTTTATAAAAAATTTTAATATGTTAAACTAAAAAAAATCTTTTTTTTATAAAAAAATAAAAAATTTTATTTGGAAAAAATTTTTTTTTCAGCATATTATATAAAAAATTTCTATGAGGATTATTTATGCAAGCAATTCAAAATTTTCTTAATGAACTTAGTGGATTTGTATGGGGACCTGTAATGCTTGTTATCTTAATTGGTACTGGCTTATACCTCACTTTTGGACTTAAATTTTTTACATTTGGACAAATGGCAACAGCTTTTAAAGGTGTATTTTCTGGGGCAAAAAAAACTGGACATGGCGAAATTTCCCCATTTGGTGCCTTAATGACTGCACTTGCTGGTACTATTGGTACTGGTAGTATTGCTGGTGTTGCAACAGCTATTTATTATGGTGGTCCTGGTGCATTATTTTGGATGTGGGTTACTGCTCTTGTTGGAATGACCACTAAATTTTCAGAAATTCTTCTTGCAGTATATTATAGACAAAAAACACCTAATGGAAGTTACGTTGGTGGTTCTATGTACTTTATTGAAAGAGGACTTGGACCAAAATTCAAATTCTTAGGTATTATCTTTTGTATTTTCTGTATCTTAGCTTGTTTTGGTACAGGTAATATGGTGCAATCTAATACTATTGCAGAATCTCTTAACTCTAGCTTCAAAATTCCAAACTTTATTACTGCTGGTGCTTTATTCCTTATCGCTGGTGCTGTTATTTTAGGCGGAGTAAAAAGAATTGGTGATTTTGCAAGTAAAGTAGTTCCTTTTATGGCTATTTTATATATCTCCATTTCTATCATAGTATTTATTATGTTTTATGATAGAATTGGTGAAATTTTTAGTCTTATCATTAGCAGTGCCTTTACTGGAACAGCTGCTCAAGGTGGCTTTATAGGCTCAACAGTTATGATGGCTATCCGTTTTGGTATGGCACGTGGTGTATTCTCAAATGAAGCAGGTCTTGGTACTGCTCCTATTGCTCACGCAACTGCTGCTACAAACTGCTCTGTAAACCAAGCTGTACTTGGTATGCTCGATACTTTTATTACTACCATTATCGTATGTAGTATGACTGGCTTCACTATTCTTATTACTGGTATGTGGTCTTCTCCAGAACAATTAAACGGTGCAACACTTGCTGCTGCATCATACAATTTTGCTATTCCTTACGGTGATAAACTTGTTGCAGTTAGCTTACTTTTCTTTGCTTTTACAACTATTCTTAGTTGGAGCTTATATGGAGAACGTTGCTGCATTTACCTTTTTGGTGAAAACTCCGTAAAATACTTTAGATTTACCTATGTAGTTATGGTTCCACTTGGGGCATTACTTAAAGTTGATCTTATTTGGCTTATTTCTGACTGCTCAAATGCTCTCATGGCAATTCCAAACCTTATCGGCGTACTTTTACTTAGTCCATTAATTTTTAGACTTGTAAATCAATACAAAAAAACAGGTCAAATCCCATCTTATGATGATGATAAAAAATTAATCGAAAAGAAAATTAACGGATAAATCATATAAAAATATATAAAAAAAGACATCATAGCGGTGTCTTTTTTTATATATTTTCTAAAGTATATTACAAATCATTTTACTATACCATTTATAAAAAAAACACACCCTAATAAAAATAAAAAAGTTATGATGTAATAACATGAGCAAATATTTATATTTAATATACAAAAACAAATAACTTAAAAAAATTTTTACTAATCCCTTAATATAAGCAAATTTATTGAAATAAATTTCAATAAATTTGCCTGATTGAGAGGACTTGAAGAAAATCATTTCACTTTAACCGTTATGAGAAAGGAAGTTACAGATAAAAACAATGTAACCCACAAAGAAAAAAATTATTTTGAAAACACACTCTACTTTAATAAAAACTTCTTTTACAAAAGTTATAAATAAATTAAATTTTATACGATTAAAAACAATTAGGGGTAAGAATATTTATTTTTTTAATTGTAAAACGAAGTGCGACAGGTATTAAAAAAAAGTAGCCCAATACAAAACCTTTATGTAGAATAATATTTGGCTAAACAATACATGGAGGTTTTACTATTGAACTACACACATCTTACTATAATTGAAAGAGGAAAGCTAGAGGCATATTTAGCCTTAAATTTTAGTTGTAGAAAAATTGCTAATTTACTTGGACGACATCATTCAACTATTATAAGAGAAATAAACAGAAACAAAAAAGATTATCACTCTATAACAGC
>JARHYD010000050.1 GCA_029258655.1 Mailhella sp.
ACTGCTGTTTTTTACCAACATAGGAGCTATTACAGCCCATTTTTCATCAGAAATATCATGTCTACTCATAAATAAAGTTAAACATATAATTAAAAATATGTCCAGTTTTTTTAGAGACAGCTCCTAGTTAGTTGTTATTATATAGTATTAAGTAAATGATTTATTATCCATAATAAAATATATGGAAAAGCTTTATCTTGACAGTAAGATATAAAAATGTAATTATTACAAAATATATTTAAAAATTATTAAATTATAGTTATATTTTAATAAGGATATGTGTTTATGATTAGAAATAAATTTGCTCTTATTTTTATTCTTTTTTTAGTGATTATGTGTTATCCAAGTGATGCTTTTGCCTACATTAATCCTGGATCTGGTAGTGATTTTTTTCAAATGGTTATGAGCTTTTTGGCAGGAATTGTAACCTTTTTTAAAGGTATTTATAATAATATTTTAAAATTGTTTGGCAAAGGTAATGATAAAGATTATGAATAAAAATAAAGCGTCTTTTCGTGATCCTGATGGTTTTATTTGTGTAGAAGATAATAAAATTTTTCGAATAATTAATGAATCATATAAACCTAATTATGAATTATTAATGCAATCAGGGTTATATGAGGAATTGGTTTCTAAACAGTATTTAATATCTCATTCTGAAATTGAAACGAATGAATTTTGGAAAAAAATTTTTCCTGTCCAAGTACCTTTTATTTCATATCCTTATGAATGGAGTTTTAGCCAATTAAAGGATTCTGCTTTATTGACTTTAAAAATTCAACGTATAGCTTTAAAATATGGTATGTCGCTTAAAGATGCAAGTGCATATAATATTCAATTTTTAAATGGTAAGCCTATTTTTATAGATACACTTTCTTTTGAAAAATATGAAGAAGGTCAGCCATGGAAAGCGTATAGGCAATTTTGTCAACATTTTTTAGCTCCTTTATTATTAATGCAATATACAGATTTACGTTTATTGCTTACATTAAAAAACTTTATTGATGGAATTCCATTAGATTTAGCTATAAAATTACTTCCATTAAGAGCAAAAATTAGACCTTCTATTTTTACAAATATTTGTTTACAAGTATATTTTTCTAAAAAATATGAAGATAAAAATATTGATTTTAAAAAAACAGCTAATATTTCAAAAGAAAAATTACTTGAAATGAATGAACAGTTACAAGATCTTGTAATGAGTTTAAAGTTTCCTCATGCTGATACCGAATGGGGTGAGTATTATACTTTTACAAACTATAGTGATAATTCATTTAAAGCAAAAGCAGATATAGTTTCTTCTTATATTGATACAATTAAACCTCAATCATTATGGGATTTGGGTGCTAATAATGGGCATTTTACACGTTTAGCTTCAGAAAAAGGGATTAATGCCTATGCATTTGATATTGACCCTGTGGCTTGTGAGAAGAATTATAATCAAATTAAACGAAATCAAGAAAAAAATCTTTTACCCTTGCTATTTGATTTAACAAATCCTAGTCCTTCTATTGGATTTGCGAATGAAGAACGTGGAAACCTTTTAGAGCGAAATACTCCAGATTGTATTATGGCGTTAGCATTAATACACCATATTGCAATATCTAATAACGTACCTCTTATTATGATTGCAGAATTTTTTTCTAAATTAGCACCATATTGTATTTTAGAATTTGTTCCTAAAAGTGATTCACAAGTAAAAAAACTTTTGGCAACAAGAGAAGATATTTTTCCTGAATATACAGAAGAAGGTTTTGAAAAATATTTTTTTGAATATTATGATATTATTGAAAAAAATATTGTTGGGGAATCAACAAGAACATTATATCTTTTAAAAAGAAAAAAATAAGTTAGTTGAAACGTTATTTTGTAGGTTGATATGTTATTACCATATTATCTTTGCTCTTATTTAGCTGGAATTTTACCTATTTGTTTTTTAGGTGTTCAAAATATTTCTGAAGTGAAAAATAAAAAAATTCTTTGTGTAATTTTTGGATATTCACTTATTTATTTGATATTATCACTTATTTTTATATGTTTTTTTGATGTAAAACAAGCATTAATACTTACTTTTTCTTCTGTTTTATTTATGTTTTATGGAAAAATCATTATTAACAAGATAAAAAAAACATATTTACCTACAAAAATACGATTAATAAATGTGGCGTTTTTATTAGGATTGGTTGGGATTATTTTTACTCCTTATTTTATTCTTGATAAACTTGTTTGGGGAATTTTAGCTCTTGAAATTTTGACAATTCTTGTTTTAGCTTCTGAAGCTGTAAAATATAATAAAGGAATTGCTCAATTTTATAATAAAGCTACTAAAAAAGATATTAATATTGATTTAACATTAAAGGAAGGGGTGGAATTACCTAATATTTATTTTTTCATTCCTGATAGTTATAGTGGGGCATCAGCGTTAAAACATTTTTATGATGATGGAAATGAAGTTTTTATTAATTGGTTAAAAAAAGAAGGTTTTAAAGTTTATGATGAAGCACACCCCAATTATTCACATACAAATTATTCTTTACCTTCTACATTACAAATGAATTATCTTGTTAATTTTTATAAATATGATGAAAAAGCAAGTGAACAAATGAATTTAGCACAGTTAGCTACTTTTCAATATGATAATATGACATTAAAAATATTAAAAAAACTTGGATATACGACACATCATATTGTTAATGATTATGATAAACATTATATGGATGATAGAGGGTATAGTTTTGATCATAAAGTAGACTTAGCAAAATCTTATAGTTTTGAGCATGCACTTGTTCATGATACATATTTTAGAAAAATAATCAGAAGAATTTTACGATTAAGTACTAGAAAATATATGCTCAATGTTTTTGATTGGTTAGAAAATAATACTTTTGAAACAAAGAAAAATTTTGTTTACTGCCATTTGATGTGTCCTCATCATCCATTTCATTTTGATGAAAAAGGTGATTTGCCAAAAGAAGATTATGATTATGATAATCCAGAAGTTTATCCTAAAATGTACATGGATCAAATAAAGTATTTAAATATTCGTTTTATGCGAATCATAAAAAGTATTAAGAAAAAAGATCCTAATGCAATTATTATTATTCAAGCAGATCATGGTGGACCAAAGAGCCTCTTTTTTCCAGAATTATATACAGCAGATAATATTTGGTTTGAAAGATATTCTATCATGCGAGCTATCTATGCTCCTAAAGAATATGATTTAGATTTTGTATCTTCTGTTAATTTATTTCCAACCATTTTTAATAACTGGTTAGAAAAACCAATACGAATAAAAGATGATCATTATTGGTTTGTAACAAGTAATAAAGGTTTTAAAATGATTAAATTAGAATTTAATACTGATAAGTAATTATCTTTTTATGTATAAACGTTATGGGGTAAGAATTATTGAAGTAATATTCTTACCCCGAATTGTTTTAATAGTTTAGATTAGTGACTTTATAAAAATATTTTTGTTTTATAAGTTTAATGTGTTAAAGTAATTATAAATAATTTAAAAACATACCTTAAATAATTAAAGTAATTATGGATAATTTTAAAACACTTGCTATATTGTTTTACTATTTTTATGAAAAAATCTTAGTCTTTTGCTAAGGCAAGAAGGTTTTCGCCTGATAAACGGTGAAGTGTTAGAATTTCAAAAGGTACAGAACCTAATTTTACA
>JARHYD010000086.1 GCA_029258655.1 Mailhella sp.
ATTTGTTCCACCAATTAATACAACTGCTAATGTAATAGCTCCTAATAAACTTTTCATTTTCATAACTTGCTCCCTAAAAAATATTTTTGATACTTAACATATAGCAAAGGTTATGCCAAAATGATAACCCATTGTATTTATACATTATTTAAAAATATTCTTTTAAAAAGAAGTAATTTTTGATACCTTTTGAAACACTTTTTTTATGGATTTGTTACCTTTTTACTCATTTTGAAAAAAGTAAGGTGTATTTCTAAATTATTTATAATAGCTGAATTATAACATTAAATGTGATATTTTATGTAGAAAAACCTCAATGGAAGTTTTCCAGTTTAAATATTTTTTAGGTCTATTATTGATAATCTCTAATTTTTTTAGTTCGTTAATAAAAGAAAATTATCTTGTTTTTGCTGTTTGAGTGATAAGTTTCTTTTTATTTTTACTATTATTTTTTTATTTTATAGTCGACTTACCTATAACTTTGTGTGATTTATTATTTTCTTACTCTACTCTTTGTTTTTGTTTTTACTTTTTTGATTTACTGTAAAAGTCTGATTAGCATTAGATAAAAAATATTTTTTCATTTATAATATTAAGTTTGTGATATATTATATTCAATATAAATATCTACTATGCTGCTTTCCTGTAATCTTTTAAGAACTATTTTGTTTTTTGTTTTGCTCTTCTATTGTCGTCTTTGTTTAATTTCTAATTTTGTTTATGGAATTATACTTTTTTAATTTTTATATTTTGTTAATGAGTGGGGTATTTTTTTATATGAATACAGTAATAAATTGAAATGAAATTATTTTTTTAAAAAAGAATACAAAAGAATGAAATATTTAAAAAATATTTTTAGTTAGCTGTAAGTATAATATAAAATAGGAAGTATTGTGTTGAACTTGGATTGGCTATTTTATAAAAAAAAGGACTTAGAATTTTTCTAAGTCCTCTAAATTTCTGGCGTCTCCAAGGGGATTTGAACCCCTGTTGACGGCGTGAAAGGCCGCTGTCCTGGGCCGGCTAGACGATGGAGACGTTTTCCGTAAAAAAGCTTTTACGTAAAAAGTTTTTATTTGTCAAATGTTTTTTTTGAAAAATAATAAAAAATAATTAATAGGGTGTGTTTTTCTAAATTATTTATAATTATTAACTTTCGTTCTTTAATCATAAAAATAAAATAGTTGTAATGCAATAGTATCAGAAAATACTTATAATCATTATATGAAAGCAAAGAATTTTTTTATTTTTGAGAGAAAAAATTTTTTCCTAATACCTTAACATACGCAAATTTATTAGAACTTGTTTCAATAAATTTGCCTAATTAAGAGAGGGAAAGGAAATCATTTTCCCAAAAGAAAAAAAGATAAATTTAATAGTTGTAATTTTTGAAAGAGAAAGTGTATTAAGGGAATATTAGAAAAGTCGAATTATAACCCCAAGTGTGATACTTTATGTAGAAAAATTTCAATGGGAGTTTTCCAATTTAAACATTTTTTAGTTCTTATTGATAAGTTTCAATTTCTTTCTTAATTCTTTTTTCGTAGCGTTAGATAAATTTGTTTGTTTTGGATAAAACTCCCTTAATAAGGCATTTCTATTTTCATTACCTTTTCTTTGTTCTTTGTTTTTTATCAAATAAGTATCTGTTTTTAATTATAATAAGATATGTATAGTTTAATAGCAAAATCTCTTTATAGTGTTTGGGAAAAATTATTTTACATAACGTTTTTGGATTGTATTATTTTTTATTTAATATTGTCAGACTTGGATATATAGGGTGTGTTTTTAAATTAATTTTTATTTTTCTTGTTTATATAACATTTTTTTATTTGTTATACTATTGCATAGTATCAAGTTTTATAAGGGAGGGGGCACTCTGTTGATCCGAGCAGGGGATAAGTTAACGGGGGGAAAATCTCTTCTAGTATTGCTGTCTATTTCCCTAAACCTCGTAAACTCGGTATAAGGGAAACGACTTCGTCGCCCTTTGGGTAGTAGCTCTCACCCCCGCTTTAGCCGTTGTGACGCAGGAAGCTACGAATAAAGACAGCAATTAGTTACGCGAAATTAATATACATAAACCGCTGCCGCTATCCGTAAAGCTTATTCTTCGCCAATGGCTACCGCTGCCTCGCAAGCAATGCACCCTAAGAGTTCTTTCTGGTACACATTTTTTTAGCAAGTCGCTTTGCTCTTCGCTTTCAGAGAGTGAAACTATTAGGTCTGTGATTTCGTGAAAATATTTTTTTGTTTTATAAGTCTAATAGTTAAAGTAATTATAAATAATTTGGAAACACACCCTAATTAAAATTATTTATAAATATATTTTGGTATGTTAATTAAAAAATAATAGATAGGTATTGAATTAATATAGAAAATTTTTGTTTTGAAAAAGAATAAATATATTTTGAGGCAGTTAAATAAAAAAAGGATTATAAATTACTTTATAATCCTTGAAATTTATGGCGCGCCTGGAGCGATTCGAACGCCCGACCTACAGGTTCGTAGCCTGTTGCTCTATCCAGCTGAGCCACAAGCGCACTTGATGTAGTTCTTATACGTATATTGTTTGACTCTGTCAAGTGTTTTTTTATTTTTATCTAAAATTTTTTGTATGGTGTGTTTCTAAATTGATTTTATTTTTCTTTTGGGGGAAATGATTTCCCTCACCTCCCCTCAATCAGGTAAGTTTATTGAAATAACTTTCAATAAACTTACAGAGTAGGCATGAGTAGAAAATTTTTTTTCTTAAAAATAAAATGTAGTTGTTTTGTATATGGAATATAAGTATGTTCTAATATTTTGTATTGTGACTATTTTTATAATATTGAAAAACAAAAGTTCTTTTGTTCGTAAAGGAGATTTTGGATTAAAAAGTTTTGAGGGGAGAGTTTGAGAGGGGAACTTTTTCAAAAGTTTCCCTCTCAAAAAAATAATTTAGAAATTTTCTCTCAAAAAAATAAAATTAAAAATACATTTAAGAATATTAACTAAAACTTGTTATAATTCCGTTATGATATTGACGTAGATTTTCAAAAGGAAAAGAGGATAACTTTTTTTGTTGTAAGTGGTGGAGTAAGTCAGGGGCAGAGGAAAATTTTCCTGTAAACCCCATAAGGTGTGCTAAGAAAGAAATAAGGTTTTCTGGATTTGGATTATTTTCACGAATTGCTTTTAAACTTAAACTAGCATGGCGTTTAGCTAAGCGTTCACCATTTTCATTTAAAAGTAATGGAATATGAGCATATTGTGGTGCTTGATAATGAAGAAGTTGAAAAAGATATAATTGGCGGGGAGTTGAAGTTAAAATATCTTCGCCTCGAACAATGTGATTAATACCCATTTCCATATCATCAATACTTACTGCTAATTGGTAAGACCAAACACCATCAGATCGTTGTATAGCAAAATCACCACCACATTCATTAAGATTGAATTGTTGTTTACTAAGAATTAAATCATTAAAAGATAATATTTCAGAAAGATGTAAAAAACATTGTGGAATATGTTCTTGTTTTTCAAAAGGTGGGCAAGCCAAACGCAAGCACGCATTTTTATTATGTTGTTGTTCTTTTGGTAAAAAACGACAAGTTCGAGGATAATTAACACCCATATCTGGCATAATAAAGCGTGTTTTAGTTAAAGGATTTTTGATTTGTGGAGCTCCTGCTAAATCACGTAATTCTTTGCGAGTACAATAGCAAGGATAAATAAGAGCTGATAGTTTTGAACAATATTTTTGATAAAGAGGAAAGCGTTGGCTTTGAAAAATTATTTTTTCATCATAATCAATACCAAGCCATGCAAAATCGTCTAAAATACCTTGTACAAATTCTGGTTTAGAGCGTTGTGGATCAATATCTTCTATGCGTAAAAAAATTTTTCCATTTGCTAAACGTATTGAAAGCCAAGCAAGTAAAAAAGACCATGCATTGCCTAAATGCAAATATCCTGTTGGGCTTGGTGCTAATCGTCCGTAAAGTTGTTTATTGTTGGTATTCATTTTTTATTTTTTGTGGGGGAAATGATTTCCCCCACTCCCCCCTCAATCAGGCAAATTTGCTTATGTTAGGATATTAGTAAAAACTTTTTTATCTTAAAAAAATAAAAAAGTTTTTTGTTATCATACAGTAATTATAAGAATTTTTAAATGCTATTGTATTGCAAATAGTTATTTTTATTATTAGAGAACAAAATTTAATAATTATAAATAATTTGAAATACACTTTAGATGAAAATTAAGAATAAATAAAATTTCTTTTGTATGCAAAAGGAATTTTGTATTAAAAATTTTTGAAAGGGGGTTTTAGGGGGAGGACTTTTTATAAAAAGTCCTCCCCCTAAAAAACTATTTTTTTTGTAATTCTAATTTTCCGTATTTTTCACGAATTGCTTTAAAGAAATGTTCGAGTATACTGTTAGAAACAAGCATACCTGTACGGGTAAAATAGGCATAGCCATTTTTCATTCGCATGAGATTATTTTGATCTAGTAGTTGAATAAGTTTATTGTGTTCTTTTAGAAATGCTTTTCCTGTAAGAGCTTTATATTCAGCTACATTTAATCCTTTGCTTGTACGAAGCCTTAACATAAGCAGTTCGCAAATTTGTTCAACGTGGTTAAGTTGTTCTGTTGTGTAGGAGCTAGTAGTACAAAGTTTACCTTTTTGTTGATCGCTTAAATCTTGTGCAAGACTTGTTGCAATATCAATAGCCCAATCTTCTATATTTTGTGCATGGGTGCGGCGAATATGATTTACTGTGCTAGCACCAGAAGGCCCTGCTCCTAGATAATCGTCACCAAGCCAATAGCCTAAATTATGTTTACATTGATAGCCCATTTTTGCATAGTTTGAAATTTCATATTGCATATAGCCAGCTTCTTCCAATAATCCAGAACCTGTTTTATACATTTGTGATTGTTCCATTTCGCTGGCAAATTCGAGTTTTCCTTCTTTGTCAAGTAAATCAAATTCTGTACCTTGTTCTATTGTTAAGCCATAAGCAGAAATATGTTCAGGATCAAGTTTAATGGCTGCTTTTATATCGTCAATCCATGTTCGTAATCGTTGACTTGGCACTCCCCAAATAAAATCAAGACTAATATTTTGAAAACCAGCAGTACGCAAATAATGAAAAGCTTGATGTGCTTGCATTGCAGAATGTGGTCTTCCCATAATATTAAGGTGTTTGTTGTTAAGTGATTGAACCCCTAAAGAAGCACGGTTAAAGCCCATCTTAAAATACCCAAGTGCTTTGTAATTTGTAAGAGATTCTGGATTACATTCAATAGTAATTTCTGCATCTTCTAATACAGAAAATTTTCCTATAATATGAAAAAGAATTTGTTCTATATCAGCAATAGGAATATATGAAGGTGTGCCACCACCAAAAAAAATACTTGTAATGGGTTTATCTTTATAAAAATCTGCTAAAATGGATAATTCTTGCAAAATAGTTCTTTTCCAAAGAGAGTATTCCGAACTTGTGAGTAAAGGGTGTTCTTCTTTAAAATTAATGCTAAACGATTGAGGTAATTTCATACGTTCAACTTTTTTTTCAATAATTTGATTTTCTTGAAATTTTGCAATACCTAGTTTATTTCTTAAATGTTCAGCTTGTTCTTTTGAAAGGAAAGCATCTGCCAATGTAGAGCTTGGTTTATCTGATTTTATTGTAATTGTAGAATTTTTTTCAATTTCACGTCCTGTTAGAAAAGCTGATAATGATTGTACAGATGATGTTTTTTGTGGTGTTTTTTTAGGTTGTGAAAGTATTGTTTGCTTTGCTGTTTGTTGTCGTGCAGTTGAGGAGATTTTAAAAGGTGAACTAATGGGGGTACTTTCGTATAATGCACTTGGGGGAGTTATTAATGTTAAAGAAGGTTTAAATACTTCCTCGATATTTAATGAAGCAGTTGGCAAAGAAAAAAAAGCACAGTAATTACATTTTTTTGCACAAAAGGGAACATGAATATAAAGTAACATAAAAATCTCGTGAATAGTATAAAAATTGAGAAGTTTTTTAGGGTAATTAAATAAGAAAATTGTTTTTTATAAGTTAAAATTTTTTGTGTATAAAAAAGCAATCATAATTAATATATTTATTCTAATAAAAATATTTTTTTTAATAAAGCAAGAAAAAAATTAAAAAAATCATTAAATTAGTTGACAGAATAAGGAATTAGAAGTAATTATATAAATCACCTCTTGATGAGGCAATCCCCGGACGGCGGGGAAGGACAAGTTAGGCTTGTTCTGAATTGTGTTTTCATTATGAAAACTTTGACATTTACAGGCGTCACCATGCCAGTATTGTCAGCCGTTCCAGCTTGCAGGCTTCGCAAGTTGTAAGGTTATCTAACAAGCAAAAAGCTTGTGCATGTGTGATCCCTGTGGGACCACCTATCTCAATACGAAAGAAATTTCGTTTCAGACAGGATGGCAGACCCGGGTCGGCTTATTATTTTTATGTTGTTTTTTTATTTTTACGAAACGGGAAAAGCTATTCTGATCCCTATTTTCCGTAAAAACATAAAATGAAGCCCAAACCCCAGTGAAATACATGAGGGTTTTTGTCGTTGTCTGGTAACAATGTGTAAGGAATGAGAAGTAAGCATTTCCTGAGTTTCTTGTTTACTTCTTTTTTGATGGTCAATGTAAAGTTGACCGACCGTTTATAACGGTGGATACTCCGAAAGAAATTTTCAGTATCTTTCGGAGCGAATTGCCAAAATGGAGATTCGCAATGACAACAGTTGGCAGTGATCGTATCCGTATTAAGCTTAAGGCTTACGATTATCGCATCTTGGATAAGGCTGTGGCGGAAATCGTGGATACAGCGCGTAACACAGGCGCTGGGGTAGCAGGACCAATTCCATTACCTACCAATGTTCATAAATACACGGTTAACCGCTCTGTACACGTTGATAAGAAATCACGTGAACAATTTGAAATGAGAGTTCATAAACGTCTTATGGATATCCTCGAACCCACGCAACAGACCGTAGACGCTCTTGGTAAACTTTCTTTACCAGCAGGCGTGGATGTGGAAATTAAGCTCTAGTGAGGGGCGTTATGTCTGAGAAAATGGGAATATTAGGACGTAAATTGGGTATGACCCGTATCTTTGCCGGTGACGGTACAGCCGTTGCTGTTACAGTAATCAAGGCAGGTCCATGCCCTATTACCCAAGTAAAAACGGCGGAAAAAGATGGGTATAATGCTCTTCAAATCGCCTTTGATGAAGCTAAGGAAAAGCATGTGTCTAAAGCCATGCGTGGGCATTTTGCCAAAGCTAATGTTGGTAATTATCGTACAGTTCGCGAACTTCGTTTAGAAGCTCCAGCAACACAAAATGTAGGTGAACAACTTACTCTCGATATGTTCCAAGTTGGTGATAAAATTAAAGTAACAGGTACAAGTGTTGGTAAAGGTTATCAAGGCGTAATGCGTCGTTGGAACTTTGCTGGTATTAAAGACGGTCACGGTAACGAAAAAGTTCACCGTAACGCTGGTTCTATCGGTAACAATACTTTTCCTGGACACGTTTTTAAAGGTAAAAAAATGGCAGGTCAATGGGGTAACGAACAAGTTACCGAACAAGGCTTAACCATTGTGGAAGTTCGTCAAGAAGACGGCGTGATCCTTGTAAAAGGTTCTGTTCCAGGCCCTAAAAACGGTCTTGTATTAGTGCGTAAGCAGTAGGCAGGAGAGAATAATGGCTACTTTGAAAGTTTACGATCAAATGAAGAAAGAACAAGGTGAAATTACCCTTGCTCCAGAAGTATTTGAAGTAGAGGTACGCCCTGAGATTCTTAACTTGGTTGTTCGCGCTCATCGTGCGGCATTGCGTGCTGGTACTCATCAAGTTAAAACTCGTGCGTTTGTAAGTGGTGGTGGTAGAAAGCCTTTTAAACAAAAAGGTACTGGTAATGCTCGTCAAGGAAGCAATCGCTCTCCAATTATGCGTGGCGGTGCTATTATCTTTGGACCACAACCTCGTGATTATAGTTTTAAAGTAAATAAAAAAGTGCGTACTTTAGCTTTACGTATGGCTTTATCTTCTCGTGTTGTTGATAATGACATCATGGTAGTTAAATCCATTGATTTGGCTGAAGCAAAAACCAAAAATTTTGCAACAGTTGCAAAAGCTCTTGGTTTAACAAAAGCACTTGTGGTTACCCCTGGTGACGATATGCTTAAAGATAACGTAGTAGCTTTAGCAGCTCGCAATATCCCAGGCATTACTGTGGTAACACCTGAGAAGGTTAATGTTTACGAAGTGCTCAATCATAAACAAGTTGTTCTTCTTGAAGGAAGCTTGTCACACCTTGAAGCACGTCTTAAATAGCCTTGAGTGAGGAATGAAAATGGATTATACCAAGATTCTTCTCCGCCCTGTGGTAACCGAAAAAGCTACAATGCTCCGTGATACAGCAGAGCAAATTGCTTTTTTTGTTGACCCAAAGGCAAATAAGATCGAAATCGGAAAAGCTGTTGAAGCGGCTTTTAAGGTTAAGGTTGAAAAAGTTAATGTAGTTACGGTTAAACCACGTCAACGCGTGCGTTCTGGCCGTGTAAAAGGTCGTATCGCAGGCTACCGTAAAGCCTACGTTACCCTTGCTAAAGGTGATAAAATCGAATTCTTCGAGGGAGTGTAAGACATGGCAGTTCGTAAGTTAAAACCTACTTCTGCTGGCCGTCGTTTCCAAACTGTTTCTGATTTTGCTGAAATTACCAGAACAACTCCGGAAAAGTCGCTCACTGAAGGTTTGACCAAGAAAAGTGGTCGCAATAATTACGGTCGTGTAACTAGCCGTCGTCGTGGTGGTGGTCACAAACGTTTATACCGTATTATTGACTTCAAACGTAATAAAATGGACATTCCTGCAACGGTTGCCCATATTGAATATGATCCAAACCGTACAGCACGTATTGCACTTTTGCATTATGCTGATGGTGAAAAGCGTTATATTTTAGCTCCTGTTGGTATTAAACAAGGTGATGCTATTTTAGCTGGTGAAAAAGCAGATATTAAACCAGGTAACGCACTTCCAATGGCTCGTATTCCAGTAGGTACCAATCTACATAATATCGAACTCAATCCAGGACGCGGTGGTCAAATGTGCCGTGCAGCTGGAACCTATGCTCAATTAGTTGCTAAAGAAGGCAAATATGCTACCTTGCGTTTACCTTCTGGTGAAGTTCGTCGTGTTCTTCTCACTTGTCTTGCTACTGTTGGTCAAGTTGGTAACGTTCAGCATGAAAATATTAGCCTTGGTAAAGCGGGACGTAACCGTTGGTTATCTCGTCGTCCAAAGGTTCGCGGTGTAGCGATGAACCCAGTTGACCACCCATTAGGTGGTGGTGAAGGTCGTAGCTCAGGTGGTCGTCATCCTGTAACTCCTTGGGGTATTCCAACTAAGGGTTATAAGACACGTGATCCTAAGAAACCTTCCAACCGTCTCATCTTGAAACGTCGCGGTCAGAAGTAAGAGGAGCCGATCATTATGCCTAGATCATTAAAAAAAGGCCCATTTGTGGACGGCCACCTCATGAAGAAAGTAGAAGCATCTACTGGTGATCATAAAGTTATTAAAACTTGGTCACGTCGTTCTACTATTCTTCCAGAAATGGTTGGCCTTACCTTTGCCGTACATAACGGTAAAAAATTCATTCCAGTTTTTGTTACAGAAAACATGGTAGGACATAAACTTGGTGAATTTTCACCAACCCGTACCTATTATGGTCACGCTGCTGACAAAAAATCTAAAGCAAAAAAATAGCGGGTAACGTACATGGAATCTAAAGCAATTGCAAAGTATCAACGTGTTTCTCCACGTAAGACCCGTCTCGTTGCTCAAAACGTTATGGGCTTACCAGTAGAAGACGCATTGAACATGCTTAAATTCACGCCTAATAAACCAGCTGGTGTTTTATATGGTGTGGTTCGTTCAGCGTTGGCAAATGCAGCTCAATTACCTGGAATCGACGTTGACTCCATGATTGTAAAAGAAGTGGTTGTTAATGAAGGTCCAACATGGAAGCGTTTTATGCCACGCTCACAAGGCCGTGCTATGCACATTCGCAAACGCACAAGCCACATCACCGTAATTCTCGCGGAAGGACAGGAGTAAGGCTATGGGTCAAAAAGTACATCCTTACGGCTTCCGGCTCGGATATAATAAAAACTGGCTTTCTCGCTGGTACAGTAAAAAAGATTATGCTTCTAATGTTTTTGAAGATCATAAAATTCGTAAACATGTGAAGAAACTTCTTTACGCAGCAGGAATTTCCAAAATTGAGATCGAACGTTTTGGTGAAAAAATTCGCCTTATTCTTTCAACAGCTCGTCCTGGTATTATTATCGGTCGTAAAGGTGCTGAAATTGAAAAACTTCGCGGAGATCTCAAGAAAAAATTCGGCCGTGAATTTGCACTTGAAGTTAATGAAATTCGTCGTCCTGAAATTGACGCGCAATTAGTAGCAGAAAGCATTGGTGCTCAATTAGAACGCCGTGTTGCTTTCCGTCGTGCGATGAAACGTACTGTTACTATGGCTCGTAAATTTGGGGCAGAAGGTATCAAAGTTACTGCTGGCGGTCGTTTAGCAGGTGCTGAAATTGCACGTTCTGAATGGTATCGCGATGGTCGAGTACCTTTGCAAACCCTTCGTGCTGACATTGATTACGGATTTGCTGAAGCTAGCACCACCTATGGTATTATTGGTATCAAAGTGTGGATCTACAAAGGTGAAATCCTTGATAAAGAGGTGGAACAATAATGCTTGCACCAAAAAGAATTAAATTCCGTAAATGGCAAAAAGGTCGTTTACGCGGTCCAGCTACTCGCGGTGCTACCGTTGCATTCGGTGACATCGGCTTGAAAGCGGTGGAACATGGCAAGCTCTCCAGCCAACAAATCGAAGCTGCTCGTATCGCAATGATGCGTCATATTCGTCGTGGTGGTCAAGTTTGGATTCGTGTGTTCCCCGATCATCCAGTTACTGCAAAGCCCCTTGAAACTCGTCAAGGTAGCGGTAAAGGTTCACCAGTGGGCTGGTGCGCTCCTGTAAAACCAGGCCGTATTCTTTACGAAATCAAGGGAGTTGACCTTGAACTTGCAAAAACAGCATTGGTACGTGCTTCTCATAAGTTACCTATCAAAACTGTTATTGTAACGAGAGAGGGAGCTTTCTAATATGAAAATAACAGAAATTCGTGAATTGAGCGAAAAAGATTTGAAAGATAAATTGACTTCTCTTCGTCAAGAACTTTTTAATCTTCGTTTTCAACATGCAACTGCACAGCTTGAAAAAACTGCATCAATTCCTGCCACTAAAAAAGATATTGCCCGCATTTTGACTGTTATGTCAGAAAAAGGCATTAAGGCATAGGAGCGTATATGAATAGCGCAATTGAACAGCGCAAGGGCAGAACGCTCGTAGGTATCGTTATTAGCGATAAGAGCGACAAAACCATTGTTGTACGAGTAGAAACGTTGGTAAAACATCCTCGTTTAGGTAAATATGTGCGTCGTCGTAAAAAATGTACAGCACATGATCCAATGAACGAATGTGGCATCGGCGATAAAGTTAAAATTGTTGAATATAGACCAATGAGCCGTAACAAACGCTGGCATTTAGTTTCAGTGCTTGAGAAAGCTATCTAGCCTTAAAGATTTTTTTCTTTACGCATATTTTTGCTTTTCTTTTTTTTAGAAATAGCATAATATGCGTTAAGAAAATTTAAGGATTGTATTATTTAAGAGGAATTAAGCCATGATTCAAGTAGAATCTCGTCTTCAAGTGGCGGACAATTCTGGTGCTAAAGAAGTGGCTTGCATTAAAGTTCTCGGTGGATCACATCGTCGTTATGCGTCAGTAGGTGATATTATTATGGTGTCAGTAAAAGACGCTATCCCACACGCTAAAGTAAAAAAAGGCGATGTAATGCAAGCTGTTATCGTTCGTACCGCAAAAGAAGTTCGCCGTACAGATGGTTCCTATATTAAATTCGACACCAACGCAGCCGTGCTTCTTTCTAAGCAAGGTGAACCTGTGGGTACACGTATTTTCGGACCAGTAGCTCGTGAACTTCGTGCTATGAACTTTATGAAAATCGTGTCTCTTGCGCCTGAAGTGTTGTAGGAGCATATTGATATGAATAAATATCGTATTCGCAAAGGTGACGTTGTAAAGGTTATCACTGGAAAAGACGCAGAAGTTGGTAAAGTTGGCAAGGTTTTAAAAATCTTGAAAAAATCCGACCGCGTTTTGGTAGAAAAAGTTAATATGGCAAAACGTCATGTTAAACCTAACCCATACAAACGTGAACCTGGTGGTATTGTAGATAAAGAAATGCCAATTCATGTATCTAACGTTATGGTAGTTTGTCAATCTTGCCAAGCTCCAACTCGTGTAGGTTACAGAATGGAAAATGATAAAAAAGTTCGCTTCTGCAAGAAGTGCAACAAAACTCTCTAGAAGGTGCGACGATGACCCGTCTTGAAAGTATTTACAGAGAAAAAGTTGTTCCGGTATTGCAAAAAGAGTTTAATTATAAATCTTCTATGCAGGTTCCTGGAATTGAAAAAATCTCTTTGAATATCGGCCTTGGTTCTGCAGCACAGAACAATAAGTTGATTGAAGAAGCAGTTCAAGAATTATCAGCTATTGCCGGTCAAAAAGCAGTCGTAACCCGTGCTAAAAAGTCTATTGCTGCTTTTAAACTTCGTGAAGGTATGCCTATTGGTGTTCGTGTTACTTTACGTAAAGAACAAATGTGGGACTTTTTAGACAAGTTGATGAACTTTGCTTTGCCTCGCGTTCGTGACTTCCGCGGTATCCCTGATCGTGGATTTGATGGACGTGGTAATTTTACTCTTGGTGTTAAAGAACATATGATTTTCCCTGAAATGGAATCTGATCGTATTGAAAATAGCAAAGGTCTTAATATTACTATCGTTACAACCGCAACCACGGACAAGGAAGGCAAATTGTTGCTTGAGCAACTTGGTATGCCTTTCCGTAAGTAAGGAGATTAGAGTATGTCCCGTACTGCTCTTGAAGTAAAAGCAACTCGTAAACCAAAATTCTCTACTCGTGGTTACAATCGTTGTCCTATTTGCGGTCGTCCACGAAGCTATATGCGTCATTTTGGTTTATGCCGTATTTGTTTTAGAAAAATGGCTCTCCAAGGTGAATTGCCTGGAGTACGCAAATCTAGCTGGTAACAGCAATATAATTTAGGAGAAATCCCATGACCGATCCTATTGCCGATATGCTTACGCGTATCCGCAACGCACACATGGCCCTTCATAAGGAAGTAAGTGTGCCGCGCTCTAAGATGAAGGAAGCTTTAGCATCCATCCTTAAGCAGGAAGGCTATGTGGAAGATGTTAAGGTTGAAGACCGTAACATTACCATTGAGCTAAAGTATGTCAAAGGCCGCCCTGCGATTAGTGGTTTACGCCGTATTAGTAAACCAGGTCGCCGCATTTATGTAAACGCTCACCATATTCCACGCGTTCAAAACGGACTTGGTATTTGTATTTTGTCTACCTCTAAGGGTGTTCTTGACGGTGCAAGTGCTCACGATCGTAAAAGCGGTGGCGAACTTCTTTGTGAAGTTTGGTAAGCCAACATACGTAGCAAGGTGGAATAACAATGTCTAGAATTGGTAAATTGCCCATCGCTCTCCCAAAAGGGGTTGAAGTGAAATTGGGTCAAGATATAGTGGAAGTAAAAGGTCCTAAAGGATCTTTAACAACTCCGCTTTGTGACCTTTTGAATTACGAAGTAACAGCAGAATCTGTTACTATTACCCGTAAAAATACCGAAGATCGCACAACAGCTGCACAACATGGTCTTCGCCGTACACTTTTAGCTAACTGCGTTGAAGGTGTAACAAAAGGTTTTTCAAAGACTTTAGAAGTTATTGGTGTTGGTTATAAAGTTGCTGTAAAAGGTAATATTGTTGAATTAGCACTTGGTTTTTCACATCCAGTTATTGTTGAACTTCCTAAAGGAATTGAAGCTAAAGCGGAAGGCACAAAACTTACTATTTCTGGTTCTAATAAAGAATTAGTAGGTGAAATGTGTGCAAGAATTCGTCGTTTACGTAAGCCTGAACCATATAAAGGTAAAGGTATTAAATACGAAAATGAAATTATTCGCCGCAAGGCCGGTAAGTCCGGTGGTAAGGGCAAATAGGGGTTATAGATATGATGCTTTCTAAAAATGAAGTTCGCATGAAGCGTAAAGTTCGCATTCGTAAGCGACTCTCCGGCACATCTGAACGCCCTCGTTTAGTGGTGTTTCGCTCTAATTTGCATATTTATGCCCAAATTATTGATGATATGACTGGTGCAACTTTAGCTCAAGCTTCTACCTTAGCTCTTGCAAAAGGTGGACAAAAAGTTGCTTGCAATAAAGCTGGAGCTGAAATTGTTGGTAAAGAAGTTGCTCGTATTGCGTTAGAAAAAAATATTAAAAAAGTTGTTTTCGATCGTAATGGATACCTCTATCATGGACGCATTAAAGCTATTGCTGATGGTGCACGTGAAGGTGGTCTTGAGTTCTAATGGACTAGCCTTAAGGTAAAAATCTGACTGATAATAGTACAGGAAAAAACATGGAACAAAAGCAAGAAACGCAAGATTCCGGTCTTATCGAAAAAATCGTCCATTTGAACCGGGTTGCGAAAGTTGTTAAGGGTGGTAGACGCTTTAGTTTTAGTGCCCTTGTAGTTGTTGGAGACGGAAACGGAAGCGTTGGTTTTGGTCTTGGCAAAGCACAAGAAGTGCCAGAAGCTCTCCGTAAAGCTAGCGAAAGAGCTAGAAAATCTATGGTAAAAATTCCTTTAATTGAAGGAACTTTACCTTATGAAGTTTTAGGTCGTTTCGGTGCAGGTCGCGTACTTTTGAAACCTGCTTCACGTGGTACTGGTGTTATCGCTGGTGGTGCAGTTCGTGCTGTAATGGAAGCTGTTGGTATTACCGATGTTCTTTCTAAAGCGATTGGCACTAACAATCCCCATAACGTGCTTCGTGCCGCTATGGAAGGACTCACTTCTTTACGCAGTGCAGAAGAAGTTTCTGAAATCCGCGGTAAGAAGCTTGAAGCTCCTCGTAAATAAGGTAGGAGATAGCCATGTCCGAAATTAAAGTAAAACTCGTTCGCAGTCGTATTGGTATCAAGCCATCACAAAAGAAAACTCTTGATGCTCTTGGACTTAAACGTCGCGAAATGGTAAAAACATTTAAGGATAATGCTGCTATTCGTGGCATGATCGAACAGGTAAAACACCTAATTGAGGTCAGCGAATAATGAGACTTAATGAACTTTATCCATTTCCTGAAGAACGCAAAACACGTAAACGTGTTGGTCGTGGTGACGGTTCTGGCTTAGGTCACACTGCTGGTAAAGGCCATAAAGGTCAAAATGCACGTGCAGGTGGCGGAGTAAAAGCTGGCTTTGAAGGCGGTCAAATGCCTTTAATGCGTCGTTTACCAAAACGTGGCTTCAAAAACTTTGATTTTAAAGTTACTTTTGAAGTTATCAACCTCGATCGCTTAGAAGCGTCCTTTGAAGGTAAATCAGAAATTACTTTAGATGATATATATGGTCGTGGACTTTGCCGTTATGGTGCACCAGTAAAAATTCTTGGTGGTGGTAACGTAACAAAAGCTTTGACTGTTGAAGCTCATCGCTTTGCAAAATCAGCAAAAGCTAAAATTGAAGCTGCTGGTGGCAAAGTTAATGAATTATGTCAATGTGAGTGCGGTTGCACTGACAAAGCAGAAAAGGAATAATAAGTGTCAAGCGGAGTAGATAAACTTGCGTCTTCTGGTGAATTACGCACCAAAATTATGTGGACATTCTTTTTATTAGTTTGTTACAGAGTTGGTGCTCATGTTCCAGTTCCTGGCGTGGATACTGCTGCTCTTGCTGACTTCTTCGCACGTTTACAAGGTTCAGTTTTTGCCTTGTTAGATATGTTTTCTGGGGGCGGACTTTCCAATGTGTCAGTTTTCGCCCTTGGAATTATGCCTTACATTTCAGCTTCTATTATTATGCAGCTTATGCAAGTTATTAGTCCTGATATTAAACGTATGGCAAAAGAGGAAGGGCAAGCCGGACGTCGTAAAATTACCCAGTATACCCGCTATTTAACTGTGTTAATTACCGTTGTACAAGGATTTGGTATTACTGCTTTCTTAGAAGGTATGACAAGTCCTGTAAGTAATTTACCTGTTGTGCTTAATCCTGGTTTGGAATTTAAAGTAGTAACAATTATAACGCTTACTACTGGAACTATGCTTGTAATGTGGCTTGGTGAACAAATTTCAACTCGGGGAATAGGAAATGGTATTTCGTTAATTATCTTCTCTGGTATCGTAGTTGGTATTCCTAGTGCATTAGCTCGTGTTTATCAACTCGTGGTAGCAGGGGATATGAATATCCTTTTTGTTCTTTTTCTTATAGTTTTTATGGGAGCTGTTCTTTTTGGTATAGTATTTATGGAAAGAGCTCAACGCAGAATTCCAATTCATTATGCAAAAAGACAAATGGGAAGAAAGGTTTATGGTGGTCAAACTACACATTTACCTCTTCGTATTAACACAGCAGGTGTTATACCTCCTATTTTTGCTCAAAGTTTATTACTGTTTCCTGCAACATTAGGCTCTTTTTCAACAGCTCTTTGGTTGCAAGAAATTGTACGTTGGTTTCAACCAACGAGTATTGTTTATAATATAGTATTTATAGCTCTTATATTCTTTTTCTGCTATTTTTATACGGCAGTAATTTTTGATCCAAAAGATATTGCTGAAAATCTTAAAAAAGCAGGTGGTTTTGTTCCTGGAATAAGACCTGGTGATAAAACCCGTGAATATATTGATTCTGTACTTAGTCGTCTTACTTTGTGGGGCGGTGTGTACATTGCTATAATTTCTGTTCTTCCAATGCTTCTTATTGCTAAATTTAACGTTCCTTTTTATTTTGGTGGAACAAGCTTACTTATTTTAGTAGGTGTTGCGATTGATTTTATGGGGCAAGTTGAATCCCATATGATTTCAAAGCAATATGATAGTTTAATTGAAAAGAATAGAAGAGGTCGCTAGGTTATGAAAAAGTTTCGTGGTGTCTATATTAAAAATGAAAATGAAATTGCTAAAATGCGTATAGCTAATGGCATGGTTTCACGAGTATTAGATGCATTAGGCGAAGCTGTAAAACCTGGGATCTCAACTATGTTCCTTGAAGATATTGCACAAGAAATGTGTCGCAAAATGAAAGTGAGACCAGCTTTTCAAGGATATTGCGGATTTCCTTTTGCATTATGTTGTTCTGTAAATGAAACTATTGTTCACGGCTTTCCTTCTAAAGATAGAATTTTGAAAGAAGGTGATATTGTAAGTTGTGATATGGGAGTATGTTACGAAGGCTTTTATGGAGATAGTGCTCGTACTTTTTATGTAGGAGAAGTTTCTGAAGAAGCAAAAAAACTTTGTACTGTTACAGAGCAATGTTTGCATCATGGAATTGCGGCTGCTACTATCGGTAATTCCTTGTATGATATTTCTGCGGCGGTGCAGCGACATGCAGAAAAAAATGGTTATCATGTGATTAGAAATTTTGTGGGACATGGAATAGGTGCTTCTTTACATGAAAAACCAGAAGTTCCTAACTTTGTTCCAATGGGTGGAAATAATATTCCATTACAAGAAGGTATGGCGCTTGCTATTGAGCCTATGCTTGCTGTTGGAACATATGAAGTTACAATTCTTCCTGATAAATGGACAGCAAATACTAAAGATGGTAGTTTAGCTGGACATTTTGAACATAGCATTGTGATTACATCAGATGGTCCTGAAATTTTAAGTTTATCTTCAAATTATACAGGTACTTACTGATATAAATATGGAAATGGTGAGGATAGCCTCTTGACAAGGATAGAAATATCCACTAATAAACACAATTCCAACGCTAACGTTGAGTTTTGAATAAAACGGAGAGAGCGATGAAAGTTAGGCCGTCCGTAAAAAAAATCTGCCCTAAGTGTAAGGTAATTAGACGTAAGGGTGTTCTTAGAGTTATCTGCGAAAACCCCAGACATAAACAACGTCAGGGCTAACTTGCAGGAGTAGTACTGTGGCAAGAATTGCAGGTGTTGATTTGCCTCGTGGCAAAAGAGCGGATATTGCGCTCACCTATATCTATGGCATTGGTCCAAAGACCTCTTTAGAAATCTTTGCAGCTACCAAAATTGATTGGAATCGTAGCATAGATGATTTAAATGCTGATGAGGTGAACGAACTCCGTAAGGAAATTGAATCAAATTATAAGGTAGAAGGCGATCTTCGCCGTGAAGTAAGTTCCAACATTAAACGTTTAATGGATGTTGGTTGTTATCGCGGACTTCGTCATCGTCGTGGTTTGCCTGTTCATGGTCAACGCACAAAAACCAATGCACGTACTCGTAAGGGTCCACGTCGTGGTGCTGTGGGTAAAAAGAAGTAAGGGTACAGCCCTCTAATGATTCTGGATAATAATCCAAGGGAAGTGTACAATGGCTAGAGCCAAACGCGCAGTTAAAAAAAGAGAAAAGAAGAACGTACCATTGGGTGTAGCCCATATTCAAGCGTCCTTCAATAATACCATTATTACCTTTACCGATACTCGTGGCAATGCTATTAGTTGGGCATCTGCTGGACAAAGTGGTTTTAAAGGTTCACGTAAATCCACTCCTTTTGCTGCTCAAGTAGCTGCAGAAACAGCTGCTAAAAAAGCACAAGAAAATGGAATGCGTACTGTTGGTGTTTATGTTAAGGGTCCCGGTGCTGGACGTGAATCTGCATTGCGTGCAATCAACGCAGCAGGTTTTAAAGTTGCGTTCATTCGTGACGTAACCCCTATTCCTCATAACGGATGTCGTCCTCCAAAACGACGCCGCGTATAATCAGGAGATAGAACCGTGGCTAAATATAATGATGCAAAATGCCGTATTTGCCGTCGTGAAGGTGCAAAATTATTTTTGAAAGGTGATCGTTGTTATACTGATAAGTGTGCACAAGATCGCCGTCCTTACGCTCCAGGTCAACATGGTCGTGCTAGAAAGAAGCTTAGTGAATATGCACTTATGCTTCGTGAAAAACAAAAAGTACGTCGTATGTACGGTGTATTAGAAAAACAATTCAGAGGATATTTTTACTCTTCTGATATGGCGAAAGGTGTTACAGGTGAAAACCTTCTTAAAACCTTAGAACGCCGTTTAGATAACGTTGTTTACCGTATGGGATTTGCTAATTCCAGAGCTCAAGCTCGTCAGCTTGTACGTCATGGTATTTTTACACTTAACGGACATAAAGTTGATATTCCTTCTTTACAAGTAAAAGTTGGTGATATTATCGTTGTGAACGAAAAGAATCGTAAAATTCCAGTAATTGCTGATGCACAAGGTGCTATCGCTCGTCGTGGTTGCCCTGTATGGCTTGAAGTTGATGGTGCAGCGTTTAAAGGAACTGTAAAAGCATTGCCTCAACGTGACGATATTCAAACTCCTATTAACGAGTCCTTTATCGTTGAACTTTACTCCAAATAAGCAGGAGTGTACATGTCTACAAATCAAGCCAACAAGCTCATCAATGCTCGTAATTGGGGTGTACTTGTTAAACCTGATCAAATTGTTCGTGATAATGAAGTTTCTGGTCCAATGTATGGAAAATTCATGTGTGAACCACTTGAAAGAGGTTATGGTACAACCATTGGTAATGCTTTACGCCGAGTATTGTTAGCTTCTTTACAAGGTTCTGCTTTTGTGTCTGTAAAAATTGCTGGTGTTCAGCATGAATTTACCACAATTCCAGGTGTTCTTGAAGATGTAACTGATATTATTCTCAATATTAAACAAGTACGTCTTGCAATGGATACTGACGCTCCTCAGAAATTAACATTAAAAGTTAATAAAAAGGGTAAAGTAACAGCAGCTGATATTCAAGAAAATCAACATGTTGCTGTGTTGAATCCTGAATTACACATTGCAACTTTGACAGAAGATGTTGAGTTTGACCTTGAATTTGAAGTGCGTATGGGAAAAGGCTATGTTCCTGCAGATATGCATACAGGTCTTAATGATGAAATTGGGCTTATAAAGCTTGATTCAAGTTTTTCTCCTGTACGTAAGGTTTCTTATACAATCGAACAAGCACGTGTTGGTCAAATGACTAACTATGATAAGCTTATCCTAGAAGTATGGACTGATGGTTCTATTACTCCAGAAGATGCTATTGCTTATAGTGCTAAAATTATAAAAGAACAGATTGCTGTGTTTATCAATTTTGATGAACAAGTATCTGATGAAAGTTGTCTCGGTGCGTCTGATGCTGGAGATATAAACGAAAATCTCTTTAAAAGTATTGATGATCTTGAACTTTCAGTTCGTGCAACAAATTGCTTACATGGGGCACAAATTGCAACGGTTGGTGAATTAGTGCAACGATCTGAAAATGATATGCTCAAAACAAAGAATTTCGGTAAAAAATCTCTTGATGAAATTAAGGAAATGCTTATTAGTATGGGACTTGATTTCGGCATGAAAATAGACGGATTTGACAAAAAATACCAAGAATGGAAAAGGAAGCAACACCATGAGGCATAACAATTCTGGTAGAAAGTTGGGAAGAAATCCTTCTCATCGTAAAGCAATGTTTAATAACATGGCTAAAGCCCTTCTGATTCATGGTCGTATTCGCACTACTGTTGCAAAAGCAAAAGATTTACGTGGTGTAGTTGAACCTCTTATTACCCTTGCACAACGCAATGATGTTCACTCACGTCGTCTTGCTTTCCGTGTACTTGGTGATCATCAATTAGTAAAATCACTTTTTGATGAAATTGCACCTAAGTATGCAGGTATTCCTGGTGGTTATACAAGAATTATGAAACTTGCTATGCCAAGAAAAGGTGACAGTGCTCCAATGGCAATTATTGAACTTACAAAATTTGAAAGTAATACAGAAGTTGCTAGTGCTGAATAAGACTTGTTATAAGTTTGAAAAAGCCCAAATTATTAATTTGGGCTTTTTTTTGTCGCTTTAGCACAATAAAACACCCCGCTATGTAGGGGCTGTTTCCAAATTATGTGTAATTAAAACTCTGTGTTTTAATAATAAAATGAAAAACTTGCAGTGTCGTGGTATTATAAATAAATTTTTTATTTTTGAGAAAAGAGATTTTCTACTCATACCTTAAGCTAGGCAAATTTATTGAAATATATTTCAATAAATTTGCCTGATTGAGGGGGCTTGGGGGAAATTATTTCCCCCAAAGAAAAAATAGAATAAAATTACTTTAGAAACATACTCCAGTTGAAATAAAAATTTTTAGATAGTACAAGATTAGAAATACATCCTATTTTTAATACAAAAAATTCACATTCAAGAGTTTATCTAATATTTAATAAAGCAGTTGAAGATATAGATTCAAATGCTAATATTAATGATAATAGTGAAAACATTGTTTTTTATTCTCTCAGACATATTTTTGCTTCTTAGTTAGTTTAAAGTAGGATAGATATAATCATTGTCAACGAATGTTAGGACATAGATATTTAAAAATGACAATGCGTTATGCTCACTTAACACTAAATTAAGGGTGAAAATCTGTTCATAAAATTATATATATCATAAATAAAACTAATTAGTTACGATGTTTCAAGATTTACAAAAAATAATTTTAAGAAACTTATGGATTATTCAAGATAGCTGACTAATTTTATGCTTTTTTAGTAGGTTGTTACATTATTCTTGAAATATATTATAAAATATAGTTTGTCAAAAAGATAGGATAGGTAAAGTGGTACCACTTTTTCAAAGTGTTACTACTTTACGTCCTGCCATTGCATGGAGCTTTAGCTTATTCGCCTTCGGCTCAACGCTTTTTCTGAAAGGAAAAAAATAAAAAATGAAACGAAAAAAAATAGTCAAAGCATATCTTACTGAAGAAGAATATGCCCAAGTTGTGCAAGCCAGTGAAGCAACGGGATTAACAATATCTAAGTTTGTAAAAAATGTTTGTTTAGGTACGCCACTTCCAAACAAAAGCAATATAACCTCTTCTTTGGAGTTATTAAAATTTTCATCTGACTTAGGTCGCTTAGGTGGTTTGTTGAAAATGGCAATTTCAAACGGTATGGAAAAATATAAAGTTGAACCATTACTTAAAGAAATACGCCAAAGGCAAGCAGAATTAAAGGCATTAGTGGATACCATAAAAAATGATAAGTAAGCATATTCATTGTAAAGCAAAGTCTGATAAT
>JARHYD010000104.1 GCA_029258655.1 Mailhella sp.
AGTCCTCCCCCTAAAACCCCCTTTCAAAAATTTTTAATCCAAAAATCCTTTTGCAAGCAAAAGGATTTTTTCTTTTATCATACAAAAGACAGAATTATTATTTTATATAGAGTGTGTTTTCAAATTAATTTTTTATTTTTATTATTAGAGAACAAAGTAAAATAATTATAAATAATTTGGAAACACATCTTAAATTAAGAATAAAAAAAAGCCGTCATAACGACGGCTTTTTGTAAAAACAGAAAGATTATATTATGCCATTCTGTGAGCTGCTTCAAAGATACCTTCAGCAAGAGTTGGGTGAGAGTGAATAGTGTGAGCAATATCTGCCACAGTAGCACCCATTTTCATTGCCATTGTAACTTCTGCAATGATGTCAGAGCTGTGAGCACCAGCAAGGTGAGCACCAAGAACTTTTTTAGTGTTATTATCCACAATAAGTTTAAATGCACCTGGAAGTTGACCCATAGCTTGAGCTTTACCAAGTTCACGGAATTGGAAGATTTCAACTGTATAATCAAGACCTTTGTCTTTGCATTGTTTTTCAGAAAGACCAACGCTACCAACTTCAGGGGTAACGAATACAGCAGAAGGTACTATTGTATAATCTTGAGCAACTTTTTTATCACCAAGAATATTTTGAACAACAGTAAGACCTTCAGCAGCTGCCATGTGAGCAAGCATAATTTTAGCAGGTCCTAAAATGTCACCAATAGCGTAAATGTGAGGAATGCTTGTTTCAAGGTATTCGTTAGCAACGATATAACCGCGGTTAAGTTCCATACCGAGTTCTTCAAGTCCAAGACCTTTGCTGTTAGCAGAACGTCCAACAGCAGAAATAAGAACATCAGCTTCTAAAATAACAGGTTCACCTGGTTTATCGTGTTGGAGGAAAGGAGAATCCACAACTTTAGCTTTAACTTTACCGTCAACGATTTCGCAAGATTCAACAATACGTCCAAGTTCAGCTTTAATACCAGCTTTTTTCATTTCACGAAGAAGGATTTTGCTCATTTCTTCATCAAGGCTTGGAACAGGAAGAACTCTGTCAAGACCTTCAACAATAGTTACTTTAGAACCAAAGGTTTGGAAGATCATAGCAAGTTCTGACCCAATAACACCACCACCTACGATAATGATACTTTTTGGAACATATTTGAGTTCAAGAGCATCATCGGAAGAAAGAATATGTTTATGGTCAACTGGAAGGCTTGGAAGATTGAGAGGAGAAGAACCAGTAGCAATGATAAGATCATCGCCTTCTACTTTCTCAATAGAACCATCAGCTTTTGTAACTTCAACAAGGTTAGCACTGATAACTTTAGCAGTACCAAAAACAACATTTACTTTAAGGTTTGCAGCAGTTTTTTCTAAGCCACCACGGAGAACAGAAGAAACTTTTTCTTTACGAGCAACAACTGCTTCCATATCAACAGTAGCAGTGCCTTCAAATTTAAGACCATATTCTTTTGCTTGATGAATAGTTTCGTATGCTTCAGCAGAAGATTTTAAAGTCTTAGTAGGGATACAACCGCAATTCAAGCAAGTACCACCAAGGTATTTTGCTTCGATAAGGGTAACAGTAGCACCTTTTTGTGCAGCTTCAAATGCAGCTGTGTATCCACCAGGACCTGCACCAATAATAGTAATGCGTTTACTCATAACAACCTCTTTGTAAGAAATTATTGCTAAACAAATTCTTTTGTATGCTTACAAAAACGTAGCTAGACAAAAAAAATGTATAGTATGCAAAATGTTTGCTCCGTGATAATATTCACAATTTTAAAGAAAAGCAAGCAAAGAATAACATTTTTTTGAAAAAATTTTTATAATGTATGCATTTAAAAAAAATTCTAACTTCTTAGAATTGTAAAGTAAACAAAACCTCAATTAACTTAGGTAAAAACATAATTTTTTGTTATATAAATCACAAAATACTTGACAAAATATATTTCCATAAGTAAAGAAAAAAAAACGTCTTTGGAATACCAAAGTATTTTATTGAGGAGAAATAAAATGGCACTTTTTAAAGCTGAATATCTTGGTGATTTACAAGTAAAATGTACTAATACCCTTAGTGGTGCAAATGTTACTACTGACGCATTTTTAGGTTATCAAAATAAAGGTGATCTTTTATCACCTGTTGACCTCTTGGTATCTTCTCTTTGCTGCTGCTCTCTTTCTATGGTTGGAACTTATGCAGATAACCATGAAATTGATATTGATGGTGCATGGTTAGAAGCTGATTATGAAGTAGCTGTAAACCCAAAACGCGTAACAAAAATTACTTTAACTTTTACCATGCCAAAAGATAAAGAATTTTCTGATAAAGAAAAAACTATGCTTGAAAAAGTTGCTGCAGCTTGTGCTGTTCACCATAGCTTAAACCATGATATTGACCAAACTTTCAATTTCATTTGGTAATAAAAAAAAATATTAAATAAAGAAAGACGTACAAATTGTGCGTCTTTTTTTATTTAACAAGTATGCTTTTATGGTATTTTTTGGGTTTGGAAAAGCCCGAACTTTGCCTTTATGTAACGCTTGAGTTTATTTATTATCTTATAATAGGGTGTGAATAATATAAAAAGTTTTGTAAGGGGGTTTTAGGGGGAGAAACTTTTTCAAAAGTTTTCCCCCTACTAACTATATTTCTTATAAAAACTATGCTAAAAAGTTAGACTTATTTTTGTTCCTTTTTGTTCTTCACTTTCAATGTTTATTTCCATATTATGTAATTGGGCAGCGTGTTTTACAATACTAAGTCCAAGCCCAGAACCACCTGTTTTGGAGTTATGGCTTTTATCAACTCTAAAAAAGCGTTCAAAAATTCTTTCATGGTATTTTTTATCAATACCTATTCCTGTATCTTCGATAATAATCTTATTTTTATTAAACGTTTTTCCTATCCATATTTTTACTTCCCCATTTTCTTTATTATATTTAATTGCATTTTCAAGAAGATTTTGGAGCATTTCATCAAGTATACTTGGTATGCCTTGAATATGAACTTTTTCTCCTGTTAATTGAATATGGATATTTTTTTGATTTGCTTGTTCCGTAAAGCGATTGCATACATCAACAGCAAGTTGAAAAATATTTACATTTTCTTTAGCAAAAGAAATTTTTTCTTCATCAAGCTTAGAAATAAGAATAATATTATCAATAAGTTCTATTAATCTTTGTGCTTCATCATAAATACGTGTGGAGAATTTTTGAATATCTTCTTGTTTAGCTATTCCATTCTTAATAAGTTCTGTATAACCACTAATTGAGGTTAAAGGAGTTTTGAGTTCATGGGATACATTGGCAGAAAATTCTTTACGCATACGATCAAGGGCTTCTTGTTCAAGATTTTGTTTTTCAATTTTTGCCAAAAGGGGAATAATTTCTTCATAATTTTGTGTTTCTAGGGGATTAGATAAATCTATTTTATTAATAGGGGTAATGATTTGAGTTGTTTTATAACGGGAAAAAATAAAGGCAAAACCAAACATAATTGATCCCGTAATAAAAATAAGTGGCAAGAATTTTACAGTAATTCCCCATACAGAATCATAACTTCTTGAAATACGTAGAAAATTTCCATTTGGTAATTGTTCGGCATAATAAAGAAGTTTTTGATGTAAAGAATCAGAGGTTCTGATCGCTTGTCCTGTTCCTTTTTGTAATGCTTCTTGAATTTCAGGACGCTGCAAATGATTTTCAAAGCTTATCTCTTTATTGGTATCATATAATACTTTTCCAGAACTATGGATAATAGTAATACGTGTATTAAAAAGGGCTGTATCAATGGTATTGAGAAGATTATTTGTTTTATCAAGCAAATTTTTGACATAAATAGCTTGTTCTTCAATTTGATTTTTTGCAATATCAATAGACTGATTATAAACAATAAAAATAAAAGAACTGTATGCAAGGCTCAAGGTTATCACAATGATAAGAAACATACTTTTTTGGATTTTTTTTGCTAATTTCATACTGTACTCTATAAAAAAATAAAAAATTGAGGAATGTTTATAAGTTATTTATATCATTTTAATTAAGATAAAAATACAAAAATAAAAATAATACTTACATAATATTGTAGTCCTAAAAATTTCACTCTCTGGAAGCGAGGAGCAACGCGACTTGTTGAAAGAGTGTGAAAGTGGGGGCATTGCTTGGGGCAAGGGGGAAACTCTTTGTTATTCTAAATAAAGTGTAAAATTGAGATATAATAAAAATGAAATAAAAAAAACACACTCTAACTTATCTTATATCCAATACCGCGTATTGTTTCTATAATATTTCCTTTTTCTCCTAGTTTTTGCCTTAATGTTTTAATATGTGCGTCAACGGTGCGGGTTTCTCCATAAAAACTTAATCCCCATATTTCATCAAGTAAGGTATCACGTGAAATAACAATACCCGGATTAGAAAGTAATTTTTTTAATAATTCAAATTCTTTTAGAGTAAGATTAATATTTTCATTATTGCAAATTACTTCATGTTTTTGTGTGTCAATACTAATGCCAGCATAATGGATATGTTTTTCTATTTCTTTTTGTGGAGTACTTCGCCGTAACAATGCTTTTACTCTAGCTACAAGTTCCATTATACCAAAAGGTTTGGTAATGTAATCATCTGCTCCTAAATCAAGACCATGTACCTTATCAAATTCAGAACTTTTTGCAGTAAGCATAATAAGAGGAATATTCTTTGTTTTAGGCGAAGAACGAAGACTTTTTATAATTTCAAAACCATCTTTTTCTGGGAGCATTACATCAAGTAAAATAAGCTCTGGTGTTATTTCTTGAAGTTTTTGCTCAAGCTCTTTGTGATCGCAAAGACCAATGGCTTCAAAACCTGTTGATTGCAAAGAATACAGTATTAATTCTCGAATATTGGCATCATCTTCAACACAAAAAATCATATTAATCCTTATTTTCATTAGAGTAAATTTTATGTATGCCTGTAATGGCAAATTCCACCCACTCTGCAATGTTTGTCGCATGATCCCCTATGCGTTCAAGATATTTTGCAATCATAATTAAATCAATAGCAAGTTTTCCTTGTTCTACTTTATTTTTATCAATAAGTAAAATAAGTTCTTGTTTTACATTTTCAAATAATTCATCAACAATAGTATCTTGATTGATAATTTTTTGTGTTAAAACAAGGTCTTGTTTTATATAAGCCATAATACTATCAGAAACCATTGCTGACACATTTTTGCTCATTTCTCGAATTTTTGAAACATCAAAATCTTCATACGCGTTTTTATGCAAAACAATGTCTGCTATATCTGCGGCTTGATCGCCAATGCGTTCCATATCTGTAATAATTTTTAAAGCAGCAGAAATTTCGCGTAAATCACGAGCAACGGGTTGTTGTTGTAAAAGAAGTTTTAAGCAAAGATTTTCAATAAGTTTTTCTGTTTCATCTATTTCTGCTTCAATATCTAAAATAGATCTTGCTTTACAGCTATCATTTTTCAAAAGCGAAGAAGTTGCTTTGCAAATTGCTATTTCACAAAGTTCACCCATGTAAATTAAATGTTCATGTAATTTTTCTAATTCTTCATTAAAACGTCTTCTCATTATCCAAACCTTCCTGTGATATAATCTTCTGTTCTTTTGTCTTGTGGAATACTAAAAAGTTTTTCCGTATTATTATATTCAATAACTTCACCTAAAAGAAAAAATGCCGTATTGTCAGATATACGTGTTGCTTGCTGCATATTATGAGTCACAATAACAATAGTATATTCTTTTTTTAATTCAATAACTAAATCTTCAATTTTTGCTGTGGAAATAGGGTCTAACGCACTTGTTGGCTCGTCCATAAGCAAAACCTCTGGATTGATAGCTAATGCTCTGGCTATACAAAGGCGTTGTTGTTGTCCTCCTGATAATCCTAAGGCGTTATTTTTTAATCTGTCTTTACTTTCATTCCAAATAGCCGCTCTTTGCAAAGAAAGTTCTACTATTTCATCTAATTGTGATTTTTTAGTTATTCCATGTGTTCGTGGACCATAGGCAATATTATCATAAATACTCATGGGAAAAAGATTAGGTTTTTGGAAAACCATGCCTACTTTTTTTCGTAAGATATTGACATCATATTCTGAATAAATATTTTTTCCATCAAGTAAAAATGTTCCTTGAATTTTGCAATCAGGTACAAGATCATTCATTCTATTAATGGACTTTAAAAGAGTTGATTTTCCACACCCAGAAGGACCAATAAATGCCGTAACATTATTGGCTTGAATGGAAAGATTAATATTTTTTAATGCATGAAAATCTGCATAAAAAAGATTAACATTTTGAATTGCAATTTTTTCCATTGTATTTCCTTTGTATTTTCTTTGTGTTTTTTTATATTTTTACAAGTTTTTTAGCTAAATAGTAGGAAAGGCTATTGATAAAAATGATAACAACTAAAAGAATAACAGCTGTGGCATAGGCTTGATTCATATAAAGACCCTCATTAGCTAAATTAAACATATGGATAGCCAATGTTCTGCCAGAACTAAAAATACTATCAGGCATTTTTGCAACAGTTCCAGAAGTATATACAAGGGCAGCTGTTTCCCCTATGATACGTCCAATAGATAAAATAATACCCGCTAAAATGCCGGGAATGGCAGAGGGAAGAACAATACGGAAAATTGTTCTTAATTTTCCTGCACCAAGCCCGTAACTTCCTTCACGGTATAAAGTTGGTACAGCAAGCAAAGCTTCTTCTGTGGTACGAATTAAAAGCGGTAAAATCATAATAGTGAGTGTTAATGCCCCAGCTAATAAAGAAAAGCCAAAACCACAACTAATAACAAAAAATAACATTCCAAATAAACCATAAACAATGGAAGGAATGCCTGCTAATGTAATTGTTGTAAGACGAATAAAATTAATAAATTTGTTTTTTTGATTTGCATATTCTACAAGATAAATAGCTGAAAAAATTCCCAGTGGCACTGCAAACAAAAGAGATAATAATGTTACAATAATAGTGTTTACAATAGCAGGAATAACAGAGGCATTTTCTGATGTATATGTAAAAGAAAAAAGAGAAGCTTGAATATGAGGAATACCTTTTATTGTAATATGTAAAATAAGATAAAGAAGCGTTGAAAAAGTAAGTATTGCAGAACCTAAAACTAAAAGCATTAATAAACAAGAACTCGGTGAATTTTTATACACAAGGATTTTTTGTTGAAATTTTTGTGTAAAAAAAGATGAATTGTCCATACTAGTATTTCCTTACACTATTTTTTATATTGTTTGCTATGTTCTTTTATTAAGTATGGCAAGTATGGCGTTAATTACTAAAATAAAGAGAAAAAGCACTACTCCTGTGGCAATAAGAGCATCGCGATGTAAACCAGTGGCATACCCCATTTCAATAACCACATTAGCAGTAAGTGTTCTTGCACCTTGAAAAATATCACTTGGTATTCTTGCTTGATTGCCTGCTACCATAATAACAGCCATAGTTTCACCAATAGCTCTTCCTATTCCCAAAACAATACTTGCTAAAATACCAGATTTTGCTGCTGGAATAAGAACATGAAAAATTGTTTTTTCATGAGTTGCACCAAGTGCTAATGAGCCTTCATAATAAAGTTTTGGTACTGCTCTTAAGGCTGATTCTGTTACACTGATAATGGTGGGTAAAATCATTATTCCCAATAAAATTGAAGCAGTTAGCAAACTATTGCCATTACCTCCCATGCCTAAAAATCGTCCAAAATCTTTTATCATAGGAACAATAATAATTAGTCCAAAAAAACCATATACAACAGAAGGTATGCCTGCTAAAATATCCGTAGCAATTTTTAATGGTTTATATAAAATAGAAGGACAATAAAAAGCCATAAAAATTGCAGTTAAAATTCCTATTGGAACGCCAATAAGTATTGCCCCAAATGTCATATAGATACTACCAATAATCATGGGAAATATCCCATAAACATCTATATTGGGTCGCCAAATTGTTCCAAAAAGAAATTCAAAAATGCCAATTTCTGATAAGGCGTTTGCTCCATTACTAAAGAGAAAGAAACAAATAAGCACTACTGCTAGTACAGAAGTACAAGCAGTAGCAAAGAAAACGCCTCGCATGATTTTTTCATTCAAAGCATTAGAAAACATTATTTTGAAACCTGATCCCAAGTAAGAGTATTACCAAGATAAATTTCTTTTACTTGTTTTGTATCAAGATTTTCTACTGGATTGTTTTTATTGATAATAACAGCAATTCCATCAGTAGCAATAACAGTAGCTTTTAAACCTTGTTCCATTTCTTGATTTTTCAAATTACGAGAAGCAAGACCAATATCGTATGTTTTGTTTATGGTTGACATCATTCCCGTAGTAGAATCATTGACTTGCAATTCAATTTCTGCTTGAGGATTGATTTTTTTATAGGCTTCTGCAAGTTTTTCCATAACAGGAGCAACAGAAGAAGAACCACCTACAATAGCTTTGCCTTGTACCTTAGCTACTTGAAATGGTTTTGTATCATTAAGAGGAATATAGCCAGCTTGGCTTACAATGTTTTGTCCTTCTGTGCTAAGAATAAAATGAATAAAATCTTTTGCTATTGCATTTTGTGCTTCACCTAGTGTAACAATATTGAAAGGACGAGAAACTGGATATAATCCTTTTTGAATATTTGCAACACTAGCTTCAGCATTATTAATTTTTAATGCTTTTACACTATCATTTAATGCACCAAGTGAAGTATAGCCAATAGCATATTCATCACCAGCAATAGTGGTCATCATAACAGATGTACTATTAGTAATTTGTGCATCAAGGGTGGTAAGGTCTGCTTTTTTACCTTTTATTTCTCCCATTATGTCAAATAATTCTACAAATGCACCTCTAGTTCCAGACCCTTCTTCACGAGAAACCACAGTAATAGAAGATTTTTTGTCAAAAGCATGAGCAAAATTAATACCTTGTGTTGCAAATAAAAGACCAACAGTTAAACCACTTGCTAAAATTGTTTTGATGTTCATAAGAACTCCTTTTGTTTTGTTTCATTTGCAAGTGGTTATAAAAAGCTTATGTAAAATAAAAAGACATAGTTTTGTAAAAATATTGTGAAAAATAAAAGAAAGCTATTTTGTATTTGATTGACAATATATATATATATATTGTATTTTCTCCAAAATTTGGAGCAAATATGAAAAATAAGATTTTTTCTTTTATTTTAGCTAGCTTAACTATATGGTTAGCTTCTTTTTATTGGATTATTGTTAAAGTTTTTGGAAATATTGATTGTTATCAAATAGCTTGGCATTTAAAGGTTATTCCCCTTGTAACAGTATATGATGAAGATATTATACGACATGCTATTCAATTAATATTTTTTCTATTTATATTAATGTATCTTTTTTATTACCTTATTTTTAAAGTTAATAAAATTGAACATGGTATAAATAAACTTAGCCATAAACTTTTTAATTGCTCTTTTTCAATTAATGAAAAAATTTATATATCTTTTTTGTCCGTTATAATTATTAGTTCTTTTTGCTTAGTTTCTTATAAGATTAATGCAAGATTTCATGTTAAAGAATATATAGCGTATCAATTAAATAAAGAAAATCCTAAAGAAGATTTTTATGAAAAAAATTATTTTGTTCCTAAAATAGAAGAAATTTCTTTTAAAAGAAAAAATAATGTTATTGTTATTCTTGCAGAATCATTAGAAAAAACTTTTTATGCTCCAGAAATTTCTAAATCTTATTTGCCTAAACTTGAAAAATTTTCATTGGAATATATAAGTAATGATAATTATAATATTGGTATTCATGGATTAAAATGGACTATTGGTGCAATTACTGCGTGGAATTTTGGTTTACCCATAAAACTTGGGTATAATGTTGATCCAAATTCATATTTTTCTCATACTTTTTTACCCAAAGCTCTTAGTATTTTTGATGTTTTGAAAAAAAATAATTATAATTTATCTATGGTTATGGGATCATCATCAGATTTTGCAGGTTGTAAAATATTATGTCAAACTCATGGTGGTTTTTCTATTTATGATAGAGATTATTTTGAGAAACAAGGATGGGATTTACAAAAATATTCTGGTATTAAATTTTGGGGTTATAATGATAAATTTACTATGGATAGAGCCTTCGATGAGTTTATACATTTAAAAAATAAAAATGAACCTTTTGTTTTATTTGTTCAATTAATTGATACTCATGCTCCTGATGGATATTGTCCCAAAGAAAATAAAGTTTATGGTGATATTAGAGATGCTTTTTTAGAATTTGATAAAAATCTTTATGCGTTTCTTGATAAATTAAAACAAAATATTGATGATCATACTATTGTCATGGTTATTGGTGATCATGGTTTACAATTAGAGTTAGATTTTTTTTCGTATGTAAAACAACGTAAAATTTATAATGTTTTTTTTGGAAATTTACCTGATATTCCTTCTAATAAATTACAAGAAAAAATGACAGCTCTAGATATAGCTCCTACTATTTTGCAAAGTGCTGGTGCAAAATGGGAAAATGATCAATTTGGATTAGGTATAAGTTTATTTTCAAAAGAATCAACTTTAATAGAAAAATATGGTGAAAAGGAATTTGATAGGTTATTAACACCAGAATCAAAGTTTTATGATAACTTCTTCTAAAAAGAATATCCTTTGGGTAAAATGGAAAAAAGATACGTTATTGCTTTTTTCATTACTTATAATTATTGTGAGTAATTTGGATTTTCCCTTTATATAAGTAAAAATTACCCCTTTGTCTTCGCTTGTAAATAATTTAGAAGCCTACCCTATTAGGGTGTGTTTCTAAATTAATTTTTATTTTTTTTTTTCTTATAGCTGATTAGTTCTGGTCAAAAGCAGGCTAACTAAAATAGTTTCAGATCTTAAGGGCTATGTTTACATTAGTGAAAAAAATAGTTCCAAATATAATTGTGTTGTTTGTTTTGATTTAACACATGAATCAAGGTTATTGGACCAGCATCTCCCATAAAAGAAAAATACAGTGGCATTTTAGGTA
>JARHYD010000116.1 GCA_029258655.1 Mailhella sp.
ATTTGACAGAATGATAAACTAACGCTAGGATATTATTATAAATTTTACACAGGAAAGTATATGACAGAAGAAAGAAGAAAAAAAATAGAACGAGTTCTTAGTTATAGGCAAAAAGATTTAACACTTGTTCTTGATAATATCCATGATCCTCACAATGTTTCTGCTATTTATCGTAGTGCTGACGCTTTTGGCGTACAAAAAGTCCATTTATATTATACCAATACTCCTTTCCCACATCTTAGCGAAAAAACTTCTGCCTCTGCTCGTAAATGGGTAGATACTGTTCGCCATAACGATAAAGAAAGTTTAATAACGTCCTTAAAAAATAGTGGTTATCAAATTCTTGCAACAAATTGCACCCCAACAGCAAAACCACTACGAGAATATGATCTTACAAAACCAACAGCTATTATTATGGGTAACGAACATTCTGGCGTTTCCGAAGAATTATTTCCTTTAGTTGACGGTGAAATTTATATCCCTATGTTTGGTATGATACAAAGCTTTAACGTTTCCGTTGCAGCTGCCCTCTTACTTGGTGAAGCTAGCAGGCAACGCCAGTTAAAAGGTATGTATGATACAAAAAGTTTTACAGATAACGAATATCAAGAGCTTTTAGCTGATTGGATAGAAAGATAATTTTTTACTTTTTGTTTTTCTGGGGGGAGAACTTTTTATAAAAAGTTCTCCCCCCAGACCCCTCTTTCAAAAATTTTTAATCCACTTTCATTTTGTATACAAAATGAAAGTTTTTTCTTTTAACTATCTTTTTACTATACATCAAAAAAATTTATATTCATTATATCAAAACAAAAATTATAAATTTTCATTTACTCAAAAAAACAATGGCTCTTTTGCACGCAAAAGAGCCATTGGAGTAAAAAGTTTTGTGGGGAGAGTTTGAGAGGGGAACTTTTTCAAAAGTTCCCCTCTCAAGAAAAAAATAAAAACAAAAATAAAAAATAAAATAAAAAACTATTTATTAATACTTTTACCTAACATAAAGGCTTGATAATTTAATTCCCAAATTTCTGCTTTTGAACTTAATCCTTGTAATGCTTTTAACCAAATTTCCTCTGGAATTTGCTTAAAAGGTTCTAACATACTTAGAACGCCAAGCATAACCACATTTGCACACTTACCCTGCTGATCCCCAAGACTTAATGCCATTTTCAAAACATCAACAGAAACAACATTTTTTCCATGTAAAACCTCAGCAATAGCTTTATCACTTGGATAATTTTCCATACGTTGCCCTTGAGGTAAAATTTTTGTTTCTGCCATTATTATTGTGCCGTTATCTCGTAACATGGAAAGAAAATGAGGACGTAAAACTTCGCTTTTTTCCATAACAATTAAACAATCCGCACTGTTAGGAGCTAATTCTGGACAATGCACATTTCCACAACTAAAGGTACTAATCACAGAACCACCCATTTGTGCCATTCCATGCGTTTCCCCTTTTAAAATATTTTCATTCCCATAACCTGCTAAAAATGCAACTTGTGCTAATACTTTTCCAAAAAATAAATTTCCTTGCCCACCAATACCACGAATAGCAAGACTTAAACGCTTTGGTTTATTTTGCACAGGTTGACAGTAAATTTCTTTTGGAGCTAAAAATGGTTTATTTTGCCCTTTTTGCTGAATTTTAATTTCTCTTGTAGGTTGGCTTATAGCTCCCTTTGGACACATGGACATACAGGCAGGTGAACCACTAGCACAAGATGTACATAAATTATTCCACGTTGGTTTCTTTTTACTATCAAAAGCTATTCCCGGACAAATAAGACATGATCCACAAGAAATACATTTAGTCGGATCAAGCTCTGGACGAGGTTTTCTTTCGCCTACTTTTCGTATGCAAGTCCCTTTAATAACCAACACCACAAGTCTATCGCTTGTTTCTGCTTTTGCTAATCCTTTTTTTAATTGTTCTTGTAATTCTTTATAATTATAGGCATTAGCAATAAGAACTTCTGCTCCCTCACTTTCTAAACTTTTTACTAAATCAAATTGAGAAGTTGTGCCAGCTAAATTTATAGGAGAATTAGGACTTGGTTGCCCACCTGTCATGGCTATCCATTCATTATCAAGCACAATTTTTAATCCACCAATATTTCTAAAAAGCGTATTTCTAGTACTATCAAGCCCTGTATGACATTCTGTACCGTCCCCAATAAGGCTAATTACTTTTGCTTTTTTTTCTGGTAATGCATTAACAAAACCAGCTCGCATACTTTCACTTGCACCCATTGCCAACCCTGTATCCAATGCTCCCATAAAATACAACAAAGTATTACAGCCAATATCCCCAAAAATTGCCTCAAGCTTTTCTTGCCGACGCATTCGGCTTAATAACATTCCTATCAAACGATAAGGACAGCCCGCACAAATCATAGGAGGACGTGGCATAGCTGGTACATTTGAACAGAAATTTTCTTGTTTTTTTCCTGTTAAAAACTCTTGCACAAGCTCAAAATTCCATTCTGTAATAAGGCTATTAACAGCTTTTCCTTTTACTGGCAAACCAAGCATAAGACAGCTTTCTTCCAAAAATCTATATCCATCTTCTAAAACAAAAAGCTCTCCGTTATTTTCTAAAATTCGTTTTGCAAAAGCCTTTATGCGTTCTATGGGTAAAGGATTTGTAAATGCTAGGGATAAAACATCAAGAGAATTATCTACTTGTTCCTTATATTCTGTAACATACATTGCCCCAGAACCGTATGTAATAACCCCTTTTTTGCCTGATCCTCTTAATTCATAATTCAAAGGACTTTCTTCTACCATTTTTTGCAAACTTGGCACACGCTCTGCCATAATTTTTTCAAAAGATTGCCTTGCAATATTAGGTAAACAGTTTAATTTTTTTAAATCTTCTACTGGTGCTTGCTCACGCTTTTCTTGTTCCATTAAATGGATTAATCCCTCACTATGGCAAAGTAACCCACTAGCATGAACAACCACAGAAGTTTTATATTTTCGTGAAATTTCTACACCTATTTTTGCTGCCTCGTGCATTTCTTGGTGATTTCTAGGCTCAAAAACAGGAACAAAACAACTTTTATATAAATATCGTGGATCTACTAAATGCTGTGTTGAATTTGGTACAAAGTCACTGGCAATATAAAAAATCATTGCTCCACGTTCTGCACTAAAACTTGCAATAGAAGTAAAAATATCCCCTGCTTGAAAAAGTCCCGGTATTTTCATAGTAGCTACGGCATCTTTTCCAGCAAAACTTGCACCTATTGCCATACTTGAAGCAACAGCTTCATTCACTGCCCAACCAACTTTGATTTTATCTTGTACTTTTGCAAGTCCTTTATCTATTACTTCTGTACTTGGTGTACCAGGATAGCCTTCTACAACATCAATTCCACCTCGTACACAACCACTTGCAAAAGCTATATTTCCTTGAACAACATACGCTTTTCCTGCTTTTTCTTCGCAAAGTTCTCTCATTTTCTCACCTAGAAAAAAAAGGGGCAAATGCCCCTTTACTATAACATTTTAATAATATTCCAATTTGCACTAGAGCCATAATCTTGCACTTGAGATCCTCCAAGTGCAGAGGCAACACCTGTATCAATAGCTTTTTGTAAAAATGGGGCAAAATTATGAAAATCTTCAAGACGTGTACTTAACACTTCTTCACGTACTTTTGCACGCATTTCTTTTGTATATCCTGTCATATATTCCCAAAGTGCAGCATTACCTTTAGCTGATGGCAATAAATAACTATCCACATCACCTATTGCACCTACAATAGCTTTTGTTAATTCTTCCTTACTTAAATGAAGATTTCCAAGATATTCTGCTGTTTGTTTATAAATTTCAAGACTACGCTCTACATTTGGATCACGATAAGAAACAAAAGCTAGTACACCTGTACTTCTTGTATATCGTACAAAAGCTCCGTATGCTCCACCTTGTACACGTACTCTATCCCATAAATATCCCATACGTAAAAACCGTGTTATTACATGGGCAGAACCATGAAATGTGTATCCTGTACTTTTTAAATTTGTCCCAAGTCCTACATAATTCACTTGTGCTGGAACAATAAGCCCCGTTGCTTGACGATTAAATGCATACGTTCTTTCTGCTTGAAGACTATCTTTATCTGGCAAGCTATCTAATAATTGTGCAAACTTTCCACCTTTTTCAAGTAAATGAACATCACCTGTTAAACTAAGTACAGCACCATTTTTATTTAAAATTGTTCCATGCAACTTTGCAAAACGAGCAGAAATTTCTGCAAATGTATCTTGCACATTTTCAGCTAATTCACGGATATTATCCCAATAAGGCAAACCACTCATTTGCTCATTAAGATAACCAGATTTTGAAAACATTCCAGATAAATAGGAAGCTAAAAGACTATGCCCTGCTGGTATCATGCTTTGTTCAAAACGTGCCTTATCTTCAAATACCATTTGCATAAAACGCTCTTTATTCACAAAACTTGCATTGAATAAAATTTCTTCCAATAAGGCATAAAGCTTATCAATTTTATCTTCTACAACCTTTGCAAATACTCGTAAATGCATAAATGGTTCATCACTATCTATCATACTATGCACAGCAACGCCTGCATCAAGCCCACCTGTTTGTGCAGAAATTTCAAGTCCTAATTCCACAAAATCATAATGCTTTGTTCCCATTTCTGTTAACGAACGGCAATATAATGATAAAAATGGTAAATCTTCTTCTTTTACATGATCAAGAGGTAAAAGCATACGTACATATAAAATGCCTGTGGTATCTATTTCATGGTGCAACAAGGTAATACTATCATGGCGTTTTACACTAAGAGGATTTTCTTTTCCATGCTTTGGAATATCCTCAAGGCTCAATGTTGGAATAGTTGCAAGAGCTTCTGGACTATCTTCTTTTCCTTGTGCTTCTACTAATGCATTGGATAAACTAAGAATTTCTTTTTTCTCATTTCCATTCATACTTGCAAGCATAGAATCAAGACGAGCTTGTTCTTCTGCTTGTCTTTGCTCTGCTAAACGAGCATTTGGCAAAAGCACAACTAAAGAGCGATGAGTATTTTCTAAAAACCATTTTTTTATAGCATTTTCAAAAACTTTTTCACCACTTGCTAAACGATTTTTAATTGACGCAAGAGGTTTTTCCCAAGCAAGTGGAATAAAAGGATCTTCCCCATAAAGCCATGTGCTAAGACTTTGGAACATTGCAGATAAACCACGTGGAAATTGACCAGTATTATTTTCACGCAAAACAAATTCTGTTGCAGAAATGGCACTATCTATTACTTTTTGGCTTATACCTTGTTCTGCTAAATCAGCTAATGTTTCCATAATAAGCATTTCAACTTTATCTGCATCAGTTGGAAGTATAGAACGCAACCCAATAGAATAATATGCTTGACGTAAATCTGTTTCAAGTCCACAACCTGTTACATCTTCACCATAACCAGAATCCATTAATGCCTTGCGAAGTGGAGAACCCGGAAGTGCTGTAAGAATATGCTCAAGCATTTCAAGCACCATAATTTCTTCTGCTTCTTTCCCTTCACATAAAAGCCAGTTTACAGTAACATGGGCATTTTTAGGATTATCATCACTTTCTTCTACTGCATAATAACTTTCTATCTTACGTTCATAAGATAAATGTTTTTGCAATGGTACAGCAGAATCAGGCTTTAGCTCATCAAATTTTTCTAATAAGTCAGCTAACTTATCAAGACGCCCTTCTTCTGGATCATCTCCCCAAAAGAAAAAGCGAGCATTTGAAGGGTGATAATAGCGTGTATGAAAATCTTTAAATTCTTCGTAAGATAAATTAATAATATCAGCAGGATTACCACCAGAATCTAAGCTATATAAAGTATCAGGAAAAACAGCGTGTTGGCTTTCTTCTGCAAGCACAGAATCAGGAGATGAATACACACCTTTCATTTCATTAAAAACAACACCTTTAAAATGCCATTTTGAACTATCCATATCCTCTGCATGAATATGCCACCCTTCTTGACGTAGCACATTTTCATCTATACGTGGATAAAATACAGCATCAAGATATACGTCCATAAGATTATAAAAATCTTGTAAATTGGTACTTGCCACAGGATAACACGTTTTATCTGGAAAAGTTAATGCATTTAAAAATGTTTGTAAGGAACTTTTCAAAAGCTCCACAAAAGGTTCTTTTACTGGATATTTTTCAGAACCACAAAGTACAGAATGTTCTAAAATATGAGCAACACCAGTAGAATTTTTAGGAGGTGTACGAAATGCTACCCCAAAACTTTTATTTTCATCATCATTAATAATACTAATAATTTCAGCTTTTGTTTTATTATGCTGCCAAAGCTTAGCTATACCACCAACTTCAGATAATTGTTCTTCTCTAAGTAATGTAAAATCTTTATGCATAAATTTCCTCAAAATTAAAAAAAATGGCTCTTACGAGCCATTTTAATACAATATAATATTTTTTTAATATAGATACGACTCATTAGCAATTTGCAGCACGTAATGTTTCTTCAACTGTTTCAAGACTTGGGGTTGCATCATCTTCCAAACGACACAAAGAACGCACTGCAAGCATAAGCATATCAAAAGGCAATGTCATTTCTGTACTGCCATTATTTACAGTACATGAATCCCCATGCATATTAATTTTATATGCACGACGTTCACGGTTTTTTCCTGCTCCAGAAACAACAGAATATACTTGTTCATGAGTATCTGTTACATACAATTTTTGAGAAGTAAGAGAAGCTTCATCTTCATCGTACCAAGAAGATTCGGAAAAAAGACGACCTCTAAAATTCATCTCCCCACCATTATCAAGTTTTAAACTTACTTCTTCCATACGATTATCATTTTCCAAAACCATACGAGCCTCCAACTACTGCTCCAAAACTCTCAATGAAATTCTTGTCTATTTTTTAATAAAAAAGAAATATTCATTATTTTTTATTACCTACACAGCTTTTTGCAACTTGTCAATATAACAATTTTTGACATTCCCCATAAATTTATTATTTTTTATTAATGTTAAACCTATACAGACAGAAAAATTTTTGTTAAATTTTTTTTATCGCAAGGAGGATTTTTTATGCCTGTATTAACCTTTTCCTTAGGTCCATTAGAAACAAACTGTCACCTCTATTATAATGATAAAGACGCTCTTATTATTGATCCCAGTGGACACATGATTGAAGTTCTTACAGAAATTAAGAATAGAAAACTCAATATTCAAGGTATATTACTTACACATTTACATTTTGATCATGTTTACGGCTGTGCAGAGCTAGAAAGTTTTGTACAAAGCCCAATTAATGCTGGTCAAGAAGATATAAATATTGCGGATATTCTCATGGGAGCAGCTGAACGCTATGGTTTACCTAAAGTAGATCCTTTTACCCCTATTGCTATAAAAGAAGGTTTACATACTTTTGGATCTATTAATGTTGATATTCGCCACGTGCCAGGACATAGTCCCGGATCATTAGCCTACTATATCCAAGAAGAAAACCTTGTTTTTACAGGTGATGTTCTTTTTTATCGCAGTATAGGACGCTCTGATTTACCTATGGGAGATTTTGATTTACTTGCAAAAAGTATTCGTGAAAAACTTTATTCTCTTCCTGATCAAACTATTGTTTATTGTGGGCATGGTCCAGAAACAAATATTGGTGATGAAAAGAAAATGAATGCCTTTGTTCGGGCTTAATAATTTTTTAATAATAAAATAATAAGTAAAAATTTTATTGCTACCTTTCTTTTATACTCATTAGAAAAAACAAATAACAAAAATTTTTTTCTTATAAAATATACCATAATGATACGTTCACAAAACTATACTATTTTTTCTTGCAGTTGCCGTGAAAACGGCAACTCTTCTTTTTGTGCAAATCTCACCCAAAAACATTTCCCTACAAGCGAACTTTATTATCCTTGTAAAACAAGTTTACAGCACTGCATTGCTTGTGGATATTGTGATACCCATGCAGGGCAATGTATACACAGTATAAAACAAATGGATACTGTTTCTCATTTTTATCAAAAACTTTTCCATGCTAAACAGGTACTTTTCATTATTCCTATTTATTTTTATCATGTACCTGCACCATTAAAAGCCTTTATTGACAGATCGCAAGCTTGGTTTCAAACTCCCCTCCATCAAAAACCTGCACAACAAACACACATTAAAATTATTTTTCTTGGAGCTAGAGAAAAAGGAGAAAAACTCTTTGAAGGTGCATATCTAAGTATGAAATATGCCATGCTTAGCATTGGAGCAACAATTCATACCCCTTTAAATCTATATGGATTAGACCATAAAACAGATTTACAAAATAATATCCAAGCCCAAAATCAAATTATTGATTATATAAAACAATGCTAAAATCACGATATTTTATGAAAATCCAATGGAATATTTTTCAAGAAAAGCGTTGTTTATATTGCTTGCAACCCTTTATCCCTCAACCTAAAGCAAACCTACTTGAAAAGCATATTCACCAATTTTTATGTCCCGCCTGTGCTTCCTTTCTTTCTCAAAGAAAAACAGGATATTGCCAAACCTGTGGACAACTTTTAAACGACCCACAACATATTTATCAAGAATGTGGAGTTTGTAGAAACACCAATATTCTTTGGAATAGTTTTCTTTTTTATGGTAAATATGATTCTCTGCTTCGTGAACTTATTAAAAATGCAAAATTTCATCATAATAGGGCTACAATAAAATTCTTAGGTGAATTACTTGCCCTTTTATTTTATGATAAACATCATAATGAATTTTCTGAATATTATTCTCTTGATATTGTTCCCATGCCCTTACATCAAAAAAGATTGCAAAATAGAGGTTATAACCAATGCCTTGAACTTGCAAAATTTTTTACTAAAAAACTCAAAAGTCTTGCACCACAAATTCACTTACATTTACATTATCACTACTTACAAAAATCCCGTTATACTATACCACAAAGCAGTCTTGAACGCAAAGAACGTCTAACAAATATCAAAAATTCCTTTCACATTGCCAATAACCATTTAGAAAAAATTCTTCTTATTGATGATATTGCCACAACAAATAGTACATTAAAAGAAGTTTGCAAAACACTCAAAAAGCAAGAAGTCAAACATATTGATGTATTAGTAATTGCTAAGGCATAATATTTCTTACTGTTTTATTTTTTATGCGAGCAATGATTTCTCTCACTCCCCCTCAATACAAAAAATTCATTAGCGTAAAAAGCAAATAAGAATATATTACTAACTATGTTATAATTATCAATAAAAAAAGCTAAAAAAATTATTCCCTCTTTATCCTCATTCTGGTAAAATTCTTGACTTAGTTTTTCATAATCCATACAATACAAAACTTCTTATTTTATAAGAAGATACTATTCTAAAGAGGCTAATATGCTCAAAAAACAACTTTTTCTTTTTATATTACTTTTAACGTGTTGTACTCTTTTCCTTAATCCTTGCTATGCTAAAAGTTCGCAAGAAGATATTACCTTAACCAAAGAAGAAATAGAAAATTTAAAAAAAGATGCAGAACAAGGTCAACCATTAGCCCAGTATAATTTAGCTGTAATGTATGATCTTGGTCAAGGAGTTTCCCAAGACTATAAAAAAGCTGTTGAATGGTACACAAAAGCTGCTCAGCAAGGCCTTTTAGATGCACAATATAATTTAGCTAGTATGTACAGTCATGGTCAAGGAGTTTCCCAAGATTATAAAAAAGCCATTATGTGGTATACAAAAGCAGCAGAACAAAATGATCCAGCATCGCAATATAATTTAGCTATTATGTATGTAAAAGGACAAGGAACACCTCAAGACAATCAAAAAGCTTTTACTTGGTTTAAAAAAGCTGCTGAAAACGGAGATACATTAGCACAATATAATCTTGGTGTTATGTATCTCAAAGGTCAAGGCACTGCAAAAGACCAAAAAAAAGCTATTGAATGGTATACAAAAGCTGCTGAAAATGGCCATACTGAAGCACAAAAATTTTTAGCAACCATGTATATTGGCGATAAAACTATGCAACAAGACGAAAAAAAAGGTCTTGAATGGACAATAAAAACAGCTGAAAATGGTGATCCTCATGCTCAACAAAATCTAGCTCGTATGTATTTTTATGGAGAAGGAGTAAAACAAGACTATAAAAAAGCTCTTGAATGGTACACAAAAGCAGCTCAACAAGGAAATGCAATAGCACAATTTAGTTTAGGTGCTATGTATATGGATGCACAAGGCGTACCTAAAGACAGTAAAAAAGCTTTTGAATGGTTTACTAAAGCTGCAAAACAAAATTTACCTCAAGCACAATATAATGTTGGTTATATATATTATACAGGTGATGGAGCTATAAAAGATTTAAAAAAAGCTGTTGAATGGTATATAAAAGCTGCTGAAAATGGCGATGCCTTTGCTCAATACAATTTAGCTCGTTTATATTATAATGGTGAAGGAACAAAACAAGATTATAAAAAAGCTTTTGAGTGGCACAAAAAAGCTGCTGAACAAGAAGATAAAGAAGCACAATTTAGTTTAGGTGTTATGTATGCAAAAGGTCAAGGTACAAAAAAAGATATAAAAAAAGCTGTTGAATGGTATACAAAAGCAGCTGAAAAAGGAAGTCCTAACGCTCAATATAATTTAGCACTCTTATATGATAATAATACAAGCATAACACAAGATCATAAAAAAGCCTTTGAATTATTCTTAAAAGCTGCTGAACAAAATCACGCTAAAGCACAATATAATATAGGTATTAAATATTATGAAGGCAAAGTAGTAAGCCAAAATTATACAAAAGCATTCGAATGGTTTAAAAAAGCTGCTGAACAAAATTTCCCTGAAGCACAATTTAATACAGCTCTCATGTATGAAAAAGGCAAAGGCACAAAACAAGATTATAAAAAAGCTTTTGAATGGTATACAAAAGCTGCTAAACAAAATTTCCCTGAAGCACAATTACGATTAGCTGTAATGTATGGTAAAGGTAGATATGTTTCAAAAGATTATGCAAAAGCAGAAGAATGGCTTGGCAAAGCTTGCAAAAATGGATTAGAAATTGCGTGTGAATCTTACGCTAAATTTGAAAAAATTAAAAACGAAGAATCTATTTCTATCTATAACAAACTAAT
>JARHYD010000017.1 GCA_029258655.1 Mailhella sp.
TGTGAATGGAATTTACAACTTCCTCAAATCAACCCAGAAATTATTCAACTTTCAAATGCTCCTAGAAAAGCACGTATTTCAGACGTTAATGCCATGTCTGCATTGATTAATGAATTTGCATCAGCTAGAATTATGCTTGCTCGTGGACCTTTATATTTATACCAAAGTATTCAAGATTATATGCTTATTACAGCTCAAGTTGATAATAAAGAAACTGTTGTTGCCTGTGGAGGCTTACACGTTTTATGGGAAGATTTAGCAGAAATCCGATCAGTAGCAGTACACCCAGCTTTACAAAGTCGTGGACTTGGTAAACTCCTTATCAATGCATTACGCGAAAATGCCAAAAATATTGGGGTAAATCATTTATTTGTTTTTACGCTTGCACCTAAATTTTTTACTTCCGTTGGATTTACAGAAATTCCTCGCGAACAAATTCCTCCTGTTGTTTGGGCAGAATGTTCTAAATGTCCAAAATTTTATAAGTGTGACGAGATTGGCATGATGCAACATTTATAGGAAATACCATGAAAAAACTTATTGTTATCAAATATGGCGGGCATTCCATGAATGATGATATTCTCAATCACGCTTTTGCTCAAAATATTTATAAAGCACAAAAAGATTGGCATATCATTATTGGGCATGGAGGTGGACCACAAATTAATACACTTTTAGAAAATCTTCAGATTGAAAGCTCTTTTAAAAATGGTTTACGTATTACCAATGAAAAAGCCATAAAAGCCGTAGAAATGGCTCTTTGTGGTGATGTAAATACTTGGCTTGTTAGTTTATTATGCAAAGAAAATATTCCTGCTGTGGGACTTACAGGAAAAGATAATCGTACCATTATAGCTCAAAAAAACACAGATAAAGAGCTAGGTTACGTGGGTGATGTTATTAACATAAACCCAGATCTTTGCCTCTTATTATTAAAAAATAATTATGTTCCTGTGTTTGCTCCTATCGGTTATGAAGAAAATACAGGTAATAGCCTTAATATTAATGCAGATACAGCAACAGGAGCTTTAGCTGGAGCTTTACAAGCAGAACTCTTTATTCTTATTACCGATGTTGCAGGGGTTTTGGACGAAAACAAAACACTTATTCCCCATTTATCATTAACAAAAATACAAAAACTAAAAGAACAAAAAATTATTTATGATGGAATGATTCCTAAAATTGAAAGTTGTGAACACGCTATTGCTAAAGGTTGCAAAGCTGCTTTTATTTTTGATGGAAAAAATATTGCAACTCTTTCTCATATCTTAGAAACATTACAAAATGCTTTAGAAAAAAATGATTTTTCAGCATTACAAAATGGAACACTTATTACCCAATAAGAGGAAATTATGAGTATATCATTAATAGGAAAAGATTTTCTTAAAATTGCCGATTTTTCAAAAGAAGAATTATTATACCTACTTGATGTTGCAGCTCATCTTAAAGTAGCACAAAAACAAGGCAAAGAAAAAAAATATCTTGAAGGGAAAAAGTTTGCTCTTATCTTTGAAAAAGATTCCACAAGAACACGCTGTGCTTTTGAAGGGGCTGCCTTTGATCAAGGTGCGTATTCTATTTATCTGAGTTCATCTGGTTCACAAATAGGAAAAAAAGAATCTATGCAAGATACAGCTAGAGTGCTTGCTAAAATGTTTGACGGCATTGAATATCGAGGTTTTGAGCAAACAAAAGTAGAAACGCTTGCAGAATTTGCTGATGTTCCTGTATGGAATGGATTAACTAACGAATCCCACCCAACACAAATTTTAGCTGATTTTCTAACCATGCGTGAGCATTGCAAAAAAGATTTATCTAACGTTTGTTTTGCATATATTGGGGACTCTCGATTCAATATGGCAAATTCTCTCATGATAGGTGCAAGCATTATTGGTATGAATTGCCGTATTATTGCTCCCGAATCCTTGCAACCAGAAAAGCAATATCAAGAACTGGCTCAAAAATTTGCTCAAAAATCAGGTGCAAAAATTACTATCACGGATAATATACAAGAAGGTGTAAAAAATTGTGACTTCCTTTATACAGATGTTTGGGTTTCAATGGGTGAACCTGCGAATGTTTGGGAAGAAAGAATTAATCTTCTAAAACCATATCAAATTAACGCTCAAGTTATGGCAATGACAGAAAATCCAGATTGCAAATTCTTACACTGTCTTCCTGCTTTCCATGATAGAAATACCAGTATAGGCGAAGAAATTTACCAAAAATTTGGATTAGATGCTATGGAAGTAAGTAATGATGTTTTTGAATCAAAAGCATCTCTTGTTTTTGAAGAAGCAGAAAATCGTCTACATACTATAAAAGCCGTTATGGTTGCAAGTTTTGTAGATATTTTATAATAAGCAAAAACAATATTATAATATGGGGAAAGTTTTTTATCCTAAACAAGTATTATGGGTAAAAAAGTTTTCCCTTTTTCTTTGCAAAATTTTTCTTACTTATATATCTCTCTCTTATTTTATTATACGCTGAATTGTCAATCCAAGTGCGACACCTCTTGTAGAAAAACTTCAATTGGAGTTGTCCAATTTAAACACTTTCTAGGTCTATTATTAATGAGTTCCAATTTTTGTCGTAATTCTTCTTGTGTTACC
>JARHYD010000021.1 GCA_029258655.1 Mailhella sp.
CTTATAAAAGGACTTTCAGCGGATAAACTTCTTGCAGACAGAGCTTATGACGTCAATCAATTTATTGAGTTAGCTCATAATCAAAAAATGGAAACAGTTATTCCGCCAACAGCGAAACGCAAAATACAAAGAGATTATGACCAGCATACTTACAAGGAAAGATACCTTATTAAATGTTTTTTTGCAAAACTCAAAACATATAAGCGAATTGCACTGCGTTCAGAAAAACTTTCTATAACGTTCAAAGCCTCAGTTATGATTGCTTCATGTCTAATCTGATTACAATAATTTATTTAGAGACAGCTCCTAGTAAAAACTTTTTTAAATTTTATTTAATAGATGAAAATATAATTACAACTGTAAAAAAGGATAATATTTAATCAAAAATAATATTTATAATAAATGGAGATAAAATAATAAGGGGCAAATTATTTATAATAATTAAGTTTTTTTTAATAATGAAAATAAAATAGTTGCAATGTAATAGCGTTAAAAACTATTTATATTTGTTATGCAAAAATAAATAACCTGTTATTTTTCAGAAAAAAGATTTTTTACTTATGCCCTAATATAGGCAAATTTATTAAAATTTGTTTTAATAAATTTGCTTAATTGAGGGGGGGAAATCATTTCCCCCAAAGAAAAAATAAAATAAGATTAATTTAGAAAAACATTTTAGTTTAGTAAAAATTCTTTTATAATTAAAGTTTATTAAAGTGAATTAATAATATTAATAAAATCTTGTGTTACCGTGTTAGGGAAAAATCTTGATAGGTTTTGATTAGCATTATTGATTTTTTCTTGGCATAGGGAGGGAGTTTGTATTACTGTTTCAAGTAATTTTGCTAGCTCTTGGTAATTTCCTTGTTCAAATAGAAATCCTGCTTTCCCAGCTAATAAAATTTCTTGTGGTCCAGATTTAACATCTGATGAAATAGCGACTGTTTGAAGGGCTTGAGCTTCTTGTAAAACAACGGGAAGTCCTTCTCCTACTTCTTTTGTAGAAGATAAAATAAGAGCTAATGCATTTTTTATAATTGCATAGGAATTATTGAGTTCACCTGTAAAAATAATTTGTGGTGTTTTACAAAGTTGTTGTAAATATTTTTTGTATTCTTTATCACCATCACCAACAATATATATATATATATATGGATTGGCTTGTGAAAAAAGATTAAAAGCTTTTATAATTGTTTCTACATCTTTTTGTGCCTTATCAAGTCGCTGTACAGCAACAAAATAAGGTTGTTTTGTTGGATAATATGATAATAAAGCTTGTTTTTCTATTTGTTCTAAATTAATAGGGTTATAAAGCGTGACCGTTTTATTTTTTATTTGAGGTAGTTCTTTTTGTATATCATTTACTATGGAGTGGGAAACACATATTATTTTATCATAAGGAATTAATTCTTCAATATTAACATATTTTGTTAAATAATTAAAACCACAATGAAGCCAACAAAGTTTTGGCTTATTGATTTTTTTATAATATTTTGCTGATTGTGTATATTTAAAATCAATAATAATATCTTGGTCTTGAAAGATTTTATAAATAGAACGTTTTTGAAAAAAACGATCTATAAATTTAATTGTTTTTCTTTTTAATGAAGCATCATAAAGAGTTATATTGTTTTCTTGAAAAAAAGTTTTATATTTTTCATGTTGTATTGGTTTAAATGTGATAACACTAAGTTTATAAATATTTTTTTTATGTAATGCAAATAAAAGTTCACAAAGGGCAGTTTCAGCCCCACCAATAACTAATTCTGGAATACAAAAAATAATTTTTTTCATAATATGAAACTTACTAAGATTTTTATTTTATATGTGTTTTTTATATGATAGTAGTAGAAATTATATATGAATAAGTTCATAGTCTAGTGAGCCAAGACCAATTTCTGCACCATATTCGAGTTGACGATAACCAAAAGTTTTTTCCCAGCGATGGGAAAATTTATCAATATTAATGCCATTATTTTCCATTGGTTGAATGCTTTGTGCTTTGGTTACAAGATCATAACAGGCTTTATCAATAGCAACAGGATCAGTAGAAGCAAGAATACCAATATCAGGAACCATAGGGGCATCGCTCCAAGAAACACAATCACAGTCTGGAGTAATGTTTAATAAGAAATTGATATAAATAACTTTATTTTTTTTATTTTGGATAGATCCATAAGCGTATTCGGAAATTCGTTCTGCAAAATTATGTAAATCAGAATCATGTTCATTATTGATTGCTTTATATTCGCAAACTGTACTACATTCAAAACAGCCAATACAAAGTTCACGATTAACAAAAGCAAATTTTTGTTCGTTTTCTTTTTTCATACTAATAGCACTAGCAGGGCATATTTTTATACAGCTAGTACAGGCTGTACATTTTTCTTTATTTATACAGACTTTTGTATCATGTTGTGCTCTTTTGCCCCAAAAAGAAGCACAACCCATAGCAAGGTTTTTGATAGCTCCGCCAAAACCTGCAACAATATGTCCTTTGAAATGTGAAAGAACTACCATACTATCAGAATCATAAATTTCACGAGCAATAAAGGTTTCTTTAAAATATTTTAAATTAACAGGAACAGAAATTTGATTTTTGCCATGTAAACCGTCAGCTATAATAATAGGAGCGTCCACAGTACAGGGGCTAAAACCATGTGCATAAGCTGTATTTAGGTGGTCAACTGAATTTTTTCTTGAGCCACTATAAAGGGTGTTAGTATCTGTAAGAAAAGGTTTTGCTTTTTCTTGTTTTACTAAATCAACCACTTTTCGGACAAGTTGAGGGCGTATATGAGTATCATTTCCAAATTCACCAAAATGAAGTTTAATAGCTGTGAGTTCATCTTTTTTTAAAATATTTTTTAATCCAACTGCTTCGCAAAGTCGTTGAATTTTTGATGCCTTATTATCTACTTGTTTTCGGCAATGCATATCAGCAAAATAAACTTTTGTTTTCATATCTTCCTCAAAATTAATTATCAAAATATCCACTTAATTTTGATAATTGTTTAAAGTTTAATGGTGGTAATTGGGCTTTAATTAAGGTTAATTGTAATTTGTCAAAAAGATCTTTTTCTATGGTATGAGTATAATGTAAAGAAAGTTCATTGTCTATGTTTCGTATTCTAAAATCAAACGGATAGGGTACATGATGAGAAAAAAAATCTTCACAAATATTTTCATAGATGAGGATTTGTTTAATTTTTTCTTGTTCTATTTTAGTATGATAGGGAAAACGAGTTAAAAGACATGGTTTTGCTTTTTGATTTGGATTTTCAAGTTCTATGTAGTTTGCTAGCTGTCTAATATCTTCTTTAGAAAGATTTGCTTGTGCAAGGGGAGATTGGATTTTAAGTTCTTGTAATGCTTGTAAACCAGGTCTATAACTTTTTTTATCGTCACTATGAGAACCATCGCAAAGTAGGGCATTGTTTATGGCATTGAGCATAGTTTGAAAAGTTTTCTTTTTGCAATAATAACAACGGGTTTTATGATTATATTGTATTTCTTTTATGGAGAAAATATCAAGAGGAAAAATTTTCAAAGAAAGAGAATTTTTTTCTGCCCATGTTTTTAAATACTCACTCTCTTGAGGGTCTGTATGTTTTCCTATTACATGAAGAAGAATAGGGGATAAGGATATTTTTTGTGCAAAAAAAGCTAAAAAACGACTATCTAAACCACCTGAACACGCAAGATAAAATGGAGTAGGAAAAGATTGCAAAAGCGTTGCAAGTTTTTTTGCTTTTTCTTGTAAAGATATATTAGAAATAGTATCAAGGAACAGCATTTATTTTCCTAATAATAAACAATTATTTTCTAAAAAGTTTATTTTGTAATTCTGCAATGGTTTTAACATGAAAAGGGGATTTTTCTTCTAATGGGCAGAAAATAGGAGAGTATCCTAGTTTTGTTGCTTGAGTAAAACGAATATCATGGGCAGAAACAGGACGAATTTGTCCATTTAAATCAACTTCTCCCCAAAAAACAGCACGTTCTGGTAAGGGAATATCATAAAAAGAGGACATAATTGCAGCTACAAGTGCAAGATCTAAACCTGGTTCTTGTAAACGCATACCACCACCAACTTTTGCATAAATATCCACTTGTCCAAAATTTAAACGAAGTCTTTTTTCTAATACAGCTAAAAGTAAATGCAATCTGTTTACATCAAAACCAAGTCCTGTTCGTCTTGGAATACTTAGGTATGTTTTTGTTACAAGTGCTTGTATTTCAACAGCAAAAGGTCTTTGTCCATCAACTGCCATAACAATAGCCGTTCCAGAAAGACTAGAATCTCTTGCTCCTAGAAAGAATGTGGAAGGATCTTCTACCACAGAAAGTCCTTTTTGTTTCATTTGGAAAACAAGTAATTCTTGGTTTGGACCAAAACGATTTTTAAGTACTCGTAATAAGCGGAATACTTGTTTTCTATCACCTTCTAAAGAAATAACAGTATCCACTAAATGCTCAAGTAATCTTGGACCTGCTAGATCGCCATCTTTTGTTACGTGTCCAACAAGAACAAGGGTAGTGTGATTTTTTTTGCAAACTTCCACAAGTTCTGTGGCACACGCTTTTACTTGGCTTACGTTACCCGGTAGTCCTTCTGCCATATCGGAACTAAGTGTTTGAATGGAATCAACAATTAAAAGATCAGGGGCTTCTGTTTCAATAATATCAATAATATCTTGTGTTCTACTAGTTGAAAGTGCTAATAAATTTTCATGCAAAATGCCAAGACGTTCTGCTCTAGCTTTAATTTGTGGGAGGGATTCTTCACCACTAGCATACAAAACAAGGTGTGGTTTTTGTTTATTAATGCATACATCATTAATAATATAATTTCCAGAGGCAACAGCTCCTGCTAATTGTAGTAAAAGTGTTGATTTTCCAATGCCTGGCTCACCTCCAAGTAAGATGGCTGCACCTGGAACAAAGCCATTTCCAAGTACCTTATCAAGAGCTTCAAGACCGCAGCCAAAACATTCGTGATTATTTAAACTTACGTCCTGCAATGCTATGGTTTTATTAGGTTTTAGTATTTTTGATCCTTGTTTAATGGAAGATTTTTTTATTGTTGCTATTTCAAGACAATTCCATTCCTTACAATTTGGGCATTGTCCTTTCCACTGTAAGGATTCTGCACCACAATTAGTACAAATATATGTTTCTTTTATTTTTGCCATTTATGCCTCAAAAAATATTTTTTATGAAAAATTTGCAGTATGAAAGAATATTAAAAAAAATATTGAAATAAATCAATAGGATTTATTTTGTGAAAAAAATAATTTATAAAAAATATGTCAACCCATTTACATAGTGTTTTTTTTTGCTATTATGTGAAACATAATTATAGAAGTATTATTTTATATATCAATTAGTTAGGTGATAATCTTTCCATTTGATACTGAAATGAGAAAAAAATTCCAAAGTTTTTAAAAAGACAAGGTTGCATTTGATTTAGTGCGAGAGGAGGGTCTTTTGAAAAATAAATTTATTGTATCAGTCTTGTGTTTTCTAGGGATACTAAGCGTTGGTATGTATTTAATGCCTTCTGAAAAAGAAGAAGTGCCAACAAGAGTTCTTTTAGAAAATATTGGAGGAAAAGTTATTTTTTCCCACAAAATGCATGCGGAAAATTATGGCTTTGACTGCATAGACTGTCACCATGAAAGTTCTGATCCAAGTAAGGGTGTTTTAAAGTGTGGCGTATGTCATGGCTCAATTCCTACTAATGCAGAACTTGCAGAAATTGGTAAAAATGGCGATGGAACAAAACCTCTTGGTGATATGCCATACCATGATACTTCTATTGTTACAGACAAAAAAGCCTGTCTAACCTGTCACCATCTTGAATACGTACAAAAAGATTGGGGACATGATAAACATAGTGAAGAATATGGATTGGATTGTGAGTCATGTCACCATTCACAAGATATTGAACCAGAACCAATGAACTGTAATAATTGTCACTTTGACGGTGCGGACATTTCATTGAAAGATGCTGTTCATGCTAAGTGTGCAGATTGCCACCAAGATTGGTTTGATGAAGGGCTTAAATCATGTAATAAATGCCATGATGAGCTTGATACAAGAAAAGAATTAGCAAAAAATGGTGATTTTACAATCAATCCTACGTATGCAAAATGTTCTTCTTGTCATGGTACAAAAGAGCCTCAAGAACTTGTTAAAAATAGAATGCAATCATTCCATGATTTATGCATGGGATGCCATGAAAGTGTGGGAGCTGGTCCTTATGAAAGTAACCAATGCAACCAATGTCACACTAAGTAATGCAATAAACCAAAAAAGTGAGTTATTATGAGGCAGCGTTTCCAAATTTTAAATGATCCTCGTTTTCGCTTAGTATACAATGAAAGAAGACCTTTTTTAGAAGGACCAGATCCTGTAAAAGCTCGTCTTAATCGTGAAGGATTTGAAATTGTACAAGGATTAAAAAAGAAGTCTAAAGTATACCCAGGTATGCTTTTGGCAACTCATGAATCTATTGGAAAAGGGGATTTACATTCTCCTATGTATGGAGAAATTGCTGAAATTAATCATAGAAGTATTTTTATTGATGCTTGTGAACCTGATGAAAGTTTACCACACGTAGAACCTATTGATATTTTAGGAGAAGGAAAAACAGGTGATGAGCTTATTTTGCAATTAAAGCAATTAGGCGTAAATACTAAATCTTTAGGGCAAAATGTAAAAACGCTTTATATTAATGGTTTAAATCCTGATCCAGGTGTAACATGGGCAGAACCTATGCTTTGCTGTAATGGACAAAATCTTCATGCTGGTATTGAATTACATAAGCGTTTGTCAAAAGCTGAAAAGATTGTTCTTGTTGTTCCTAAAGGTATGCAAGTATCTTATGATAATATTGATGTTGTTTATGTAGAACCAGAATATCCAAAAAGTGTTAATCCTCTTTTGATTAAAGAAATAACAAAAAAAGAAAATCCAGAAGGGGTAGGAGTAGTTGGTTTACATAATATTTGGAGTTTGGGAAGAGTAGGTACAACGGGTTTACCTCTTATGGAAACCGTTATTACTGTTGGCTCTCAAACAAAATGGTCTAATTATATTGTAAAAAATGGTATGTGGATAGGGCAACTTCTTGAATATGCAGGTATAGATCTGCAAGATGGGGATACTATTTTACGTGGTGGGCCACTTCGTGGGGAATGTTTAGATCGACTTGATAGAAGTATTACTAAGGGAACAACGGGATTATTTGTGGTAGAATCTGGTGCAGTTCCTCCTATGGAAGGGCATAGTCCTTGTATTAATTGTGGTGCTTGTATTCAAGTTTGTCCTGCAAGATTAAATCCAAGTACTTTGAGTCGTTATGCAGAGTTTGCAAATTACAATGCTTGCTATAAAGAGCATAGCACTAGCTGTGTTGAGTGTGGGCTTTGTGGTTATGTGTGTATCGCTCGACGTCCAGTTCTTCAATATATACGACTTGCAAATGCTAAAATTAAGCAAATGTATGAGTTTGTATGGGAAGATAAATAATAATGCTAAAAAGATGAGATTATTATGAGTAATGTAGAGAAAAAAATACTCTTTTCAATGAGTGCCGCCCCCTTTTGGCATTGTGGGCGAACTGTACAGGGAAATAGTATTCATACTGTGATTGCATTAGCTTTGGTGCTAATTATGGCTTTTTGGCATTGGGGTTTTCCTGTGCTTGGCGTTGTCGCTTTATCTTGCTTTGTTTCAATGTTAACAGAAGAATTTTGGAATAAAGTAATGGGCAGAAATTCAACACTTACAGACGGAACAGCTTTTGTTTCTGGTGTTTTGCTTGCGTGTTTATTACCTGCTACTGCTCCTTATTGGCTTGTAATTATTGGTGCTTTTTGTGCTATTACATTCGGTAAAATGGCTTTTGGTGGTTATGGTGCTAATCCTGTTTGTACTGTTGTTGTAGGTTGGGCAATGGTTTTTGTGTCCTTTCCTATTTATATGGATCCAAATGCTATGCTTTTACAAACAGATTTTATTGATCCATTAGTACGTTTAAAATATTTTGGACCTGCTAATGTAGAAGAAAGTATTCGTTTTAGTGATTTACTTTTAGGAAAGCAAATTGGAGCATTGGGAGCAGCTCAAAATTTAGCTATTCTTCTTGGTGGAGTGTACCTTTTAGCTCGTGGTGTTATTCGCTTAGAAATTGTTGTATCTTTTATTTTTGGTGTGCTTTTTTTAGGTGGAATTTTAAATATGATAAATCCAGAACAGTATGCCAACCCTGTATACCATATTTTAACTGGTTCAACATTGTTTTGTGCATTCTTTTTAGCCACAGAATTCTCTGGTGCTCCTGATAGAACACTTGGTATGATTTTATATGGTTTATGTGGCGGTATGCTGGTAATTGTTATTAGAACTTTTGGTATTTATACAGATGGAGCTCCTTTTGCTGTGATGCTTATTAATTTGTTAAGTCCTTATTGTGATATGATTCAACCAAAACCTTTTGGAGTAAAGCGATGAAAAGTATTCTTAAAATGGTAAGTGTTCTTTCTGTGCTTTGTGCAGTTGCAGGTTTTGTTTTATCTTATCTTAAGATGAGTACAGTTGTACCTATTGAAAATCAGTTGCTTACCTATGTACAAGGTCCTGCAATTTTAAATGTTTTTAGAGATGCAGAAAATGATCCTATAAAAGATAGAAAAAGTTTTATTGTTGGTGATGGAAAGAAAATTAATGTATTTCCTGCTATAAAAGATGGTAAACTTTTTGGTGTTGCGATTGAAGGTTTTGGACAAGGCTATGGTGGTGATATAGGGGTAATGGTAGGTTATAATGTACAAAATGATACATTAGTAACTATTGATATTACAACCCATAAGGAAACCCCAGGTCTTGGTAGCCGTGTAACAGAAGAAGGCTTTATTAAACAATTTAAAGGAAAGCCTTATCAAGTTGCATTGAAAAATCAAGGTGGAGAAATAGATGCTATTTCTGGAGCAACTGTTTCTTCTACTGGTACTATATTGGCAATAAATAATGCTGGTAATGATTATAAAGCATTAAAAGATGAAATTATTAAAACTTGGAATAGTGGAGCTAAAAATGAGTTTTTTCAAGGAATTCACCAAAGGTCTGTGGAATGAGTTACCACCTTTTAGGTTATTGTTAGGTCTTTGTCCTGTTCTTGCTATTACCAAGAATGCAAATAATGGACTTGGCATGGGCTTAGCAGTATTATTTGTGCTTGTACTTTCAAACATGATTGTATCTCTTGTGCGGGATATTATCCCTAAAAAAGTTAGAATTGCGTGTTTTATTATTATTGCAGCAACGCTTGTTGTGGCGGTTGAGCTTTTAATGCAGGCATACGCATATCCTTTATATCAACAGCTTGGTATTTTTGTACCACTTATTGTTGTTAACTGTATTATTTTAGGTCGTGCAGAAGCTTTTGCAGCAAAAAACCCTGTATATTTAGCTATTGCCGATGGTTTAGGAATGGGGATTGGTTTTACCTTATCACTTACTTTCTTAGGTGCTATACGTGAAATTTTAGGTGCAGGTTCAATTTTTGGTTATTCACTTTTTGGTGAAAGTTTTGAACCTTTTCATATTATGGTTGAAGCTCCTGGTGCATTTATTTGTCTTGGTGTTATTTTAGGATTTATGAATTATTTATCTAAAGTTCAAAATCGTAGAAGAGGACTTGATAAAAAAAATGTGGGTTCTGCTTGTTCTGTATGTGGAGGTTGCACAGCTTGCTCAAGGGGCAATGCGTCAGCATAGTAGGGAGTTAGTATGAGTATATTTGAACTTTTTATTTCAGCTATTTTTGTTAATAATATTGTTTTAAGCCAAAATTTAGGTAACTGCCCTTATGTTGGTTGTTCTAAAGAAAAAGGTGTTGCCCTTGGTATGGGCGGAGCTGTAATTTTCGTTATTATTATGGCTACGGTTTTTACTTGGCTTGCACAAAAATATATTTTAGTTCCTTTGAATGTAACGTATCTACAAACATTAGTTTTTATTCTGATTATTGCTTCTTTAGTACAATTTGTTGAAATGTTTTTAAAAAAAGCTATACCTCCTCTTTATTCTGCTCTTGGTATTTTTTTACCACTCATTACAACAAACTGTGCTGTTATGGGTGCAACATTAGTTGTACAAAGAGAAAAATATGATCTTCTAACAAGTGCATTATATTCTTGTGCTTCTGGGGTAGGTTTTTTACTTGCTTTACTTCTTATGGCAGGTATTCGTGAACGTTTAGAAACGTTACGTGTGCCAAAAGCTATGGCAGGTACACCTATTTCACTTGTTATGGCTGGCATAATGGCATTGGCTTTTATGGCTTTTAAAGGCATGATTTAGCAGGCAAGGTTAAGGATAATTATTATGGTTATTACATCTATTTTAATTTTGGCTGGTCTTGGTCTTGCTGTGGCTATTCTTTTAGGGCTTGCTTCTAAGATTTTTTATGTAGAAGAAGATCCAAAAGTAGAGGCTGTGCTTGAGGCATTGCCTGGTGCAAATTGTGGTGGCTGTGGTTATGCTGGTTGCGAAGGATATGCTATTGCTGTTGTAAATGTACCTACTGTTGCAGCAAATCTTTGCGTTGCAGGGGGTAAAGATGTGGCTGCTTCTGTTGGGCAATTAACTGGGAAAGCTGTAACAGAATCTGATCCATTAATTTCTTTTCGTCGTTGCGATAAAGTTTCTGGAAAAGTACAAAAAAGATATAGTTATCAAGGTATGCCTTCTTGTGCAGCAGCTGCAACTCTTGCACAAGGTTCTGATGTATGTTCCCATTCCTGTTTAGGTTTTGGTGACTGTGTTGTTACTTGCCCTTTTGATGCATTATATATAAAAGATGATGTGGTTTGTGTGCGTGAGAATCTTTGCACTGGTTGTGGTAAATGTACGCAAGCTTGTCCTCGTAATATTTTAGAACTTATTCCTAGACGAGCTAGAGTTGCTGTTCGTTGTTCAACAAAAGATAAGCTTCGTGCTGTGATGGACGTGTGTCAGGTTGGTTGTATACAATGTGGAAAGTGTATAAAAACGTGTCCTGCTAATGCTATTAGTTTTGTTGATAATCGTATTGTTATTGATCAAAAAATGTGCTTAGCGTATGGTCCTGATTGTGATATGGCTTGTGTTTCTGCTTGTCCTCGTAAAATTTTACGTAATTTACGAGAAAAAGATTGTCTTAATAATAAAATGGGTGAATTAAAAGAAATAACACCTGAAAATAAAACAGAAAATAAATCTGAAAATACGACAACTGAAAAAGTAGAGAAAAAAGTAGAAGCAAAACAAGTTATTGAAAAAACAGAAACAACTAATGAGAAAAAAGAGTAATAAAAGTTTTATAGTTGTGTATAAGAGTATTTTTTAGAAGAAATATTTTTATTATATTTTCAATAGGTTTTTATTGTTGCTATAAAATTTAAAACTGGAATTTTAGAGGGAAAAAGAAGTTTTCCCTCTATTTTCATTAATATATCGGGTTATTATAATGAAAAAACTTTTTTCATTCTTTACAAAGCAAGCTCCTAAAAAAAATATTTTTCCTAATATACTAGTTTCTAAAACAGAAAAGAAAATGGGAACGTTTGTAAATTTACAATGCTTGGTTGCAAGTGAGGATTTAGCTTTATTTGTTATGGAAAAAGCTTTTTTGTTGATTGATAAATTAGAATTACTTTTTTCAAGACATGATACTACAAGTTTGCTTTCTGTATTAAATGAACAGGGGAGTATTACAGATTTTCCAAAAGAGTTTTCTTTTGTGTTGGAACAAGCTAATAGGGTGGAAGAAAAAACTTCTGGAGCTTTTAATTCGTCGGTTTTACCTGTATTAGAATACTTAGAAACACATAAGAATATTTCTCAAAAGGAATTATCTTATTGTTTTCAATTAATAGATTCTCATGCTATTCAAATTTCGGAAAAAAAAGTTTGTTTGGCTCATAGCGATATGAAAATAACATTAGATGCCATTGCAAAAGGATTTATTGTTGATAAGATAGGAGAGCTTTTTGAAGAATATGGTATTGTTAATTATTTAATAAATGCAGGTGGTGATATTCGTATTTGTGGAATGAAAAGTTTAGAAAAAGGGTATGAAAAATCATGGAAAGTAGCTATTGAAGATCCATATAAAAAAGGTAATTATCCTAGCGTATTTACTCTTATGAGAGGAGCATTAGCAACATCTGGAAATTATGAAAAATATTTTAGTGGTAATACTCATCATATTATTTTGCCTCGTTTACAACAAAAAGCAGATGAAAAAATGCCATTATCTCTTATAAATATGGAAGAAAATATTAGTCCACTTGTTAAAAGTGTTTCGGTTTTAGCTAATACGGCTATGGAAGCAGATGCGTATGCAACGGCAATTTCATGTATGCCCATAGAAACAGCCCTTTCTTATGTGGAACAAATAAATCTATCTTGTTTTATTATTGATGAAAAAGATATTATACACACTTCTAAAAATTGGCTTGTTCGATAATTATATTTGATCCTTACCCATTATTTTTTAAAGATTATGGGTAATTATAATGAAATTCAACAGATTAAGTAAATATAAAATAAAAAAATATTAGGGTGTATTTTCACATTAGTTATAATTATTAAATTTCTTTCTCTAATAATGAAAATAAAAGATTATTTTAAAAAACACCCTAAATGATGTTAAATAAATTTCCTTCTACAACAATGTAGTATTATTACCTATTTTTATGATTGAAAATAAATAAAAAATAGCTTATAAATAAAATTTATTTATAAGGAAAAAAATATGTCTGATTTTAGCGAATTTATGAATAATCCAGTAAATGAGCCTAAAAAGCGTCAATATAAGAAAAAAAATACAACTGGTGCAAATTTAACTCAAATACAAGAAGATCTTTTTAAAAAAGTTCCACCGCATAATGCTGATGCTGAAGCAGCTGTACTTAGCGGTATTTTTTTGCGTCCAGAATTATTAAATGATATATTAGATGTTGTAAGTGCTGATGATTTTTATCTTCCAGCCAATAAATTTTTATTTCAAGCAGTTACAGATCTTTACATAAAAAATATTACACCGGATATTGTAACAGTTTTAGACTGGTTACAAAATAAAAAATTATTAGAAGATGTAGGCGGAGCGGAACGTCTTGCAATGCTTGCAGAATCTGTTGTAAGTGGGGCTAATGCACCATATTACGCAAAAATAGTTAAAGAAAAATCTTTACTTCGATCATTAATTCAATCTTCTGCAAATATTATTAGTTCTTGTTTTGATGGAACAAATGATGTTTCTCTTTTATTAGATGAAGCTGAAAAAACAATATTTGGTATATCAGAAAAAAATGATACAAAAACATATTTATCAAGTTCTGAAATTTTAGATTCTGTTTTTGATACTATAACAGAACGATATAAAAATAAAGGAAGAACCACTGGACTTGCAACAGATTATACAGAACTTGATCGTATGACTGGCGGTTTTCAAGCTTCTGATCTTATTATTTTAGCAGCTCGTCCCTCTATGGGAAAAACTGCCTTTGCACTTAATTTAGCAGCTCGTGCTGCCATAAAAAATAATGCTACAGTAGCTATTTTTTCTTTAGAAATGAGTAAAGAATCATTAATGGAACGTTTACTTTGTTCTTGGGGACACGTTGAATTAGGGAAAGTTCGTAAAGGAACAATGGAACAAGATGATTGGGAAAAATTAAGTGATGCAGCTTCTGCATTAACTTCTAGTAAAATTTTTATTGATGATTCTTCAATGTTAACACCTTTAGAACTTCGTGCAAGATGTCGGCGTATTCATGCTCAACATGGGCTTGATTTTGTTGTTATTGATTATTTACAATTAATGCACTCTGCAAGAAATGATTCACGTGAACTTGAAATTTCTGATATTTCACGTAATTTAAAAGCTCTTGCAAAAGAATTAAATATTCCAGTTTTAGCTTTATCACAATTAAACCGTAAAACAGAAGAAAGAGCAGATAAAAGACCAATGCTTTCTGATTTACGTGAATCAGGAGCAATAGAGCAAGACGCAGACCTTATTATGTTTATTCATAGAGAGGATTATTATGCGTCTAAAAAAGGAAATGTAGAACGTAATGGTAAGGCTGAAATTATCATAGGTAAACATCGTAACGGGCCAACAGGTACGGTAGAATTAAGTTTTATTCCTCAATATACAGCTTTTGGCAATTTAGAGTATCGTTCTTATAATATTGAAGAAGTTGAACAACGTGGAACAGAAACGACAATGTAGCAATTCGTGAAAAAAATTTTTATCTCATTTATGCTTTACAATGCATAATTTAGATTTATATATAAATTAACTTAATTAGGAGTAATTATTATGTGGGAATATACAGATAAAGTTCGTGAATATTTTTTAAATCCAAAAAATGCAGGTGATATGCCAGATGCTAATGCTATTGGCGAAGTAGGTAGTCTTGCTTGTGGTGATGCCTTAAAACTTTTTCTTAAAATTAATGATAAAGGTATTATTGAAAAAGCAAGTTTCCAAACTTTTGGTTGTGCCAGTGCTATTGCCTCTAGTTCTGCTTTAACAGAAATTATTATTGGTAAAACTGTTGATGAAGCAAGTAAAGTAACCAATAAAGATATTGCAGAATATCTTGGTGGCTTACCAAAAGAAAAAATGCACTGTTCTGTAATGGGAGAAGAAGCTCTTGTTGCTGCTATTCGTAATTATAAAGGACTTCCTCCACTTGAACATGATGAAGAAGGTAAATTAATTTGTAAATGTTTTGGTATTACAGATAATCAAATTATTAAAGCTATTCGTGAAAATGGATTACAAACTATTGAAGAAGTAACAAACTTTACAAAAGCAGGTGGTGCTTGTGGAACTTGTCTTGATACTATTGGACAAATTCTTGAAAGCGAAAAAAATGCAGGACTTGTTTTAAATGAAATTAAACCTGTATTGAAAAAGCCTATGAGCAATATCCAAAAAATGCAAAAAATTATTCAAGTTCTTAATGAAGATATTCGTCCAAGACTTACACAAGATGGCGGAGATGTTGAACTTATTGATGTAGATGGTAATAATGTTATTGTTTCCTTACGTGGAGCGTGTGCTTCTTGTCGTCAAAGTCAAATCACTTTAAAAAACCTTGTAGAAGCAACATTAAAAGAACATATTGACGAAAATCTTGTTGTAGTTGAAGGATAATATAATTATGTCAAATATTATTTATATGGATAATAATGCTACCACAATGGTAGCTCCTGAAGTTTTAGATGCAATGTTGCCTTTTTTCAAAGATATGTATGGCAACGCATCTAGTATGCATACTTTTGGTGGACAAGTAGGAAAATATATAAAACAAGCTCGTGAACAAGTTGCTCATCTTTTGGGTGCATTACCTGATGAAATTTTATTTACTTCTTGTGGCACAGAAAGTGATAATACAGCAGTACTTTCTGCTATTGAAACACAACCAGAAAAAAAACATTTTATTACTACCCGTGTTGAACATTCTGCTATGCTTGCAATGGGTGATTATTTAGAAAAAAAAGGTTATGAAGTTACCTATCTTTCTGTTGATAAAAAAGGACAATTAGATTTAGCAGAATTAGAAGCTGCTATTCGTCCTGATACTGCTCTTGTTTCTATTATGTATGCAAATAATGAAACAGGCACTATTTTCCCTATTGCTAAAATTGCTGAAATAGTAAAATCAAAAGGGGTTCTTTTCCATGTTGACGCTGTACAAGCTGTTGGTAAAGAAATTATAGATTTAAAAAAACTTCCTATTGATTTTTTAGCTCTTTCTGGGCATAAACTACACGCACCAAAAGGTATTGGTGTGTTATATATCCGTCGTGGTACTCGTTTCCGTCCTTATCTTCGTGGTGGACACCAAGAAAGAGGTCGTCGTGCTGGTACAGAAAATGCTCCATATATTATTGGACTAGGAAAAGCTTGTGAATTAGCTGGAAGCAATATTGAAAAAGAAAGAACAGAAGTTGCTAGACTTCGTGATATGCTTGAAGAAGGTATCGTTTCAAAAGTATCTCATTCTATTGTTAATGGCGATAAAGATAACAGATTACCAAACACAACAAGTATTGCTTTTGAAGCTGTTGAAGGTGAAGCTATTTTGCTTATGCTTGATCAATTTGGTATTTGTGCAAGTTCTGGGTCTGCTTGTACTTCTGGTAGTTTAGAACCTTCTCATGTATTAAGAGCAATGGGTGTGCCTTTTAACTATGCTCATGGTTCTATCCGTTTTAGCTTATCCCGCTATACAACAGAAGAAGAAGTAAAAAAAGTTCTTGAAGTAACACCTAAAATTATTGAAAATCTTCGAGCTATTTCTCCATTTAGAGGAAAAAATTTCTAAACTCATTAACATATAATAATACGGTTAGGGGAAAATATAAAAATTTATCCCCTAATCTTATTTATAAGAGATTTATTTTTTTATTTGATAAGCTAAATTATCACCTCAAGTGTGAATTATATAGAAAAAGTCTAGCTCATTACTTTTTATTTTTAACATAAAATTTTTCTATAAATTTTGTAACATTCTCATTTCTAAAATTAAATTTACATTCACATTCTTTTTACTGCAATATAACTCTATTATTTGTTAAACCATTAAATTTTATCAATCTACGTTTAACAACGTTTCAAAAATTTTTAATATTATTTCTATATGATTTTCCTAGGGGCTGTCTCTAAATAAATTATTGTAACCAGATTAGACATGAAGCAATCATAACTGAGGCTTTGAACGTTATGGAAAGTTTTTCTGAACGCAGTGCAATTCGCTTATATGTTTTGAGTTTTG
>JARHYD010000032.1 GCA_029258655.1 Mailhella sp.
GTTATTTTTATAAAAAATATTTATTGTATTTTAATAAAGGTATATTTAAAATAGTTATAATTATTAAACTTTGTTCTCTGATAATAAAAATAAAATAGTTACAATGCAATAGTATTAGAAAATACTTATAGTTACGCTGTAAAAACAAAGGACTTTTTTATTTTTGAAAAAAAATTTTTCTACTCATACCCTAAAATAGGCAAATTTATTGAAATATATTACAATAAATTTGCTTGATTGAGGGAGCTTGGGGGAAATCATTTCGCTTTAGCCGTTACGACAAAGGAAGTTACGGATAAAGACAGTGTAACCTCCAAAGAAAAAAATACGATTAATTTAAAAACATACCCTATATATTTTTTAGTGGAAGATTAAAAACTAATAAGAATAATTTAGATTTATTTAACTAATAAGGATTATATATGTCACCAATTTTAAAAGGTTTTTTAATAGGTTCTTCTTTTGGTGTTTTTGCTTTTCTTTTTGGCATTACAGAAAATATGCCACGTAGCATTATTCTTGGAACTATTGCTGGAATAGCAGCAGGTATTACATTTAAAATTCGTGAAAAGAATAAGAAAGACTAATGCTTAGTAAACTTTTTTTTCTTTGTTATAATCTTTTATGGTTTTTAGTTACACCATTGTTGAAAAAACACCATCGTATGAAACAAGGTTTTTCAGAAAGGTGCGTGCAAGGTAATTGGCAAACTTTACCACAAGAACAGCCTATTGATATTTGGATACAGGCTTCTTCTGGAGGTGAGACATATTTAAGTCTTGAGCTTTTATCTTATTTAGAAGAAAAGCAAAGTGCAAAGCATATTTTATGTACAAGTATGACTTCACAAGGTATTGATTTATTGTACAAAGGAAAGAAAGACTTCCTTGAAATGTGGGCTAAAAAATATCAAAAACCTGCACCATATATTTATATTTGTTTTTTTCCTCTTGATAGTCAAAAAATTATGTATAATGCTTTTTTGCGAGCAAAGCCGAAAATTTGTATTTTATTGGAAACAGAGCTTTGGCCTAATTTTATGAAAATGTGTAAGCAATTTCAGACAAAATTATATATTGTTAATGCAAGAATTACGGAGAAAACGTATAAATCGTATAAAAAAATTCAAACTATATTAACAGAAATTGCTCCTCATGCTATTTATGCAACCCGTGAGAAAGACAAAGAATTATATGCAAAACTTTTTCCTTTTACGCAATGCCAATGTATGCATAATATGAAATTTGATACTACATATAAAGAATTATGCCTTGCAATGCAACAAGATACAGAAAATAATCAAGAACATTCATCTTTTCCATGTTTTCCAAACGATACAGCAGTTTTTCTTTTTGCTTCCATACGTCAGGAAGAGGAAGAAATGCTTTTTCCTTTTTTTCTTAAACTCCATGAGCAGAAAAAGCAAAGTATTATTATTTTAGCACCACGTCATGTTGCACGTTTTCGGGTATGGCAAGAAAAATTTCAAAAAACTTCTGTGATGCTTTTGGCAAGAAGTAATTTTAATCAAAATCATTGTTTCCAAGCAGGAGATATTATTCTTTGGGATCAATTTGGTGAATTAAAAAAACTTTTTGCATTAGCTGATTATGCTTTTATTGGTGGAACATTAGCACCTCTTGGTGGACAAAATTTTTTAGAAGCATTGGTATATGGGATAATTCCACATACTGGAATATATTTAGATAATTTTTTATGGACATTTGAAACAAAAACACAAAAAAATTTAGTTGATTTACATTTATTGATTTTACATAAGAATATACAAGAGTTAGAACAAAGTTTTCTTGCTTTGCCAGAAAAAAAAGTAAAAGAAAAAGTAAAAGAAAAAGCAAAAATTCAAGTGAATTTTAAAGCTTGGCTTAAAACCTATATTGGTGATACAAAAAAAATTATGCAAACCATTTTAGCTGATTTGTAATACGTATAGGAAGAAATATGTTTTTCAAAAAAATACAAGATATATTTTCGCAACAAACAGAAAATGTTGTTATTTTAGGTGCAGGGGAAGTTGGCTTGCATTTAGCACGGCGTTTATCGCAAGAGGGTAAAAATGTTGTTGTTATTGACAAAGATAAAGCTCGTTTAGATAGAATTACACAATTTGTTGATGTACAAACTATTTTAGGTTCTGGATCCTCTCCTGCTATTCTTGAGTTGGCTGGTGTAAAAAATTCGCAATTTTTTCTTGCTGTAACAAATAATGATGAAGTTAATCTTGTGGCTTGTTTATTTGCCAATGCATTAGCTCCAGATGCAGTTAAATTAGCTCGTATAAGTAACCAAGAATATAGTGATTATCCTAATGTATTAGGGGGAACAACTCTTAATATTCAACTTATGGTACACCCAGAAAGCGAGGTTGTACGTAGTATTAACCGATTATTATCCTTACCTGGATCACAAGATTATGCAGAATTTGCAGGCAGTCATTTACGTATGGTTGCTTATAATGTTGATAATACGGAATTAGTTGGAAAAAAATTAGCAGAATTTAAAAATTTTGTAAAAAATGAAAATATTCTTGTTGCTGCTATTATTCGTGATAAAAATCTTATTATTCCAAATGGTAGAGTAACAATAGAAAAAAATGATCTTGTGTATTTTGCCTATGTAGATACAGCACAAAAGGATTTATTACGTTCTCTCAATAAAAATAGAGCTTTTTTCCATTCTGTTTGTATTGTTGGGGGTGGAAAAATAGGATTTCTTTTAGCAAAGCTTTTTGAAAAAAAAGGATTAGATGTTAAACTTATTGAAAAAGATGAAGCACGCTGTGAAGAACTTGCAGATCTTTTAGAAAGCACACTTGTTTTGCATGGTGATGCAACAGAAACATCATTATTAAATGAAGAAAATGTTGGAAAAATGGACGTTATTTGTGCCGTAACAGCAGATGAAGAAACTAATATTTTAGCTTGCCTTTTAGCAAAAAATTTAGGAGCAAGGGATTCTGTTGCAAGGGTTAATAAGTCAGAATATTTACCTATTGTTAAACATATTGGTATAGATCATAGTGTAAGTACAAGAATTGCTGCTGTTAATGGTTTTTTAAGTTTTATACGGCAAGGCAATGTTGTAGCGTCAGCATCAGTGGCTTCTGATACAGCAGAAGTTTTGGAAGTTTGCCTCTGTGAGGATTCTTCTATTGTTAATCAACCTCTTATGCAATTATCATTACCAGAAAAAGTGATTATTTTAGCCTATATGCGAGAGGAAGTTGTATATATTCCACACGGTCAGACTGTTTTTCAAGCTAATGATCACGTTATTTTTTTAGGGGAACAAAAAGCAATGAGAGCTATTGATCCTTTGATTGGTGGAAAAATGAATTGTCAAAATAAAAATCAAAATAGAATATTAAACACATGGAAAAAATAATAATAGCTACAAAAAATAAGGGTAAACTTGCAGAGCTAGAAGAACCATTGAAAGCATTAGGTTTTGTTGTGGAAACTTTGCCAGATAATTACCCAGAAATTGAAGAAAATGGTACAAGTTTTGAAGAAAATGCTTTAATTAAAGCACGTTATGTTGCCAATGATTTAAAATGTATTGCTATTGCTGATGATTCTGGAATAGTGGTAAAAGCGTTAAAAGACGCTCCTGGTATTTTTTCGGCTCGTTATGGAAATGATTACGATTTATTGGAAAATGAAACAAAAGATCAAAGAAATAATCGTAAGTTATTAGATAAAATGAAAGATGTACCAACAGAAAAAAGGCAATGTGCGTTTCATTGTGCTATGGCAGCGGTTTTTCCTAATGGACGGGAAATTGTTGCTCATAAAACATGGGAAGGACGGCTTTTAACAGAAGCACATGGAATAAATGGTTTTGGGTATGATCCGTTATTTTTTGATGAAGAATTAAACCTTACTGGAGCAGAAATGCCTAAAGAGGTTAAAATGGGACGATCTCACCGAGCAAAGGCATTAAAAGCTCTTGTGCAGGCTATGGGAGATATGTTAAAATAATGTCCTTTTTTGCAAAAATTAACGCCAAACAGCAAATGGGAATAGCAGCTCTTATTATGGGCTTTAGTGTTTTGCTTTCTCGTTTTATGGGATTATTGCGAGATAAGGTTATCTCTTGGCAATTTGGAGCTAGTGGCGAAACTGATTTATATTTTTCTGCTTTTGTTATACCAGATTTTTTAAATCATCTTTTGGCAGGTGCGTATGTTTCTATTACGCTTATTCCTATTCTATCTAAACTTATGGAAAAGGATACAGAAGATGCATGGAAATTTTTTAGTAGTGTGCTTTTATGGGCAAGTAGTCTTGTCTTAGGTTTAACAATTATTTTATGGATTTTTGCTCCCTTTTTTGCTCCTATTTTAGCACCTGGCTTTACTGAAGAACAAATTCAACGCTTGATAACGTTTTTACGTATTATTTTGCCAGCACAAGTTTGTTTTATTCCCGGAGCGTGCTTTGCTGCTCTTTTATATATTCGTAAAAAATTTACTGTTCCAGCTCTTATGCCTCTTATTTATAATGGTATGATTTTGCTTTGTGGGATACTTTTTCCTTATTTAGGTCTAGCAAAAGGTATGGAAGGTTTTTGTTGGGGGGTTTTTTTAGGTGCTTTTATCGGAGCTTTGTATTTACCCTATCTTGCAGCAAAAAGCGATGGAATAAGGTTTTATTTTACATGGAAACACGCTAAACTAAAACAGCTTTTATGGCTTGCTTTTCCTCTTATCATTGGGCAATCTATTGTGGTTTTAGATGAACAATTTATTCGAATTTTTGGAAGTTTAGCTGGTACGGGTGAAGTAAGTCTATTGAGCTATGCAAGACGGATTATGATGGTTCCTGTTGGGGTTGTTGCACAAGCTGCGGGAGTAGCGTCTTTTCCTTTTTTAGCACAACTTTTTGCAAAAAATGATTTTGAAGCATTTAATACAACATTAAATAATGCCATAAAAAATACATTAGTAATTGTACTTCCAATCACACTTTATCTTATTAGTGTTGCAAGTCCTGTTTTAGGGTTAATTTTTGAAGGTGGACAATTTAACCAACAAGATACTATATCAGCAAGTCCTTATTTACAAATTATGTTAATTGCTGTTCCTTTTTGGGCTTTACAACAAATTTTAGGCAGAGCTTTTTATGCAATGGAAAACACAAAAACTCCTGCCATTGTGGGAACTCTCATTACGCTTTTAACTGTACCGTGTTATTTTTATTGTTCTTCACGTTTTGGTGGAATTAGTATTGCTATTATTACAACAGCAAGTATTGGATTTTATGCTTTTTCTATGTTTTTTGTTGGTAGAAAAAAATTTATTAATGCATATAAAGGATTGCTTTGTCTTTTTGGAAAAAATATGTTACTCAATATATTACCTTTTCTTTTATGTATTATTGGAAGTTTTTGGCTTACAAAAATAGTACAAGAAAGTTTTAGTATGCTTGTAGTCCAATTTTTACAAATAGGAATAAGTGGTATTGTGTATCTTATAAGTTATCTTATATTGGCAAAATTTTTTATGCCACAAAATATACAATTAATATTTTCACCTTTTTTAAAAAAATTGCGTAAGTAGAAGATGTTATGGAAGTAATTCGTTCAGGAAAAGCAGGTTTTTGTATGGGAGTGGCTTTAGCTCTTAAAAAACTTGATACATTAGTTGAAAATGGTGGTCATGTAGGAACTTTTGGCCCTATTATCCATAATCCTTTTGTTCTAAATGAATATGCACAGAAAGGCGTTCGATGTTTTGGTTCTGTGCAAGCTGTGAAAGAAGCATTAGAACCTTTTTATGCGTTTCATGAAACCATTGAAAAAGAAATGCGACTTAATCTTTTAATTAGGGCTCATGGAATACCAAATTCCACAGAAAAATTTTTACGTGGATTAAAACATATTAGCCTTATGGACGCAACTTGTCCTCGCGTAAAAGAAGCACAAAATGCTATTTATAATGCTACATATAATAATGGTAATACAGCAAAAACACTTCTTTTATTTGGTGATGCTAATCATCCAGAAGTTGATGGGTTAGTTTCCTATGCTCAAGGAAAATATGTAATATCACCAGAGCCACAAAAATTGATTGAGTATGCATTAAAAAATCAAGAGGATACTATGGTACTTGCTGCTCAAACAACACAAGATAGACCTTTATTTGATACATTAAAAGCAGAATTATGCAATGTATTGAAAAATTCCCCAATTATTTTGGAAACAATTTGTGATGCAACAAAACTTCGACAAGAGGAAGCTTTAAGTATTGCAAAACAAGTGCAGGCTATGGTAGTAGTTGGGGGTAGGGAAAGTGGTAATACGAAAAGATTGGCAGAATTGGTTTTTTCACAAAATATCCCTACAGTTTTAGTGGAAAATGCCGATGAATTAGAAAAAGATTTTTTTAAAAATTATGATAAAGTGGGACTCACGGCAGGAGCCTCAACACCAAAAAGTCTTGTTGATGAGGCTGAAAAAGTGTTAGCCTCTTGGTAAATTGCTGTACATTTTTTAGGAGGAAAATATGTCTCAAACCAATATTCTTTTAGAAGCTGGTACAAACGAACTTGAGATTGTTGAATTTTATATTGATGAGCCTGTTGTAGAATTTGATACTGGTACTTCCAGTGCGTTAAAACTTATTCAAGAAGAAGGTAAAGAACCTATTTATCGTGGATATTATGGTGTAAACGTTGCTAAAGTTTTAGAAATTATTCAATTACCCCATATTACCCCTTTACCAGAATTACAAAGTCCTTCTGTTTTGGGGGCATTTAACCTTCGCTCACAAATTATTCCTTTAGTGGATTTAAATATATGGCTTGATAAAGAACAACTTATTGATTATGCCCCACCTAAAGTTGTTGTAACTGAATTTAATAATGTTACAACTGCTTTTAAAGTTTCTGGTGTTAATAGAATTCACCGTATTAGTTGGGAAGATGTTGACGCTCCCAACTCTTATATGTCTTTTTTCTCTAAAGGTTGTATTACTGGTGTGGTACGTCTTGAAGATAGAATTATTTTTATTCTTGACCTTGAAAAAATTGTAACAGAACTTAATCCAAGTCTTGGTTTAAAACTTGATACTGCTATTGATTGGAGTCAAAATAATAATTATCGTGCTATTGTTTGTGATGACTCTTCCCTTATTAGAAATATGCTTAAAACACTTTTAAGCAAGGCAAACTTTGATGTCCATGATTTTACAAATGGACAAGAAGCTTGGGACGAACTTTGCAGAATTAAACGTAAAGCATTAGCAGAAGAAAAAGATGTAACCGATTTTGTACAAGTGCTTATTTCTGATATTGAAATGCCAAGAATGGACGGACACACTCTTTGTAAAACAGTAAAAGAAGATCCAATGATGAAAAAGCTTCCTGTTATTCTCTTTTCTTCACTTATTACAGATAAGCTCCGCCATAAAGGCGAATCTGTTGGAGCTGATGAGCAAATCTCTAAACCCGGTGTAACGCAATTAGCACAAAGAGCTTATGAGCTTATCCAACAATACGCTAATGGGTATGTACCTGAAAAGAAAGAAGCAACAGCGGAATAATTATGAAAATTTTAGTACTTGGTGTTGGCAATGTCCTTTTTAGAGATGAAGCAATAGGTGTAAAAACTGTTTTAGAATTAAAAGAACATTATCGCTTTCCTGATAATGTAACACTTACTGATGGCGGAACACTTGGTATAGGACTTATGGAAAGCCTTATGAATTGTGATCTTGCTATTATTATTGACGCCGTAAAGGGTGGTTATGAGCCAGGTACTTTATATCGTTTGGTGGGCGAGGATTTAAGAAAAAGTATGAGTTTTTCTGATTCTATGCATCAAACAGATCTTGTGGATACACTTATTTTCTGTGATTTAGCAGGGAAAAGACCTGATTGTGTTGTTATTGGTATAGAACCTGCTGATTTTCATACTATGGATCTAGAATTAAGCCCAGAAATTCAAGCAAAACAACCACAACTAATAGAAGAAGTTCTAAAAGAATTAAAAAGTCATGGTGTGGTGTATAGTAAAAAAATAAGAAACTAAATAACAAATAAAATAATAAGGGCAATTATAGCCCTTTTTTTATAAATAGTTATATTTTTTTTGGGGGAAATGATTTCCCCCAATCCCCCTCAATCAGGCAAATTTATTGAAATACATTTCAATAAATTTGCCTATTTTAGATCATAAGTAAAAAAAGTATTTATGATGTCACGATACTGTAATTCTTTTATTTTCATTATTAAAATGTGTTTTCAAATTATTTAGAATTACTTTAATACGTTAGGAGCTGTCTCTAAATAAATTATTGTAACCAGATTAGACATGAAGCAATCATAACTGAGGCTTTGAACGTTATGGAAAGTTTTTCTGAACGCAGTGCAATTCGCTTATATGTTTTGAGTTTTGCAAAAAAACATTCAATAAGGTGTCTTTCCTTGTAAGTATGCTGGTCATAATCTCTT
>JARHYD010000083.1 GCA_029258655.1 Mailhella sp.
CCTAATATTATTCATTTTTTAGCTTAAAAGGAATTTTTCTAAATCTTTTACTGTATTAATAACAAAATCTGTCTTATATTCCGCAAATTCTTCCTTTGTACCATAACCATATAAAACAGAGGCTACTTGTAAGTTATTATCTCTTGCACCTATAATATCATGTTTTCGATCGCCTACCATAATAACAGTTTCATTAGGTTTAGTATTTGTTTCTGATAATGCATAAGCAATTACTTCTGATTTTGTGCTTCTTGTACCATCAAGTTCACTACCAGAAATAAAATCAAAATATTGTATCAAAGAAAAATGTTCCAAAATATCTCGAGCATACGAACGTACTTTGCACGTTGCAAGGCATATTGTTTTATTCGCTTTTTTCAAATTTTCCAACATTTCCCCAAAACCATCATAAATTGTCAAATCAAATATTCCATTTTCTTTAACATAATATTCTCTATATTTTTCAATGGCTATTTGAGCGTCCTTTTCATTAAGCCCATAACCCAAAAAAGAATCTTTTAAAGGAGGACCTATAAAAGTTGTTAATGAATCAACAGAAGGATACGGAACTTTTAAAAAATCTAATGCATAAGCTACTGATTTTGTGATACCACTTTTAGGATCTGTAATTGTTCCATCTAAATCAAGAAGAATAGTTGAAAATTTTGCCATACTTTTTCCTTTATTATTCTTTTTCAGTTTAAGATATTTTATCTTCTTTCTTTATTATTGACAATAAAATTATCCTTACAAAAAGGATAAAAAATTTTTCTTCTTAATAGGAAAAAAAATTTCAAAAAATTGTCTATCTTCATATTTTGTTCTATCTACAAACAAATTCTCACTAAAATAAAGAAAAATGAAATCAAAAAAACTAGACTTAAAACACAAAAAAGCATATTTTTTAGCTATGAAAAAAACTCTGCAAATTAATACTCTTTTATTTATTGGTCTTACGTTTTTCCTTTTTTCATGTACTTCTCGTTCTGCACATTCACTGCATGATCAAAACAAACTGCCAAGAGCAGATTCTCGCTATATTGGCTGGCTTGAAAAAGAATCTATTTTCAGAAAAATTCCAGAAAAAATACGCATAGTTTCTGGGACTAATTTTGCATGGAAATTTTCCTCCATGCCTCACCCTAAAAAGACTATTATTTCCCTTAGCCCTATCTGGCTTGCTATTAATCCCCACAATATAAATACACAAAAAAATCCAATACTAGAACAAATATATAATAATACTAATATATTAAAAGAACTTCAAATTAAAGCTCTTTACATATACCCAAATAAAAGTACAAGTTTTGAAAGTTTATACAACTTTAAAATAGATACACAAAAACAAAATATTAGCCCTATTTCCCTTGATCTAGCAAAAGAATTAGGCTCAAAAGAACAATATTTACAAATTACCCAAAAAGGAATTTTTCTAACTGGAAATATTTTACCTACAAGTCTAGGCTTAGGTTCTGACTTTTTGCTTGCACTTCATGGAGTACGAGAATATCCAGGACTCTTTATGATGCAAGAAATTCCCCACGAATTATGGGATTTTTTGCCTGCCAATGATACAACAAAAACCTTCTCTCCTCATGTTGCGTCACAAAAAAGACTGACTATTCTTATGCAAAACGGAATTATTCCAGAACATTTTTATCGTGATTTTTCAAAAGTTCTTGCCCCAAGTGGTTTTGCCATAAGTAATGAAATTACAGGATACGATGGTCAAGTAAGACGTTGGATTTATCGCTATGTCTATAATCCTTATACTGCTGTTCTTAACTTTTATGATCCAAGCATGAATACACAACGTATGCTTTCTGCTAGCATTATTCAAGAAGTTGGAATTATGCAGCAAGGGCTTGTTTCTTTTTCTATTCAAGATCTTTTAGAACAAGAAAGCATTTCTACAAACAACACAGAGCAAACAAATAAAAATGATACAGCACTTTTTATTACAAAATTCATCAATAAATCAATACATGGATACGGAGCTTGGAGCTTTTGCCGTGATTTATTAGAACAAGATTTTCTTGCCCCTATGCAGCAAAATGGAACTGATTTTGTTGCTGACAGCCTCTTTATGCCTGCCCTTGAAAAAGCCTTTTTAGAAGAAAATAATGAAAGCTTGGAAAATGCTTTTACCTATTTTAAACAACAAAACATTGATGAACAAGCCCTTTGGCATGGTTCACAAAAAATGTTTTCTTCTTCAAAAATTTTTCATTTTCCTTCAAGTGTAGACCTAAGTCTATCCCTTGCTAAAATACAAGACAAAGAACTTTCTATGCTAAATAAAATTAATGAAAATCCTTTGTTTAAAGAAAATAATCGTTCCCTTTATTTAAAATTACAAAAAGCTCACGATATTCAATTTGCATTTCATGCCTTTCAATGTTTGTTATCAGGGTTTCCTATGTTTACAGCAGAAGAAGTTCTTGGTATAAAAAATACAGATGAACCTATTTCGATTAATCTTTTTTCCTTACAAATAAAAAATTCTCTCAATGATTCTATATTAATACAAGCTAAAAAAGAAACTAGTCTTTTATCTCGACTACAAAGAATTTGGAATCTTCGGGAACATTATACCTTATCACAAGCAAAAATCATTAGTTCTCTCAAAAGCTCTAATAAAAAAATATTTGCTTATGCTTTTATCAACCCTAAAAAGAAAAAAGGAATTATTGCTATAAACCTTAGCGACAAAAAACAAAAAACTATTTTACAAACAAAAATTATTAATAAATCAAAAACAAAAACAATAACAATGAATCCCTATGCAATTTATTTTAAAATTTATGAATAATTAAGGATAAATATTTACTTTTTTTTCTAATTCCATTACATAACACAAAAATACTTTTACAACATGGATACCTTATGAGTAATACACCACAAAATCCAAAAAATGATAATTTACAATTTAATACCAATTATGATCCCAATAATATACAAAATCAATCTCGCAATGCAGAAGAATTTGAAAATGATATATTAAATCAAATTATTAATGAAACAGATAATAATGTTTACACAGCAGTAAATTCTCCTCTTTTTAATGAAACACCAAATGAAACACAACAAAATACAAAACAACAAGAAAATATTAATGAAATAGACCTTCCTACAACAGAACCTGTATATACTCCATCTTTTGAAGAGCAAATAGATAAAATAGAAAAAATCGAACAAACACAAAAAGAAGAAATACAACAACCAATACAGACAATACAAACAGAACAAACACAACCAATTAAACAAACAGAACAAATTGAATCTACAGAACAAATTCAACAAGTTCCACAAATTCAACAAGTTGAAACACCGACAGAAATAGAAGATGAAATTCCAGAATTACAAAATCCTATTATTAATACTTCTATTCAAGAACCTACTATAAACACAATAAATTTAGGTTCTAGTCCAAAAGATTCAACTCTTTTAAATGGAAATATTGCAGATAACCTCTTTTCCTTTTTTGCAAAACTTGGTTTACCAATTCTTCTTCTTTTAAGTTTACTTTTATGTGGACAACAAATTCTTTTCCCAAGAGATTTTTGGTTCGCTGAAGAAGTTCGCTTTGCTGATATATATATGAATATGCTTTCAAGCAATAACTTCTTAATGCTTACACTCAATGGACAACCTTATGCAGAAACTGGTCCACTCTATTATTATCTTGTTAGATTTATTGATTTAATTCCTGCTATCAATATGCCTCAAGCTCTTTTAATAACAACAGTTCTCTGTTTTATGTTATTTACTACTAGCACATGGATTCTTACTCGTGGATTAGGATATTCCAATAATGTTGCTTTTGGAGCTGGATTAATTACTATTTCTTGTCTTGCTTTTGCAAGTTTAAGCTATTATATTAGAATGGATTTACTTTTTGTAAGTCTTCTCAATTTTAGTTATTTTTGTTTTTATCGTGCATGGAAAAAAGAAAATGCTCCAATTTGGCTTATATTTGCTTTTCTTTTTCTTGCATTAGCTTGTCTGGCTCAAACACTTTTCTTTTTTATTCTTCCTTTTCTTGCTTCTTTATGTTTCTTTTTTTGGACAGGAAAACTCAAACGTATAAATAGTGCTGATGGCATTATAGGTTTTCTTCTTGCTATGTTAATTTTCTTTGCATGGTTTGGCTATATTTATATGCAAGGAAAAGCTGATTATATCAGTCTTATTCTCAATCAACAAATTCTCGAATTTTTTGCATTACCTAATTTTAGCACTATAAATGTATACTATTTTCTTCTTATTTTACCTCTTGCTTTTCTTCCATTTACTTTTAGTTTTCTTTTTGCAGATTGGATTAACTGGCTTAAAAATATTGGAACTTCAATAAAAAATCGTAAACAAGATAATGCAACAGCATGGATATTTATCCTTTTCCTTTGTCATCTTCTTTTATTTATTTTCTTTGGACAAAGTTTAAGCAGTATTATAGCTATTCTTGCTTTATTTTCTATTTTATCAGCTAAAATTATTATAAATTTTAGTGAATTAAGAGGTAAACTCTTTTTTACTCTTACAGCAATTTTTACGTTATTCTTAGGAATAAGCTTAATTTTAAGTGAATTTCAAACGTATATTTTTAAATTTATTCCTTTTGCCCAAGATTTTGTTACAAAAATACCTTTTGTTTTATTTGAAGCCAATGCCCATACTTCTTACGGATTTGCAACAATAGGTATTATCTTAAGTATTCTTGGTCTTTTTCTTTTTATTATCAACAAAAAAAATACTGCTGGAGGAACACTTCTTCTTTACACTATTGGCATTATTATTGCCGTTCAACCTATAACATTATTAGTAACTCCTCAAATTAGTTCTGTTCTTAGTCCTAAAACCTATGCCTATGAAATGGCAAATCAACATAAAACACAAAATGTCACTCCTGTAACATTAGGTATTCCTGCAAATATTTTTACGTATTATTATAATGAAGGCTTAGATCCAGAAAATTATCAAGGAAAAACCATTTCAGAATTACCTAATATTGATGCATTAACAGATTTTCTTTTAAGTAATGAAACAATCATTCTTGCTATCCCAGAACAAGAATTTAAACAAATATCTTATAAAGAAGAAGCGATTGTTTTACCTTATCATCAATATATTGGAACACAAAAAATTCTCCTTACACTTTGGCAAATTTCTTCTCAAACCTCACTTTTAAACGCTAAAAAAGAAAAAGAAGTTATTCCACTTATTGATAATCTTCTTGAACCAAAAGAAAAAGATGCAATTATAAACGTACAACCAAATAAAAAACAAGAACCACAAGAAACTCCTACCCCAAATACAATGGAACAATTCCCAACTGACCAATCACCAACAACTAATAATCAAGATGAAATCGCGTTATAGGAAATACAATGGAAATTCTTTGGGTTATTTTTAGTTTTTTGTGTGGAGCTATACCTTTTGCTGTTGTTATTGCTAAAGTATGTAAAGGCATAGATCCAAGAAAAGAAGGAAGTAAAAATCCAGGTACAACAAATGTAGCACGCCTTTGTGGCTTACCTTATGGAATAGCTACTCTTATCTGTGATATATTAAAAGGTACGTTACCTGTATATTTTAGCATGATCATTTTCCCTGCAACAGAATATGCTTGGCTACCAAGTGCTTGTGCTTTTGCTAGCTTTATAGGACATATAAAATCACCTTTTCTTGGTTTTCATGGTGGAAAAGGCGTTGCAACAGGTATTGGAGTTCTTATTCCTCTTTCCTTCTTACCATTAATAACTTCTGTTATTTTTTGTGTTATAATCATTGCTCTTACAGGTTTTGTTTCAGCAGGAGCATTAACTCTTTATATTACTTTACCTTTTTGTTATTATTTTTATGGTGCAAGCCATTGGATACCACTTTCCATTATCATGCTTATAACTGTTATTTGGACACATAAAGCAAATATTCAACGCCTATTAAAAGGGGAAGAAAAATCTTGGCGAAAAAGTAAAAATTAATATAAGAACCATAAGTTGCTAATATAAAACTGTATAACTACTAGTAGTTATACAGTTTTTTTATGATATTTAAAATTTGCTTAGGGGGAGGACTTTTTATAAAAAGTCCTCCCCCTAAAACCCCCTTTCAAAAATTTTTAATATAAAAAGTTAGAATATGTTTTCAAAATTATTTAGAATTACTTTAACGCATTTAGGTTTATAAAATAAAAAATATTTTCATAAAGTCACTGACCTAATAAGTTTCACTCTCTAAAAGCGAGGAACAAAGCTACTTGCTGAAAAAGTGTGAAACTGGGGGGTATTGCTTTGGGGTGCAGGGGTAGCCGTTAGCGAAGAATGAGCTTTACGGATAGCGACAACGGTTTATGTATATTAATTTCGTGTAACTAATTACTGTCTTTATCCGAAGCTTCCTGCGTCACAACGGCTAAAGCGGGGGGGAGGGCTGCTCCCCAAAGGACGACGAAGTCATTTCCCTTATACCGAATTTACGAGGTTTAAGGAAATAGACAGCAACGCTAGGGGGATTTCCCCCGTTAGCTTACCCCCTGCTCGGGTCAAAGGGGGGAAACCCCTTATAAAACGTGATACTATGTAATAGTAGAATAAATAAGAAAATGTTATAGAAACAAGAAAAATAAAAATTATTTTAAAAACATCCCCTAATAAAAAAAGCGTCTTTTTACAGACGCTTTTTTTATTATTTCAAATTAACTTCACGCATTTTTGTTGAATCACCAATTTCTACTGGTTTTCTATTATGGAATAAGGTAATTGCAGATCCATTAGCAATTTTGAATTTTAATTCACGTTTAAAGATAAATTCTCTTTGTGTTCCTCTTTTCAAAGTAAAATGGCTCTTTACACCATCATGTTCATATTGCATCCAGCAATCTTGCTTAGCATACATAACAGCTTGTTGTTCGCCTTTTTTAGGTTTGGATACAATATCCCAATTAATAACTTTTGCAGAAGGATATTTTTTAATTAATGCAACTGTATCCAATTCCTCATCTTTCTTTTCTTCTTTTTTATCTTGTTCTGCTTTCTCGTCTTCTTTTTTTACTTCTTCTTTTATTTTTTCATCTTTTGTTGATTGATCAACTTCTTCTAATTTTTGCTGTACAAGTTCTTCTTGCTTTACTTCTTGTTCTGCTTCTTTATTTATTTCTTCTTGTTGTTCAACAGAAGTTTCTTGTTTTACCTGTTTTTCTACAACATCTTCTTTTATTTTTTCTTGTACTTCTTTTTTAGGTTCTTCTACTATTGTTTCTTGAAAAAAAGTATCTTCTTTATTTTCCTGCATAAAATAAAAATATGCTCCACCACCTATTACAGCTAAAATAATAAGTTGAATAGCAAGTTTTTTTCCACGAGGTTTTGTCATTTCTGGCTGAGATTCGGCACGTTGTGTTTCAAGGCTTTTAGGAGGTTCATTTTGATTTGTAAAATCTTCTGTTTGAGCAATTAAATCTTGGTATTCATCATAGGTAAGTCCAAGATATAAAACATAACATTTTAGAAAATTTTTATAATATGTTTCATATCCAATAAAACTTAAATCACCTTCTTCAATAGAAATAAGACTTTTAAGAGGTATTTTAGTGCCTTGTGCTACATCTTCTAATGATAAGTTTTTGCTTTCACGCCTACTTTTAATTAATGCTCCAAGTTCTTTTATATTCATTTTATCCTACTTTAGCGTATATTAATAACGGCTTTTTTTTCCAAAGAGTTAACATATTGTTCCACTTTATTACCAGCTTTTTGCATTCTAAGTCCTTCTTGAATTTGACGAACAATTTGTGGATCCATAATTTCAGATAAATTTTCACTTGAATTTGTTTTACTTAGGACTTTTACTTGAGTATATAATCCATTTAAATCAAAAACTTTAGAAACTTCACCTTGATTTAATGATGCTATGGCAGATTGAATTTCTGGAGATAAATCAGAAATCATCATCTCTCCGAAAGCTCCTCCATTACTTGCATAAGGTCCAACAGATATTTTTTTTGCAATATCAGAAAAATCATCACTATTTTTTATTAAATCCATTGCATATTTATCCATATCTGCACTATCTTTATAAACAATTATTGCAACATTTGCTTTTCCTAAAATTTTTCCGCCATGAGAAACATAATAATCAAGAATTTCATCATTTGTTACAATAATTTTGCGTAAAACATTTCTATTGATTAAATCTTGCGTTAAAATATTATTTTTGATTTTTTCTTTATAAAAATCTTCACTATATCCTTTTTTAGCTAAATCAGCAAAAAATTGTGTTCTTTCAACCCCTGCTTTTTTTATACTTATTTCTATTTCATTATTAATTTCTGCCTCAGAAACTTTTATTCCTTGTGCTTTTGCCTCTTGTGTAAGAATAGATTCTTTAATAAGATCATTTAAAATACTCTTACGAAGTTTTTCAACTTCGCTAGGACTCATTTTTTTTATATCAATTTTTTTAGCAATAACAGCTAAATTAAAATTTTTTTCTAAATAATTTGAAGAAATCATATCCCCATTTACTGTTGCAGCTATTGAAGCACGAGGAGTTGCAAAAGAAAAATGTGGAGTTGCACCTAACAAACCTAGAGCAACAATTAAAGATAAAATACGCAAATTTTACCTCCTTAAAAGTATTTAAAAACTCATTACAATTTTTTTTCCATTATGGCAATTTTTTTAAATCAGCATCTAAATCTTGTAAAGCATCTTGTAAATTCTGTATCTTATTAGAATCCTTATCTTTAAAAATATTTTTTGGATTAAAAGAATCTACAATATAAATTTTTGCATCATGCATAGCTTGCTCTAAACATTTTGCATAAACTTCTGGTAATTTTTCTTGTAATAATTTTTCTTCTGCCAATAAATATAAATCAACAGCCCCTTCAGAATTTTGTGGTATTTCTTTTTTCAATAAATATAATATATAGTTTTCTTTTCCTTTTGTTATAATATCAGAAAAAGTATATATTTTCATTTGTATTAAAAGGTTTTGATATTCATCTGGCAAACTTGCACTATCAAAAAGAGATTGAAAAACAGTTGCACCTTTTCCTTCATATTTTGCCACAAAATCTTCAATAGAAAATTCTTTTTGTTCCAAGCCTTCTTCTGTAAAAGTTTTATCTTGACGAATTTCTCTTAATATTTCTGGTTTTGCTATAATTTTAAAAAAATCAAATTTTTCATGAGATTTTTGATATTCTTTTTCCAATAATTCTGCATACTTCATTGTTTCTTCAGAACTAATATTAATTTCTTTTAATAATAATTGTTTTAGTTTTTCATTTTCTAATTGTGGGCGTAATTGTTTTTTCCAATCAGCAAAATTAATACCAAATTTATTAATAAATTCTTCAGCAAATTCTTCTTCTTTATATTTATCTTTATAATCACCTAAAATAACACTTTCAAGTTCTTCTACTTCTTCATCAGTAATAGAAACACCACGTTTTTTTAATTCATGTGCTACAAGTAGTTGTTTTATTTTAGTATATAAAATTTTTGCATATTCTCTTTGGACTTTTTCAACAGAAGGAGTGCTAATATTCACATGAACATGATACATATCATACAAACTTTCAATTTCACTCAAAGTAATATCTACATCATTTACCTTAGCTATTACATTTGGATCTTCATCTTTTAACACACTAGAAGAATTTATATAATAAAAACTAGTAGATACAGCTATAACAATTAAAATAAGACAAATAAGCCCAACAAAAATAATTTTCTTCATATAATCCTCATTACTTTTCTGTTAATGAAAGTAATATATTTTTTGCTTTTCTAATAATTTGTGCATTAGTATCATCTTTTTGCACAAAACTTTTAAGTTGAATTTCTAAACTAGCTGGTGGATAAAGTTTTGCAATATCCTTATTTTTTTGAATAAATTTAATAAGTGATTCAGCTTCAACTTTACGCTGTCCGTCCATAAAACTTACCTTAACTCTGTCAAGATAAATATCTGCCTTATACACACCTATTTGTTTCATATCATATTTAAAATCTAATACTTCAATAAATGTTTCTAAGGCTTGTGGAATTTGCCCGTATTTATCACGAAGTTCCATTTCAATATTATTTCTTGTTGTACTATCATAAGCACAAGAAAGCATTTTATAATATTTCAAGCGTTCCTTACCATCTTCAATATATGATTCAGGAATAAATGCAGGCAAACCAAGATTAATTTCAATATCTTGACTTCTTAAAGCTTCTCCTTCTCCTTTTGCTTTTGCAACAGCCTCCTCAAGCATTTCTAAATACATATCTAAACCAACACGAGCCATGTGTCCAGATTGTGCTTCCCCTAAAATATTTCCTGCACCACGTAAACGTAAATCTTCCATTGCAACTTGAAAACCCGCTCCAAGATAATCCATATCCAAAATTATACGCATTCTTTCTTCTGCAATTTCCGTCATGTGACTAACATCATTAACAACAAAATATGCATACGCTTGTTTATCAGAACGACCTACACGACCACGTAATTGATATAATTGTCCTAATCCAAAAAGTTGTGCTTGATCAACAATAAGTGTATTAGCACGTGGAAAATCAAGTCCAGATTCAACAATAGAGGTACAAACAAGAACATCAAGTTCCCCATGCCAAAATTTATGCATAGTATCTTCAAGTTCTTTTTCACCCATTTGACCATGAGCCATACCAACACGTGCAGTTGGTACTAACTCTCGAACATAACGAGCAACTTCTGCCAAACCATTCACTCTATTATAAACCCAAAAAACTTGTCCTTCCCTTTCTAATTCACGCTCCACAACTTGTCGCAACATATTTTTATCTTTATCAATTAAATGTGTTGCCACAGGTTTTCTTTCAACTGGAGCTGTTTCTATAACGGAAAGCTCACGAATACCAGACATAGAAAGTTGTAACGTTCTTGGAATAGGTGTTGCTGTTAAGGTTAGTGCATCAACATTTTTACGTATTTCTTTAAGACGTTCTTTGTGCCGAACGCCAAAACGTTGCTCTTCATCTAAAATTAATAAACCAAGATTAGGTAATTCCACATCTTTAGACAAGAGCCTATGTGTGCCAATTAAAATATCTATTTGTCCTTTACTTGCTAAATTTAATACTTCTTTTTGTTTTGATTTTGTTACAAAACGGCTTAATAAGCCTACATTAATCGGAAATCCTGCTAAACGAGAACGAAAAACTTGATAATGTTGTTCTGCTAATACAGTGGTAGGACAAAGCAAAGCAACTTGTCTGCCATCACAAGCAGCACGAAAAGCAGCACGTAAAGCAACTTCTGTTTTTCCAAATCCAACATCTCCACAAACAAGTCTATCCATAGGAACAGGTTTTTCCATATCTGCTAAAACATCTTGAATAGCTTTTGCTTGATCTGGGGTTTCTTCAAAACCAAAGGTTGCTTCAAATTCTCTATACAATTCACCAATAGGACTATAACTAAAGCCCTTTGCAACTTTTCGCCAAGCATACATTTGTACAAGATCTTCAGCTATTTTTTCAATAGCTTTTTTTGCTTTTTCCTTACTACTTACCCAAGCTTGGCTTCCTAATCTATCAAGAACAGGACTTACTCCTTCCGTTGTTTTAAAACGTTGGATAATAGAAAGCCTATCCACTGGCATATAGAGTTTTGCATTATTGGCATATTCTAAAAGAAGGTAATCATTTTCTACCCCACCAACTTGCATACGATGTAAACCACCAAAACGCCCAATACCATAATCTCTATGGACTAATAAATCACCCGTTTGCAACTCATCATAACTATCAAGCCCTTTAAAAGCTTTTGTTGCAACCCTTTTAACTTGCCCTGCTCGTGGCTGTAAAACATCTTCGGATAAAACAAGAATATTTTCCCATAATAAATCAATGCCATAATGAATATTAGCAATAAGAGCAAACAAACCTTTACTTTTAGAATCATAACGCAAATGAGGAAATAAACCATCTTGTTCTGCTAATTTAAGAAATTTTTGTCTTCCTCGTTCAGAAGAAAACGTTAATAAAACTTGATCTTTTTCCTTTGCAAATTTTCGTAACCCAAGTACAAGTTGTTGCCAAGGTCTTTCATTATTTTCTGTATCAGTAAATAATTCTTCAAAATTAAAATATTGCTTTTCTGCTAAATCATAACCTTGAATTTCAATCCCCATTCTAAGAGGTTCAATAGTTGTATGTAATTGATTTTCCAACATTTGCAAAATAGAAGAACTAGAACGAAAAGATAAATGATCAACTTGATCAAAGCCTGTATCTTTTCTATCTTCTTCTAATGCTTCATGCCATGCATTTTCAGCTTCTTCAAGATAATCTTTTAAATCAATTTTATTAGGTAAAAACCATAATGCATTTTTAGGCAACCAATCTTCTATGGAACTTGCTTTTTCATAAATATTACCTGGCAATAAACGATAATCACTTTGTTCTACTGCACGAATTAAATTTGCTTGTCGAAACTCCGTTAATTTTCCTTGTTGAAAAAGATTAGCAAGTCTTTTGTTTATATGCTCGCGTGATTTTTCATCTTGTGCAATAGGTAAAACAGGTAATAAACAAACCTCTTGTGTTTGTCCCACAGAACGTTGAGTTGAAGGATCAAAAAAACGCATTTCATCAATAGTATCCCCAAAAAAATCAAGACGTATAGGTTTATCATAGCCTGCGGGAAAAATATCCACAATATCCCCACGCCTTGCTATATCTCCCGGACGAGAAATCATAGAAACCCGTTGATACCCCCAATCTACCATTTGTTCTATTAAAATTTCAGGAGCCATATCATCATGCAATTTTAAAAATAATTCATGGTGACTAAAAAAATCTTTTTCAGGAAGATAAGGTATTAAATTATCAACAGTCAAAATTAATGCTTTTGCAAAACCATGCCCTAATGCATACATTGTTGACAATCGATCCGCCCAACCTTCACGATTTAAGGAACGTCTATTAAAAGAAGAAAGGCATAAAAAGGGTGTTTCATAATAAAGAGGAATATTTTTTTCACCTGTTTTCCCCTTTTCTTTACCAACTGATAACTCTGCGATAAATAAGGATAAATACGATTTTAAAGTAATTAATTCATCACGATTTTTTACAAGAGCAACAACATATTTATTTTCATTAATTGCTTCTGCCATAAGCTTTGCAATGCTTGCAAAACCTGATTTATAAATACTTTTTACAGAATTTTCAAAAAGAGAAAAAATAATTTCAGAAGATTTATTCATATATGATTTCCTCAAACGTTACTTGTATATCAATAACTTATTTTATTTTCAAGAAATTAAATCAAGAAAAAAACAAAAAGTAATAATTCACAAAACAAATACCTATTTACAAATTTATTTTTATAGTTTAGAAAATAGCAGTTTAAAATTTCTATCAAAAAAAAAGGACAAGTGTATGTTACAAACACCTCTTTATGAATGGCACAAAGCTCATAATGCCAAAACAGCTCCTTTTGCTGGTTGGGATATGCCTATTCAATACGAAGAAGGCATTTTAGCAGAGCATGCCCACACCCGCAAAAGTGCTTCTATCTTTGATATTTGCCACATGGCACAATTTATTGTAAAAGGTGATAATGCTTTTGAATTACTAAAAAAAGCTGTTAGTCACAATTTAGATACTTTAGCTATTGGTAAATGCCGTTATGGATTTTTACTTACCGAGCAAGGCACTGTTATTGATGATTTAATAGTTTATCATCTTGCAACTAATCATTTTTTACTTGTTGTAAATGCAGGTTGTGCTGAAAAAGATTTTGCAACATTAGAAAAAAGACTTGGTAGTAATTTAATTGAAAACATTTCTCCTAAATCAGGAAAAATAGATTTACAAGGTCCAAAATCTTTAGAAGTTCTTGAAAAAATAACAAAGAAAAATTTCCACGATCTTAAATATTTTTCCTTTGAATATATTGATTATAAAGGATACCAACTCTTAGTGAGCCGTACTGGTTATACTGGCGAACTTGGTTATGAACTTTATTGCCCAAAAGAACTTATCCTCACACTTTGGGAAGATTTACTTAGTGATGAAAATGTAAAACCTGCTGGTCTTGGTGCTAGAGATACCTTACGCCTTGAATGTGGGCTTGCTCTTTATGGACATGAGCTTGACGAAAATCACACTGTTGCAGAAGCAAATTTAAGTGCTATGCTTACTTCTACTGCTGATTATGTAGGAAAAGAATTAGCAAATCAAATTACTAATGATATTCTTATTCCTTTAAAACTTGATGGTCGCCGTACTGTTAGAAATGGTGATAGAGTTATTAAAGAAAATGGCAGTGATGAAGTTATTGGAACAATTACCAGTGGTTCTTTTGCTCCTTCTTTAGGTTATGCCATTGCTTTTGCATACGTTAAAAAAGAATTTGCAGATCAAAATGATTTTATTATAAAAGCTGGCAGAAGCGAATTATTAGCACAAAAAACAACAGCACCTTTTTATACTCAAGGTACTGCAAGAATTAAACTTTCATAATGGGAGAAAACAATGAATAATCCAGAAAATCTCTTATACGCAGAAAGCCATGAATGGCTTAAAGTTGAAGGCAATGAAGGCATAATTGGTATTACTGATTTTGCACAAGATTCACTTGGTGATATTACCTTTGTAGATCTTCCTCAAATTGGTGATAGCTTTACAAAAGGTCAAGAAATGGGTGTTATTGAATCAGTAAAAGCCGCAAGTGATATTTATATGCCTTGTGATTGTAAAGTAATTGCTGTTAATGATGCTGTTATTAATAATCCTGAAATTGTTAATAAAGATCCTTATGGTAATGGTTGGCTTCTTCGTATCAGTATTGAAGGGACAACTGACGGGCTTTTATCTGCAAACGATTACGCAACTAAATGCACTCACTAATATTAAACTTCCCATTATGGGAAGTTTTTTAATTTTGAAAAAGGATACAATATGCCTTATATTCCACATACAGAACAAGAACTGCAAGAAATGCTCCAAGTTATTGGGGTAAATTCCCTTGATGATCTTTTTGCAGACATTGAAACTGATATGCGTCCAAAATCCTTCAATCTTCCTGAAGGAAAAAGCGAATCAGAACTTACTGCCTATTTTGAAAATATGGCAAATAAAAATAAAATTGATTTTATCAATTTCTTAGGTGCAGGTTATTATAATCACTATATTCCAAAAGCAGTTGATGCTCTTGCTTTACGTGGAGAATATTTAACCTCCTATACCCCTTATCAACCAGAAGTTTCACAAGGTACTCTTCAATCTATCTATGAATACCAAACAGCTGTTTGCCGTTTATTAGATATGGATTGCACCAATGCTTCACTTTTTGATATTGGACACGCTCTTTTTGAAGCAGGTATGATGGCTGCCCGCCAAACAAGAAAAAATACTTGGATTATTGATGAAGCTATCAATCCTATTTGGCGTAAAATGCTTGCTACATATAGTGCAAATCAAAATATTAATATTATCACAATACCTCATAAAAACGGTATGTCTGATAAAGACGCTCTGATTAAAGCCATTGATGATTCTTGTGCTGCTGTAATGGTACAAAATCCAAACTTCTTTGGTGCTATTGATGATTTCACCGAAGTTTTCAATGCAGCAAAAGCTCATAAAGCATTAGGTGTTATTTCTGTTTACCCTGTTATGCAGTCTATTCTCAAAACACCAGGTGAAATGGGAGCAGATATCGCAGTAGCAGAAGGACAAAGTCTTGGTATGCCTCTTGCATTTGGTGGCCCATATCTTGGTATTATTGCTTGCAAACAAGATTTAGTACGTCAAATTCCTGGTCGTATTGTAGGTAAAACAAACGATCTAAATGGAAAAGAAGGTTTCGTGCTTACATTACAAGCACGTGAACAACATATCCGCCGTGCAAAAGCAACTTCCAATATTTGTTCTAATCAAGGACTTTGTGCATTAAAAAGTATTATACACATGGCACTTTTAGGACCAGAAGGTCTTATTAGAACGGCTGAAACTTCCATGTATTTAGCACGAGTTTTAGCTGATAAACTTACCAAACTTTCTGGTGTAACTCTTTTAAATAATGCTCCTTTTGGTAATGAATTTGCAATAAAACTTCCCAAAAATGCAGAAGAAATTATTGCAAAAATGGCTGAACATAATTTCCTTGCTGGTTTTCCTGTGGGACAATATTATTCTAATATGGAAAATGTACTTCTTATTTCTTGCACAGAAAAAAATACAGAAGAACAAATTGATAATCTTATTAGCACACTCGGAGGTATTCTATGAAAACCCTTTTTGACAAATCAGTAAAAGGGCGAGTAGGAGTTATTCCAGCAATGCCTCAAAAACGTGCTGAAGAAATGCTTCCTCAAAACCTTTTACGAACCAAAAAACCAAACTTACCAGAACTTTCTGAACTTGATGTTATCCGCCATTTTACCCAAAATTCTCATAAGAATTTTTCTGTTGACGGAAATTTCTATCCTCTTGGCTCTTGCACTATGAAATATAATGCAAAAGTGCTTGAACATATTGCCTCATTACCCGGTTTTACCCAAGTTCACCCTTTTATTCCTCAAATTAAAGGTGGCGAAAAATATACACAAGGTGCTTTGCAAGCTGTTTACGAAACAGAACAATTACTTTGTGAAATCAATGGAATGAAAGCCTTTACCACACAACCAATGTCTGGTGCAAATGGTGAATTTACTGGAGTTATGCTCATTGCTGCATACCATAAAGATAAAGGCAACAAAAAAACAAAAATTGTTGTTCCAGATTCTTCTCATGGCACAAACCCAGCTTCTGCTATGATGGCAGGTTATGATGTTATTAATATTGAGTCCAAAGACGGTATGGTCGATCCCGATGCTTTAGAAGCTGCTCTTACAGATGATGTTGCAGCTCTTATGATGACTTGCCCAAATACACTTGGTCTTTTTGAAAAACATCTTCCTAAAATTGTAGAAAAACTTCGCAAAATTGATGCCCTTCTCTATTACGATGGAGCAAATCTTAACGCTATTATGGGTAAAATGCGTGTTGGCGATGTGGGCTTTGATGTTGTTCATTTAAATTTACATAAAACAATGGGTACACCTCATGGCGGCGGTGGTCCTGGTTCTGGTTGCGTTGGTGTAAGTGAACGCTTAGAACCTTATTTACCAGTTGGACGTGTTGTAAAAAACACAGATGGAACTTTCAAACTTAGTTTTGAGTTCCCAAAATCTATTGGTTACATTGCACCATTTTTAGGAAACTTTTCTGTTTTCCTTAAAGCTCTTGCATATATTAATCGCTTAGGCAAACAAGGTATTCCAAGAGCAGCAGAATATGCCGTTCTTAATGCAAACTATTTACGTAAAAAAATGGAAAAATTCCTTATTGTTCCATATAATCGCGTTTGTATGCATGAATTTGTATCTTCACCTCCAGAAGGTATGAAAGCACTTGATCTTGCAAAAGCATTACTCGAACATGGTATTCACGCTCCTACTATTTATTTCCCACTCATTGTGCATGAATGCCTTATGTTTGAACCAACCGAAACAGAAAGCAAAGAAACCCTTGATCATTTAGTTGCTCTTATGGAAGAATTTGTAGCAGAAGGAAATAAAAATCCTGATTATCTCCATGAAATGCCACTTTCTACGCCTGTTCGCCGTTTAGACGAAACACAAGCAGCAAGAAAAATGATCCTCAAACAAGAAGAAAATTAAACTTCCATAACTAAAATTAAAAGCCCTCTTATGAGGGCTTTTTTATTATAAATTCAGTATAATAACTATATTTGTTAAACAAAATCTTACTAAAAATAACAATCAAGAGCCTGAGGCATTTTTCCAAATTAATTATTTTATTTTTTCTTTGGGGGAAATGATTTCCCCCAAACCCCCTCAATCAAGTAAATTTATTAAAATATGTTTCAATAAATTTGCTTAGTTTAAGGCATATTGAAAAGTTTCATTCAAATTTCAATATAAAATATTATTCTTAGCTTAATAATTCAACGGTTATATAATTTTTTAAATCTTCTTAACTACTTCACGGCTCTTGGAATAAACTTCCAAGAGCCGTGAAGTAATTAAGAATAAAAATCATTTTCTCTAAAAAATTTTTAACATTTGCTAAAACATTCTAAACATTCATCATCAAAGCATTCATTATCCATATTAGCAGCGTGTCTTGCAACAACAATAGCTTTCCATGCTCGAACATAATATATAATAAAACTTGTTACAACATAAACACAAACAAGACTTGCAATAACCATTTCAATAACACCAATTAAATGAACTTCTGCACTATATTGTACTAATAAAGGGTACTGTGCTAACACATCAGCAACTTTCATTAAACATGCAGCACCAACAGCCATAGGAAATGTATATGCAGCAAAAGCTGGACTAAAAGGTAAGCGTAATAATTTAAAAAAAGCAATATAAACAATAACAGTCATTAAAATTGCAATACCAAACAATATACTGCAAAGCAATAAAGAAGGATTACTTTCCAAGCTTAAATATGCCATTAAAGATAAACTTGCAGGAGCAGCTAATATGGCTATTGTTGGTTTAAAATTATCGTTAATTTCTTCGGCAAAAATAAGACGATAAACCATAATAGGTAAGATAACAGCATAATTAATTAAACCAAACATAAAAATTGCATACGCAAATCCATGATAAATTCCATGTGGTACAGTTACCGCTGCAACCCCTATACCTACAAAAGGAACAAACCAACTAGGAACCATTTGTTGAAGATTAAAATCTTTTGCTCTATGATAAACAAAACTAAGCATTAATGTTATATGAAGAAAAACAGCAAAAAGCCAAACAAATTCAGCAGCTATTTGACTAGCAAAACTAATAGTTTTTGTTTGAAGCATAAGAGCCATAGAAATTGTAGGTAAAATACTACCTACAACAGGGTGTTCCATATCATTTTTAAATATTTGAGGATGTAAAATATATTTTCCTAAAAGAATAACAACTAAGATCATAGAAAGTATAGCACTAAAAAATTGTACTATATTATCAAGGGATAAAGTTTTTTCAAGTCCAATACCTAAACTTGCAATACCTAAAGCAAGCCCTGCTAAAGGAGTAGGTACAGCGTAAAAGAAACGTTTAATTTTTTTATGCATGATTTCACCTCGTAAATGTGTTGCCAATATGCCAAAAAAGAAGTATTAAGTATATTCAAATAAATTAAATATTATGTTTAATAAAATTAAACAAAAATACTATTTTTAATAGATTTCAAACAATAAGATAATAAAGCTAATACAATTTCTTCTTTTTATAATAGTATATTGATTTTACAATTATAAAAATAAAACAATAAAAACTAGTAAGACACTTATAAGAAAAAAATGAATATTACATTAAAACAACTTGAAGTTTTTTTATCAGTTGCAAAACATGAAAACCTTACAAAAGCATCTGAAGAACTTTATATAACAAAAGGTGCAGTTTCTCAAGCATTACAAGAACTTGAAAAACAATTAAATATACAATTATTTGATAGAGTTCATCCTAATATTCGTTTAAATCATGAAGGCAAGCGATTACGGCCTTTGGCAGATGAAATTTTACGACGTATGAAAGAAGTAACTAATCTTTTTAATAAAGAAAAAGAACATTTTCTTAAAATTGGAGTTAGTAAAACTATTGGTACACACATCTTGCCAAGATTATTTGCGAATTTTCAAGATAATTTTCATTGGCTACCTAAAGCTTATATTGCAAATACTACGGAATTATTAGAATTACTTGAAACATTCACCGTAGACGCTATCCTTCTTGAAGGATACAGTAATCACCCTGAAATTAATATTGAACCTTGGTTAGACGATGAAATGGCTGTTTTCTCCCATAAAAATCACCCTTTAGCAGATGGAAAAATACATAAAATAGAAGAACTAAAAAAAGAAAATTGGATTTTACGAGAACCAAATTCTGGAACTAGAGAATTTTTTGAACAAAGTTTAGGACAGCTTATTTATCCTTATGAAGTAACCCAAACACTTGATACTCCTGAATCTGTGCTTGGTATGGTAGAACAAGGATTAGGTATAACATTTATTTCAAAACTTATTGCAGAACTTCCCAAAAATGAAGATCGCTTTGGGATTATTCATTTAGATCAAAAATTTAACAGAACATTATCTATATGTTATCATAAGAAAAAATACCATTCACAAAGTATGGATCAATTTCTTAATTTTTGTCGTGTATGGCAATTAACATAACTATTCAATTTATATGTTAATTTAAAAAAATTTCAATTCTAAAAAGCATGGTTTCCCATGCTTTTATTTTAATGATGTTTTTGATTTGGTGTAGTGTATTTAATAATACAAAGAGCAACTGCAACTGCAAATATCCCACCGAAAAATGCTATAAAATCCATATTTCACCTCACTTTTTTAAATATATACTACTTTGTGATATTTTTCAACAATATTAGCAAGTTTTTTTTATTTTTTTTATATTTTTTAATGACAAAATACTATATAATGCGTATTATTATACAACAAATTTTATGGCGATTGCCTAGAGGAGTCCCCATGGCTATAAAAATTTTAAAAAAAGAAAGCCTTATTCCCGGTAGAACAAGTAAATTGGTTCTCGATGCACCTCATATTGCAGCCACCGCAAAACCAGGTCACTTTATTATATTACGTGTCAACGAAAATGGCGAACGTTTTCCTCTTACTATTGCAGATACAGATAAAGAAAATGGTACAATTACCATTGTTTATCTTGTAATGGGAAAATCAACAACTATTCTTGAAGAACTTAAAGAAGGTGAAGAAATTTTAGATGTATGTGGTCCACTTGGCAGACCTACTCATATTGTAAAAGGTGGAAAAGACTATAAAGTAATCTGTGTAGGTGGTGGTACAGGTGTTGCAGCTATGCACCATATTGCTAAAGGTCATCATGAAGCAGGTAACTATGTTATTGCTGTTATTGGAGCAAGAAGCAAAGATCTTTTACTTTATTATGATGAATTATCAAAATTTTGTGATGAAGTTCTTGTAGCAACAAATGATGGTAGTATGGGCGTTCAAGGTATGGTTACTGATCCTCTCATCGAACAATTAAAAAATGATAAAACAATTAAAGAAGTAGTTGCTATTGGTCCAGTTCCTATGATGGAAGCCATTGCAAAGTTAACTAAAGAATACAATGTACCCACTACGGTAAGTTTAAACTCACTTATGGTTGATGGTATGGGAATGTGCGGAGCCTGCCGTGTTACTGTTGATGGTGAAACAAAATTTACCTGTGTTGATGGACCAGAATTTGATGGACACAAAGTTGATTTTAATGAATTAAAAATTCGTTTATCTTCTTTCCGCGAAAAAGAAACAGAATCCCTTGAACATCACAAATGCAAATGTGGTGCACACTAATTTATGAGGTTTAAAAAATATGCAAAAAGCAACTAAACTTCCACGTACTGAGATGCCTTGCCAAGACGCAAAAGAACGTATTAAAAACTTTAACGAAGTTGCTCTTGGATATACCCCAGAAATGGCTCAAGCAGAAGCAAGCCGATGTTTACAATGTAAAAATCCTACTTGCCGTAAAGGCTGTCCTGTTGAAGTGCGTATTCCTGAATTTATTGCAGAAATTACAAAAGGTGACCTCTGCAAAGCATACGAAATTTTAAAAAGTACAAATAGTCTTCCTGCTGTTTGTGGTCGTGTTTGCCCACAAGAAAAACAATGTGAAGCAAAATGTATTTTAACCCATAAAGGAGAAGCAGTTGCTATTGGTCGTCTTGAACGCTTTGTAGCAGATACAGCTCTTTGTGCAAATACAAAGCCAGAAATAAAGCCAACAACACAAAAAGCAAAAATTGCTTGCATTGGCTCAGGTCCAGCCTCACTTACTTGTGCTGGATACCTTGCAAATCTTGGTGCAAAAGTAACCATTTTTGAAGGATTACATGAACCGGGTGGCGTGTTAGTTTACGGTATTCCTGAATTTAGATTGCCTAAAAGTATAGTACATCAAGAACTTGATGGGCTTATTGCTCAAGGTGTTGACATTAAAACAAGTTATGTTGGCGGAACCACCGTAAAAATAGATAGCCTTTTTAAAGAAGGTTATGATGCTATTTTTGTAGGTGTTGGTGCTGGCTTGCCTCTTTTCTTAAATGTTCCAGGTGAAAACCTTGTTGGGGTATTCTCTGCTAACGAATATTTAACCCGTACAAACTTAGGACGTGCTTATAATTTCCCAAATCACGATACCCCTATTTATGCAGGTAAAAATGTAACTGTCTTTGGTGCTGGTAACGTTGCAATGGATGCTGCCCGTACTGCAATGCGTATGGGTGCTGAATCTGTCCATATTGTTTACCGTCGTAGTCGTGCGGAAATGCCTGCTCGACTTGAAGAAATTGAACACGCTTTTGAAGAAGGTATTCAACTTCTTGAACTTTCTGCTCCATTGCAATTTAATGGAACAGAAAATGGCAGACTTACCTCTGTTACCTTACAAAAAATGGAACTTGGCGAACCTGACGCTTCTGGCAGAAGAAGCCCAATCCCTCTTGCAAATTCTGAATTTGAACTAAAAACAGATCTTGCTATTGTAGCTCTTGGTACTCGTCCAAACCCTCTTTTTATTCATAATACACCAGAATTAGCTCTTAACAAAAAAGGTTATATTCAAGTAAATGAAGAAACAAATGAAACCTCTGTTCCAAATGTTTTTGCTGGTGGTGATATTGTAACAGGTGCTGCTACTGTTATTTTAGCAATGGGTGCAGGTAGAAAAGCTGCTATTGAAATTGCTAAACGTTTTATTAAATAATTTTCTTGAAAAAATAATTTCCTTCTCAAAGAATCAAGGCTCTTGGAATAAAACCAAGAGCTTTGATATATTTATACTAAAAAGTACTAGTCTTTTTATTCAAAAAATTTCTCAAATATTTTTCTATAAAATAAGTCCATTATAATATTATTAAAACAAAAAATTTAATTAAGAAATAAAAAAGTTACAATATAATAACATTAGAACATAGTTATATTCAATATACAAAAACAAATAACGTTTTTATTAAAAAAAATACTTCCTACTCATGTTCTAAAATAAGTAAATCTATTAAAACATATTTCAATAAATTTGCCTAATTGAGGGGGCTTGTGGGGAAATCATTTCACTTTAGCCGTTATGACAAAGGAAGTTTTACGGATAAAGACAGCGTAATCCCTAAAGAAAAATAAAATACGATTAATTTAGAAACACCCCCTAAAAATTCTCTTTATTTTCAAGAAAAAAGATATACAGTATTCTGTACTTGCTATGTTTTTATTTTCCCCATATAATACAGTAATACTTTTAACTACATGGATTTTTATGAATACAATTACATTAATAGAAAAAACACTTGGACAAGTCTTAGAAGATACAGTAAAAAAATTTCCTCATCATACCGCGTTTATATATCCAGACAGTGAATTACGCCTTACATGGCAAGAATTTAATAATGAAGTTGACGCAATAGCCAAAGGGTTACTTGCTCTTGGTATTCAAAAAGGTGAAAAAGTTGCTGTTTGGGCTCCTAATGTTCCCCATTGGACAACATTTATGTTTGCCACAGCGAAAATAGGAGCTATTTTACTTACTGTTAATACAAATTATCGTAGCAGTGAACTTTGTTATCTTCTCCAACAATCAGAATGTGAAAATCTTTGTGTTGTAGAAAATTTTCGTGAACATGATTTTCTTGCAACATTAAATAGTGTAGCCCCTGAAATTCGTACACAAAATAGAGAAAATTTACATTGCGAAAAACTTCCTCATCTTAAAAGAGTTATTTTCTTTAGTGAAGAAGAGCAAAAAGGAATGTTTTCCATTAATGAAATAAAAAAACTTGGGGAAACTATTTCAAAAGAACAATACCTTGAACGTCAAAAACAATTAACCCCTTATGATACTGTAAATATGCAATACACATCTGGAACAACAGGTTTTCCAAAAGGTGTAATGTTAAGCCATATTAGTATCAGCAATAATGGATATTATATAGGAAAAAATCAAAAATTTTCTGAAAAAGATATTGTTTGTTTACCAGTACCACTTTTCCATTGTTTTGGCTGTGTTCTTGGATTAATGGCATTTGTCCATCATGGAACTTGTGGTGTTATTCTTGAAAGTTTTAATCCTGTACAAGTAATGACTGCTATTGAAAGTGAAAAATGTACAGCTCTTTATGGTGTTCCTAGTATGTATTTATCCATTGTTGAACACAAGCTTTTTAATAAATTTGATTATTCAAGTTTACGTACAGGCATTATGAGTGGTGCAATATGTCCTGAACCACTTATGCGTCGTGTTCTGCATGATATGAATATGCATGAAATAACTATTCCTTATGGATTAACAGAAAATTCTCCTGTTATGACAATGACAAACACAGAAGATAGTATTGAAGATAGATGTGCAACAGTAGGTAAAGCTATGCCGGGTATTATGGTTGAAGTTCGTGATCCAGAAAATAATACTACGCTTCCACCTTATACACATGGAGAAGTATGTTGCAAAGGATATAGTGTAATGCAAGGTTATTATAACGATGAAAATGCAACAAAAAAATGTATTGATAACGATGGCTGGTTACATACTGGAGATATTGGCGTTTTAGATGAAAGAGGATATTTAAAAATTACGGGAAGAATAAAAGATATGATAGTTCGTGGTGGAGAAAATATTTATCCACGTGAAATAGAGGAATTTCTTCTTCGTATGCCTCATGTAAAAGATGTACAAATTGTTGCTATCCCCTCAAGAAAATACGGAGAAGATTTAGCTGCATTTATTATTTCTCGCGATAACAAAGAAATAAAAGCTGAAGATGTACGAGATTTTTGTCGAGGTCAAATTGCTTGGCATAAAATTCCTCGCCATGTTATTACTGTGGAAAGTTATCCACTTACAGCTAGTGGTAAAATTCAAAAATATAAATTACGAGAACAGGCAGCAAAAATTTTTAAAGAAAATTAATCTTTTTTATTGTTATTTTTTTCATACACAATAAAATAATTCTTTTTAACTATTTTATCTAATAAATCAAAACAGTTAAAAAAAGAAGATTTCCCTATAATTTGATAACCTTAATTAGGTATGGTATGCAAAACTCTTGTGTATATATTGCACCTCGCTTTTATGAACATGAATTAAAAAAGGAATTATCTTATTTAAATATTCCTATTCTACATCAATTTGGACGTTTTTTTCATGTAAAAAAAACGGACAAGCAACCAGTTTGGGCTCAAAATACATGGTATGAACCTCAACTCATTACAATAAATTCTATTAATGATGGAGCAAATAAACTTAAACAAATTCAAAGAAATTGGCATAGTTATCCTATTGATTTTTTTAGACGAGTAAAACTTATTGAAGAAAAATTACCTCGCATAAATTTTAAACCACATACCTTTGGTGAATTAAGCCCCACAGCTAAACTAGGTGCATGGACACTTCTTGAACCTAATACCATTTTATACAGCACAAAATTAAGCTCACCTTTTCCTCATGGAGAAGTAATATTTAACGAAAATAAAACAGAACCACCCAGCAGAGCTTATCTTAAGCTATGGGAAATATTTACTCTTTGTGATACTTTTCCACAAGAAGGCGAAACAGCCATAGATTTAGGAGCTTGTCCTGGTGGTTGGACATGGGTTATGGCAAAGCAAAAGGTTAACATTTTAGCTGTTGATAAAGCAGAAATAGATACTAATATTCAAAAAATGCCCCATGTTACCTATTTAAATCAAAGTGGATTTTCATTATTACCACAAAATTATCCAAACACTACATGGCTACTTTCTGATATGGCTTGTTATCCCACAAGACTTTATGAGTTAGCCCAAAAATGGATAGAAAAATCAACAGTAAAAAATTTTATTTTTACCTTGAAACTACAAGGAGAAGAAAACTTAGAACAGATTGATTTATTTAGAAAAATAGAAAATTCAAGTATCATTCATCTTTCATGTAATAAACATGAACTAACATGGATTTATGGCGATATACAAAGAAATATGAAAAAAAAACTTGACTTTAAAATAAGTAATAACTACTTTCTATAAATCGTTCGCAAGTAACAAGTTATAAAAATGGAGACTAAAGATGACTAAAGCTGAACTTATTGAAAAAATTCATGCTAAATCAGGTTTACCAACCAAAGCTAAAACTGAAGCTGCTCTTGATGCAACCATTGCAGCTATTACCGAAAGCCTTGCTGCTGGTGAAACAATTACATTAACTGGTTTTGGTAGCTTTAAAGTAACCAAACGTGCTGCTCGTAAAGGTCGCAACCCACGTACTGGTGAAGAAATCAACATTGCTCCATGTTCTGTTGTAAAATTCACTCCAGGTAAAAACCTTAAAGATTCTGTGAACTAAGCATAACGTATTATTGAATTTTTATGCCACCTTTTGGTGGCATTTTTTTTATATTTTATTATATTTTTTTCGGTTTCTTTTTCTTCCATTTTATGATATATAAACGTATATTTTCTTGAGAGGATTATATGAATACAAATCTTATTATTTTAGGTGGAGCTGGTCGTATGGGTTCTACCCTTATACGTCTTGCCACTGCTGCCGAAGATTTATCTATTGTTGCTGTTGTTGAGCCTAAAGCAGAACTTTTACCAAAACTTCCTGATACTTGTTTTATAGCTAAAAGCCTAGCTGAATGTATAGAAAAATTTCCAAATTCTGTAATTATTGATTTTACTTCCACAACTAGTACTATGGAAAATGCAAAACTTGCTGCCCAATACAAAAATCCTCTTGTTATTGGAACAACAGGATTAGATGCAACACAAAAAAAACAAATTGAAGAATATGCTAAACGAACACCTATTATGATGTCACCCAATATGAGTGTAGGTGTTAACGTTTTATTAGATATTTTACCTAAACTTACTGCAATGCTTGGTTCTGATTATGATACTGATCTTATGGAAATTCATCATAATCTCAAAAAAGATGCTCCAAGTGGTACAGCTCTTCGTCTTGCTGAAGCTGTTGCAGAAGGAAAAAACAAAAAATTAGAAGATGTTGCTTGTTATCATCGTGAAGGTATTATTGGTGAAAGACCAAAAGATGAAATAGGTATACAAACACTTCGCGGTGGTGATGTAGTTGGTGTCCATACTATTTATTATATGGGAACAGGTGAACGCATTGAAATAACCCACCATGCTCAATCAAGAGAAAACTTTGCTAATGGTGCATTACGAGCTGCTCGTTGGATAGTAAAACAAAATGCAGAACGACTTTATTCTATGCATGATGTCCTAAAAGGATAAAAGAGGTTTGTATGCGTTTCCATTTATTTCAAGCAAATGGCAGACTTGGTGATATAGATGCAAATAGTCAAAAAATCAAAAACTTTTGCCAAAGTTTTAATGAAAATGACTGTACCCTTCTTCCCTCTCTCCCTCTTATTCATCACCCATATCAAGAAATTGCACACGTAGGCGGTTTTTTTGAACGTATACAAAAACATACATTACAAAAAAATAATAGCCCTCTTATTTTCCAAACCCTTAGCAATCAATCAACATTTGCTTGGAATTTTTCTGGAAATATTACAGAAAATCAACAAATATTAACAATACAAAATATCCATATTTTTGCTCCTCATCAAGATAATGAAAATTTTGAATATTTTCTTCAACAATTAAATGTACCTTCACACATAGATTTTATTTATCTTGCAACAGCACATACCTTTTACGAAGGATTAGACCATAGCAAAACTCTTATTGCTTTTGCCCAAAAACATCAAAAGCCTGTGGTTTATCTTAATGCTTGTGGTGCAACTGATGGAACACTCTATGCAGGCAATAGTATGCTCATTTTACAAGATGGTACTATTGCATTAAAACTTGCTCCTTTTACAGAAGATAGTACATATTTTGATTTTGAAAATAATTCAATACATTATCCAAATAAAGAGCAAAAAAACTATTCTCAAGAGGCATTACTCTTTTTAGGTGCAAAACAAGCTATACAAGATTATGCACAAAAAACGGGTATTTCTAAAGCTGTAATAGGTCTTAGTGGTGGTATGGATTCAGCACTTGTTGCTGCCATTACAAGCGAAGCCATAGGAAGTGAAAATATTACAGGTATTATTATGCCTTCTCAATATAATTCACAAGAAAGCATGGACGATGCTATTTTATTAGCAAAAAATCTCGGCATTGCATATTATATTTTACCTATTACTGATATTGCCAGAAGTTTTGAAAGTGTCTTAGCACCCAGCTTTTCATCTTTAACTCCACTCAAAAATCCCGACTTAGATACAACTCCAGAAAATATCCAAGCTCGCACAAGAGGAAATTTACTAACAGCTTTTGCCAATCGTATTGGTGCTATGGTAATTAGTACAGGAAATAAATCAGAAGCAGCTATGGGATATTGTACCCTTTACGGAGATACAGTAGGAGCTATTGAACCTATTGCTGATATATATAAATCACGTGCATACGCTATTGCTCAATGGTTTAACAATAGCAAACAAAAAGAACTTATTCCTCATAATGTTTTTATAAAAGCACCAACAGCAGAATTAAAACCTAATCAAAAAGATGAAGATTCCCTTCCACCTTATCCATATCTTGACGCTGTTCTTTATCAACTTATGGAACAAGGCAAAAAACCAGAAGATATTACAGAACCACATCTTTCAAAAGAACAAATTCAACTTATATATCATCGTCTAAAAATAAGTGAATTTAAACGAAAACAAAGCCCCTTTGCGGTTATTTTAACTTCTTGTCCTTTTGGCAAAAAATGGAATCCTCCTTCTTGTGCAAAAATCTTTTAATATTATTCCTCATAAATAATAAGGATACATCATGTCTCAAAATACTACTCAACCATGGCAACCCCATTTGGCTGATAACAATCAAGGCGAACGAAATTATATTCCCTATAATTTACAAAATATTTTAACTCAAGCAGCAAACGAAGCAGGTAAAAATACGGCTATTATTTTTCATAATTTTAAAATGAATTATGAAAAACTCAATGAAAAAGCAGAAAATTTTGCTGCATCACTTCATAAGTTAGGTATTGAAAAAGGTGACAGAATTGCTATTATGCTCCCTAACATTCCTCAAACAATTATTGCTTTTTGGGGAGCAATAAAAGCTGGTGCTATTGTTGTTATGACTAATCCTCTTTACATGGAAAAAGAATTAACACACCATTTTAACGATTCAAAACCTAAAATTCTTATCACTCTTGACCTTTTTTGGGCTAAACTTGAACATTTAAAAAATAATCTTAGTATTGAAAAATATATTATTACAAGAGTTTCAGAATCCCTTGCTTTTCCTTTAAATTTATTACAAATGCTAAAAGCTAAACGTTCTGGTGAATTTATTACAATCCCTTTCAATAAAAAAACTATTCTTCCATGGAAACAACTTTTAAAAACAAAAGATCGCTATGTAGCATCAGATTCTGACCCTCATTCTACTATTGCTCTTTTACAATATACTGGTGGTACTACAGGTTTTTCTAAAGGTGCTATGCTTACCCATGCTAACCTTAGTATACAAATTCAACAACTTGTAGATGTTATTCATGGTACACAAGAAGGTAGTGAACATCTTTTTCTTGCTGTTATGCCATTTTTCCATGTTTTCGGATTAATGGGCTGTCTTGTCTTACCAGCTGTTTACAAATCACCGACTATTCCAGTTCCTCGCTATGTTCCCGCTGATTTATTAGAAATTATACGAAAATACAGACCAACATTTTTCTGTGGTGCTCCCTCAATTTATATTTCCTTAATGCAACAAAAGAAAATCAAAGAAATTGATATGACCTGTATTAAACTTTGTATTTCAGGGTCTTCTCCTTTCCCTCTTGCAAGTTTAAAACGTTTCCAAGATCTCACAAAAGCTAAAATAACGGAAGGGCTTGGACTTACAGAAGCCTCACCTGTTATTATTGCAAACCCTCTTTACGGTTTACAAAAACCAGGATCTGTTGGTATTCCCATTCCAGAAACCTATGCTAAAATTGTTGATCCAGAAGACGGTGTAACAGAAATGCCTATTAATGAACCAGGTGAATTAATTGTAAAAGGCCCTCAAGTTATGCTTGGTTATTGGAATCACCCAGAAGAAACAACCAATAGCATACGTGATGGCTGGCTATATACAGGCGATATTGCTTATAAAGATGATGATGGATATTTTTTCCTTGTGGATAGAAAAAAAGATATGGCTATTGTTGGTGGCTATAATGTATATCCAAGTGAAATTGATGAAGTATTATATGAATATCCCAAAATCCAAGAAGCTGTTTCCCTTAGTATTCCACACCGATCTAAAGGTGAAATATTAAAAGCCTATATTGTTCCTAAAAAAGGTGAAAATATTAATCCTCAAGAAATTATCGCATTTTGTCGTGAAAAACTCGCCTCTTATAAAGTACCACGTATGATTGAAATACGCGAAGAATTACCTAAAAGCATGGTAGGAAAAATCCTTCGCCGTGCCTTGCGTGACGAAGAAGAGCAAAAACTAAAAGAAACTAAAAACGATAATAAAGAGAATTAATTATATTTTTTCTTTTTTGTGGGGGAAATGATTTCCCCCACACCCCCTCAATCAGCAAATTATTTTACAATAATTTGCTTTTTTATTTTACTTTTCAAATATCATTATAATACAATATGATCAATATGTTATAAATTATTTATAAAAAAACTATTTTCCATAGAAAATAGTTAAAACATAAAAAGTTTTGTAAGGGGGTTAGGGGGAAAAACTTTTTCAAAAGTTTTCCCCCTAAAAAAATTATAACTTTTACTTATTTCTTATTTTCTTTTTCATGCATAATAATTTTTTCGCCCACAAATCTTTTTTTCATTACTTCAATGGCTGCTGGATTTTTATCAATTAAAATACAATCTCGTTCTAATTCAAGAGCTGCTTTTCCAAAAGAGCCACTACCTGCAAAAAAATCCATTACAACAGAATCTTGATTACTATGCACTTTAATTAAACGCCGCATAATTTTTAAAGGTTTTTGTGTTGCATAACCTGTTTTTTCTCTACTATTAGGACTAACAATAGTTTGCCACCATACATCAGTAGGAGTTTTTCCTTTTGCAGCTTTTTCTTTACCCACAAGAGAAGGCGCCATATAAGGAATACGGTCTATTTCATCGTAGTGATAAATATATTTTTTAGGATTTTTTGCATACCAAAAAATACTATCATGTTTACTTGACCAACGTTTTTTACTTCTTGCCCCATAATCATAAGCCCATATAATTTCATTCATAAATGAATCACGACCAAAAATATAGTCAAGCAAAATTTTACAATAATGAGCTTCTCTATAATCAATATGAAACATAATACTGCCAGTTTCTGACAAAATACGATGTGCTTCCACAAGTCTTGGTTCTAAAAAACCAATATAATCATCAAAAACATCAGCATATCCAAGAGTACCAAGCCGTATTGTTTTATAACGCCGTCCTTGATAGCCTACTCTATCCCCTTCTTCACTGGCAATAGTCTTAATTTGTGTACGTTCTTGCGTTCTACCTGTATTAAAAGGTGGATCAATATAAATCAAATCCACAGAACCTGATGCTAATTCAGGTAAATAATGCATATTATCGCCAAAACAAATATCAAGCTTTGCCATTCTATCCTCAATTATTCAACAGTAACACTTTTTGCTAAATTTCGTGGTTGATCAACATCTTTCCCTAAATAATCAGCCATTTCATAACTAAATAATTGCATAGCTGGCAAAGCCAAAAATTCAGGCAAGCTTGTTTTTGGAATAAACCATAAATCATCATTTTCAAGCATAGTACCCTCTTGTAACAGAGCAATAACTTTTCCTTGACGAGATTTTACTTCTAAAATTCCAGAACGTACTTTACTAAAATATTCATCATCAAATAATAAGGCAAACGTTGGAAACTCTGCATCAATTAATGCAATAGGTCCATGTTTCATTTCACCAGTGGCATAGCCTTCTGCATGAATATAAGAAAGTTCTTTTAATTTTAATGCACCTTCCAAAGCCAAAGAAAATGCAACACCACGCCCTAAATAAAAGAAACTTTTTGCAAAAGCATATTTATAGGCAAAATATTGTGCTTTTTCGCAAAGTTGCGGTAATGTTTTTTCCAAAACTGCTGGTAGACGTAAAAGTTCGTTAATAATTTCTGTGGCTTGCTCTTGATGAGAATTTTTTCTTTGTCCCAAATAAATAGCAAAAAGAAGCAATAAAACCATTTGACTAAGCATAGCTTTTGTTGAAGCAACGCTTATTTCTGGTCCTGCTTGTGTATACAAACAAAAATCAGCCTCTCTTGCTACTGATGAACCTAAAACATTACAAATACCAAGTACAGTATTCCCAAGTTCTTTACATAAACGTAATGCACCTAACGTATCAGCAGTTTCACCTGATTGACTAATAACTATAATTAATTCATTTTTTCCAAGTATAGGTTTTCTATATCGAAACTCTGAGGCAATTTCCACAGAAACAGGAATTTGTCCTAATTGTTCTAAATAATATTGTGACCAAAGCCCTGCATTATAGCTTGTTCCGCAAGCAATAATTCGTATACGCTCTGGCATTTTTAAATTATCTAATTCAGGAAGTAAAACATTTTTATTTTGTAAACGTCCAACCAAACAATCTCGCAAAACTTTTGGTTGTTCCATAATTTCCTTAAGCATAAAATGCTTATACCCATCTTTTGCAGCACCTTGTAAGTCCCAAGGAATATGATGAATCTCTTTTTCTATTTTTTCACGAGAAAAAATATTTTTTATTTCATAAGAACTTGTTGAAATAATAGCAAATTCCCTATCATCTAAAAAAATTACTTCACGGGTATAAGGTAAAAACGCAGGAACATCAGATGCAACAAAATATTCTCCAACACCAATTCCCATTAAAAGAGGTGCAGATAATCTTGCCGCCATAATATGTTGCGGAATTAAGGGGCTTAACATAACAACAGCATAAGCACCATGAGCTTTTTTTAATGCATTACAAAAAGCTTCTTCCATACAATGCAAAAATTCTTTATTATCTTCTTGAGCCTTATGCATAAGAATTTCTGCATTATCAATAAATTTTGTATGATATTTTTCTTGTAAAAGGGAGTCTAATTCATCAGCTACAAGATTTGCTAAAACTTCTGTATCAGTATCAGAATAAAATTCATACCCTTTTTCCAAAAGAACATTTTTAATCTCTTGAAAATTTTCAATAATACCATTATGGACAATAGCTAATACACCATTATAGCTTTTATGTGGATGAGCATTTTTTTCAACAGGAAGACCATGCGTTGCCCAGCGTGTATGTCCAATCCCTATTGGAGCAAACGTATTGGCACTTTTTGCAACTTTTTCAACTAAATTACAAAGTTTTCCTTCTGAACGAATAATTTTTAAATCACTTACTTGTAAAAAAGCTAGTCCCGCAGAATCATAACCACGATATTCTAAGCGACTTAATCCTTCTAGTACAAGAGGAATTGCAGGTCTATGCCCGCAATAACCAATAATTCCACACATATTTAGCTCCTTATTCGAAACTAGATATACTACTTTTGCCAAAAATACAATTAAAATATTGCATTGAAATAAAATATCTTTTTCTTATAACATATTAATATGTAAAAATTTAAATCAAATTAAATCACTTACAAATAAAAAATACCTTATAATTATAAGGTATTTTTTAATATACTAACAATAAAGTAATAGTAGAAAAATATATTAATTTATTCTAATTATAATACTATACTATTTATATTTACAAAATTTAATATATCTACTCTAATTAATAAATATTTTTGTATCTTGGTCAATAAATTTCATTACTTCTTTCATAAAGGAAGTTGGAATTGCTATACTACCATTTGTTGGTTTACCAATACTACATTGAAGAAAAATTCCAGAACCTTTATACGCTTCTTTATTAATAATATTATAATCAATAACTAAAGCATACGCATATCGAAGCGGTAAATCATAAAGATTAAGAACTCTTGACCATTCACGACGAACACTATTTTCTCTTACAAATAAATTATAATAACGAGATTGTGGATCTGTTACCCAAACATCACCTTCACGTAATTGATAGTAAGGCAAAACGCAACCAGGATTTTGATTATGTCCAAAAGCTATTTTAAAGCCATAAAGTCCACGAGGAGTTGCATCTTCCCCTTCATAAATTGAATCTTGTACTCCCCCCTTACCCACTTGAGCAATACTATCATTTATCAAAATCCAAACATTTTTAAAACGTTTAAACATATAAAAATGGGGAAGGCCATGTTTTGAATCTAAAACTAATAATTTTGAGCCTGTTTTAATTTCATCAATACCAAGTTTTTCATTAAGCTCTTCACTTGTTTGAGCAATTTCATTTTTTTGAGCTTCTTCTTTTGCATAACCATTTATTGCAAAAAATGAAATAATAAAACCTAAAACAATACTACTTAATATTTTTTTCATAACAAGCCCCAAAATATACGTTTATAAGGCAAGCATAAGAAAAAAGATTATTTTTTGCAAGTAAAATCAATGTAAAACTTATGCATAATTTTCTTGTAATAAACGTTTTACAGCAGAAATACTACCAGTTGGCAACATATGAAAATCTTTTTTATATTTTTTTGCCATATCTTTAACTTTTATGCACGCACCATGACTAATGCAATTAATAGGACAAATAATAACATCAGCTCGTTGCAAGCATTTTTCTAATTTTTTTGTACCACCTTGCATAGAACCGCAATGATAATCAAGCTCACCGCCACATTCTTCTATTAAATTTCTAAAAAGACATTCCATTCTTTCCACGCCACCAACAATAAAAATACGCTTTTTGCATAAATCAAAATTTGGACAAGATTGATCGCAATGAGCACACTGGGTTAATTCAACAGGAAACTGATTAAACGATGGTGTTATTTTTCTTCCGCCTTTAGTTCGCATACTCTTCTCCTTTTCTGTAATTGCATAAAACTAACTATATTGAAATTGAAAATCAATGTCAATAATTTAAATTTTAATTTTTTATTTCCTTTATAATAAAGGAGATAAAGATAATTTTACTTTTACAAATAAAAAGTATATTGCCTTGTCTTTAATATCGTGTTACTTTTTTAAAAATCATAACACATTTTTTATAAACCTAATAAACTTGTAAGGATTATTTATGGTTAGAAAAATTTTCTATCTTTTATTTTTGCTTACACTACTTGCAGTACCGCAAACAGTTCATGCAAAAAACACATTAACAGCAGCATGGAGTGCTAATGTAGGTCCATTAAATCCTCATGCCTACAATCCTAATGAAATGTTCGCACAGGTTATTGCCTATGATGGCTTAGTTCATTTTAATGGAAAAGACATTGAGCCAGCACTTGCAAAATCTTGGGAAGTTTCAAAAGATCACAAAACATACACCTTTAAAATTAATACAGCAATTAAATTTAGTGATGGCACACCATTAACAGCACAAATCATCGAAAAAAACTTTAATGCAATTATGCATAATAAAGATTTACATAATTGGCTTGTGACTGTAAAACTTCTTCAATCTTGGAAAGCTCTTGATAATGAAACCTTTCAATTAACTCTTAGCGAACCATACCCATTACTTTTAACAGAACTTAGTCTCCCTCGCCCTTTTAGAATACTCTCTCCCACAGGCTTTGTAGATCCAAACAAAGATGATACAACTAACATAGCAAAGCCAATCGGTACAGGACCTTGGGTTTTGGTTGAAAGTAAACTTGGTCTTTATGATAGATTTGAAAAAAATCCTTATTATTGGGGAAATTTTGGAGATTTTGATGAATTAAAAATCTATGTATTACCTGACGCTAATAGTAGAATTTTAGCTCTTGAAACAGGTCAAGTAGATATTTTATTTGGCGAAGGAAATTTTAATTTAGAAAATTTTGTTCGCTTATCAGAAAATCCTAAATTTGATGCATTAACATCAGAAGCACGCCTTACCAATATGGTAGCCTTAAATTCTAATCGCCCTTTAACAAAAGATATTAATATCCGTAAAGCAATTTTACACGCTGTAAATAAAGATGTTATTATTGAATATATTTTAAAAGGAAAAGAATTTAAAGCAGATACTATTTTTAATCCTCATACAAAATATAATGAGCAAAAAAATATTTACGAATATGATCTAGCAAAAGCAAAATCTTATTTAGAAAAAGCTGGCTTTAAACAAAATGGACAATTTGCAGAAAAAGATGGTCAAATTTTAGAATTAAATCTCCATTATTTAGGCACTGATGCAAAACAAAAAGCTATTGCAGAAGCAATACAAGCTGACCTTTTAAAATTAGGAATAAAACTAAACCTCAAAGCAGAAGAAATGACTATTTTTTCAAATATCACCAAAAATGGTGAATTTGATTTAATTTTCAATAAAACTTGGGGGCCTCCTTATGAACCAACTTCTTATATTGGTTCTATGCTTCAACCTTCCCATGCTGATTATCAAGCACAAAGTGGTTTACCTAACAAAGCAGAAATAGATAAAAATATTGTAACTATTTTTAAAACAGTTGATGAAAAAGAATTTGCTAGACTTCATTATGCTGTTTTAAATGCATTGCATGAAAGTGCTATTTATCTTCCAATTAGCTTTGAACCTGACATGGTTTTATATAATAAAGAAAAAATAGCAAACTTTTCTTTTGGTCCTATGACCTATGAACCTCTTTTGCATACCTTAAAACTTGCAAAATAACATAAAAAATAAAAAACTATTTAATTGGGGAGAAATTCTTATTTCTCCCCTATATGTCTATTAGGGAAATTATGTAAAAAATAACTAGGGTATGTTTCTAACTTATTTATAATAATAAAACTTTGTTCTCTAATTATGAAAATAAAATATTTGCAATGCAATAGCGTTAGAAAATATTTATAATTACAATGTAAAAATAAAGAACTTTTTTATTTTTGAGAGAAAAAGACTTTCTACTTATGCTCCAACAGAGGCAAATTTATTAAAACTTGTTTCAATAACTTTACCCGATTGAGGGGGCTTGGGGGAAATCATTTCCCCCAAAGAAAAAAAATAATTTGAAAACACCCTGATATAAAAAATTATTTCTTACATAATATAAAAATAACACGTTAATAGCGTATGATGATATAATTTTTGCAACAATTTTACCTAAAAAGAAAAATATATTTTCTATAAAATTAACAAAAAAAATCACATACCAAGAAAACAAAATACAATAACTATGAAAAAATATATTTTTCACCGTTTAATTTATACATTTTTTGCTATTATAATTTTATCTTTTATTGTGTTTACTATCTTAAGAGTAGGACCAATAGACCCAGCAAAAGCATATTTAATTAGTTCAAAAATACCTCTTACAGATACGGCGATTGCCATTACTCGTACAGAATTAGGACTTGATAAACCACTTTTAACACAGTATCTTCTATGGTTAGAAAAAGCATTGCACTTTGATTTTGGAACATCATATATCACAAAACGCGATGTATTTACTGACCTTTGTTACTATTTTCCAACAACATTAAAACTAGCCTTAAGTTCTATGTTCTTTCTTATTCTTATAAGTTTACCTTTAGGAATTTTAGCTGCTCATAAAAAAGAAAGTGCCTATGATAAATGCATTAAAATTTTTTCTTTTTTAGGTGTTTCTATTCCTAATTTTTGGCTAGGTTTTATGCTTCTTTATGTATTCTCTCTCAAATTACAACTTATTCCAGCCTTTGGAAACGAAGGACTAAAAAGTTATATTTTACCTATTATTACTCTTTCTTTTATGTCTTTAGCTATTAATATCCGTCTAACTAGAACGGCATTCCTTGAATATATGCAACAACGTTCTCTGCAATACTTAACTATACTTGGTATGAGCAAAACCAAAATTTATGGAAAATATACACTAAAAAATGCCATGTTGCCTATTATTACTTCTTTTGGTATGCACTTTGGCGAGTTATTAGGTGGTGCTTTTGTAGTGGAAACCCTTTTTGGTTGGCCAGGTGTAGGTAGATTTATGGTCAATGCACTATATAACCATGATTATCCTATTATCCAATGTTTTATGGTTATGATTACAATTATTTTTCTTATGATTAATTTAATAACAGATATTCTTTATGCCTATTTAAACCCCAAAATTGTTTATGAGGAAAAAGCCTAATGAATATCCAACACAAAAAAATTTTTTATTGCTTATTATTTTTTCTTTTTCTTTTAATTTTAATGGCAATTTTTGCTCCATTCATTACCCCCTTTGATCCATATCAAGTAAATCTTACACAAAAACTTTTACCTATTTTTTCTCATAATGCCCTTGAACAAGGATATTATTTAGGAACGGATCACTTAGGACGCGATATATTATCCCGCCTTATTTATGGAACAAGAGTTTCTCTTCTTACTGTCCTTATTATAGTAGGTGCTATTATTTGTATTTCGCTTTTTGTAGGTACTATTGCAGGATATAAAGGGGGAATTTTTGATTCTCTCCTAATGCGTTTTAGCGATTTTTTCCTTACCTTTCCAACATTCATACTTGGATTATTCTTTATTGGAGTTCTTGGTGTTGGAATTGTAAATGTTATTTTAACAATTATTATCACCCATTGGGCTTGGTATGCTAGAATGGTACGCTCAATGGTTTTACAAATAAAAAGCCAAGATTACATACTTGCTTCAAAAAGTTTAGGAAGTAGCGATACTCAAATCATTATCCGTCATATACTTCCTTCTGTTTTTTCTCAAATTTCTATTTTAGCAAGCCTTGATTTTGGACATATGCTTTTACACGTAGCAGGACTTAGTTTTTTAGGTCTTGGTATACAAGCCCCTACGGCAGAATGGGGAGTAATGATAAATGATGCTCTCCCTTATATTTATAGTAACCCAGCTCTAATGCTTTTACCTGGTTTTTGTATTTTTATTGTTGTTGCTATTTTTAATAGTCTTGGTGAATTAGCCCGAGATTATGTTCAATCTATTGACTACCCTTGCCATGAGCAAACAGAATTTATAGACAAATAGGAATATCCCATGATTACAGTTAAAAATCTTCATATTTTTCATGGAAAAAACCTTTTATTAGATAATATTAATTTTCATCTTAGCAAAGGAGAAAAAGTTGCACTTTTAGGTCAGTCAGGATCTGGCAAGACTCTTACTTCATTGGCTCTTATGCATTTATTGCCCAAAAATTTGACCGCTACTGGTGAAATTTTATATCATAATCAAAAATTTCATAAAAAAATGCGTGGCTCACAAATTGGTATGATTATGCAATCTCCAGCAGCTTGTTTTGATCAAGCCTTTACTATGCATCATTTTTTCTATGATGCTCTTGCATCACACAATAAAACTGAAAAACTCCATGAAAAATATTTTTGTGAAATAATAAAAACTGTGGGATTAGAAAATCCTCAAGATATTTTAGCTTCCTATCCTTTTCAATTAAGCGGAGGAATGCTCCAAAGAATAATGATAGGTTTATGTCTTGCCTTAGAAACAGAATTTATTATTGCCGATGAACCAACATCTGACATTGATTGTATTGCTGAATTTGAAATTTTAGAACTTCTTAAAAAACTTACACAAAAACAACAAACACTATTACTTATCACCCATAATATCAAAACTGCAACACAAATTGCAGATCGTATTCTTGTTATGCATAAAGGAAAACTTGTTGATGATTTTAAAACAGATACACTCTATGCAGACAATCGCCATACTTTTACAAAAGAATTAATCACAGCACATCAAAATTTAACACAAAATGCATGGGGTATTAATTTTCATGTCTAATATTTTACTATCTTGTAAAAATATTCATAAAACGTATGAAAAAACATCTTGGTTTTCTCATAAAGCACCTCTTGAAGTATTAAAAGGTATTTCTTTTAATATTGAAAAAGGACGATCTATGGGAATTGTAGGAATTAATGGTGCTGGCAAAAGCACATTAACAAAAATAATCTTAGGACTAGATTTTCCTAATGCTGGTGAAATTATTTTTGATGGAATAAATATACACCAACAAGTGAAAATGAATAACCAAAGTTTTCGCAAAAATATACAAGCAGTTTTTCAAAATCCAAGTACTGCATTAAATCCTCGTTTTACGGCTTTTCAAGTATTATGCGAACCTTTTCAAAACTTTTATCATTATTCAAAAGATGAACTCATAAAAAAAACACAGCATTTAATGGAAGCAGTAGAACTCAATCCCAAAGATATTTTTAAAAATTCCATGCAATTTAGTGGAGGACAGCAACAACGTCTTGCCATAGCTAGAGCCATAGCTCTAAATCCTAAATTACTTATTTTAGATGAAGCTCTTAGCAGTCTTGACATGAGTACACAAAGTCAAATTATAAAATTATTACATCATTTAAAAACAGAACATAATATCTCTCTTTTTCTTATTTCTCATGCAATTAGACTAACATTTAATCTATGTGATGATATTATTGTATTAGATAAAGGAAAAATTTGTGATGTTCTTAAAAAAGAAAATGGACTTCCAGAAAAACGTTCTGTTATTTTAGAAAAATTATTGGCTCATACATAAAAATAATTGGGGAAAACATAAAAAAATGTTTTCCCCAAATTCATTTAAAAACATTAATGCTTTTAAAATTAGCGTTAAAAAGTTGGTATCAAATAGTTCTATTATAAGTATTAGCCAAGATTATAATAAAAAATTATTAATAATTATAAGCCAATATATACTCTTAAAACAGGTGATAAAAGGAAACCAATAATAACTAATACCCACGCTAAAATAGAAAGTCCAATTCCTGTTTTATTTTTGCTTTTTACAGAAAATACAGTACCAAGTATACCTAAAATAAATGCGATAGGTATAAAAACAATTCCTAAAGTAAAAATTCCGAGTATAGCAAAAACGCTAGAAAGTGATGCAGGAATAACTCCTGTCATTTGTGATGATTCAGCCATAATAAATTCTCCTTGAAATGCAAATACGCTAATATAAAATATATTGTCAAGTTATTTTCACTTTAAGAATAATAAATTTCTTTTTTTCATATTAAGAATAAATAACCTTAATAAGTTATTATTCTGTAAAGTATAGGGGGAGGACTTTTTATAAAAAGTCCTCCCCCTAAAACCCCCTTTCAAAAATTTTTACCCCAAAAATGCTTTTGTACACAAAAACATTTTTGTTTTTTCATCTTATATAAAAATTTTCTTACTACCCAAACTTTTTTGAAGATAAAAAAATATTATCTCATTATATTAGCACAATAAAACACTCTCTTTTGCACGCAAAAGAGAGTTTAGATTAAAAAGTTTTGAAGGGAGAGTTTGAGAGGGGAACTTTTTCAAAAGTTCCCCTCTCAAGAAAATAACTTATCTAAAAAAACTAAATATCCTTACAAATTTTTGGATTAAAATATCCAAATTGTAAATGTTCACAATATGTTTTTAATCGTTTTGTAAAATTCAAAAGTCCTATACTTGGTCCAAAAGAAATACCATTTAATAATTGTAAATACATTTCTGGATCAATATTTAAATTTCTAAGTTGGATAAAATCTACTTTATATGTATTCACTAAATCAATAAGAGCTTCCACTTCTTCTTCACAATCTGTTATACCAGGAAAAAATAAAAGATTTAAAGAAACAAATAAACCATGTTCTTTTGCTATTTTTATGGATTCACAAACTTCCCCTTTAAAACTATAATTTGTAGGACGATAATATCTATTATATACATCTTCTCTTGCACTATTCATACTAACACGCAATGAATTTAATCCAACAAGAGCCAATTCTTTTATCCAGTTAGGCATAGAAGCATTAGAATTTAAATTAACAGTCCCTACGCCACCACGCTCACGAAATAATTTTACAGCCTCAACAAGTAAAGCCCCCTGTGTTAATGGTTCACCTTCACAACCTTGCCCAAAAGAATAAATTGGTTGTTTTTCATGTTGCTGATGAAAAAACATAACTTCCACAATTTCTTCTGCTGTTGGGGTAAAATTCATTCTATCTTGTGGAGCTTGACAAATAGAAGAATCTTCTCCTTGATGAGAAATACAGCCAATACAGCGAGCATTACAAACCTTAGATGTAGGCAAAGGAGCTTCAAAACGACCAAGCACTAAATTTTTTGCAGCAGGACAACCATACCGCAAAACACAATTATGCATTAAATGTTGCATAAGTCTATTTTTAGGAAATTCTTTGATAATAGCTTTTGCTTGCTTTTCAATTTTTTTAGGAGAAATTCCTTCAAAAACTTGTCGATTATCTTTATCTACTTGCATAGCACATACATAAAAATCATCACCAATAACTCCCACTGCTCCGTAAGCAAAAAGAGGTAATGTAGGAGCATTTTCTTCTGTAATATAAACAGGATGTCCGCTTAATGTATAACCAGGAGCAACAAAAGCAGCAACAGCAAGCATATCGTCTAATTCTTCTACTTTCCCAGTTTTTTTATTCAATCCTACTGCTTTTCTATTTGGTAAAAGAAAAAATTCGCTTTCATGTGGCAAAGGAATAAGTTCATCAGGTTTTGGCAAAGCCCATTCATCACCACGTCTGCATAACATATAATATTCATCATCAGAAACAAGTTCGCCATTTTTAAAAGCAACCACAAGGTCTGGATGTTTTTGTTTCATAAAAAATCCTTATCTATCCATTAAAAATAATAAAAAGTATCACTTATTCAAAGAAAAGCGTCAAGAAAAAAGCAAATACAAAAAAGTTTAATATTTTATATAAAATAAATTCAATAGATTATAAATTCAAAAACAAATTTTTCTAAAAAGTTATTTGCAAAATATGCTTTCATGTTTTATTTTTATGTAATACAAAGAAAATAGGGAGCGTATACATGAATTTTCTCTTTGCAAAAATTTTTGGTACACGAAACGATCGATATATAAAATCATTACGTCCCATTGTAAAAAAAATCAATGAGCTAGAACCACAAATGCAAGCCTTACAAGATAGTGAATTAGCACCTACTTTAGCTGGCTATAAAGAACGTATTCAACAAGGTGAAAGCCTTAACAAACTTTTACCTGAAGTTTTTGCCCTTGTTCGTGAAGCAAGTAAACGTGTACTTGGTATGCGTCATTATGATGTACAACTTATGGGTGGCATAACCCTACATCAAGGAAAAATTGCAGAAATGAAAACAGGGGAAGGTAAAACCCTCATGGCAACCTTACCTGTTATTTTAAATGCTCTTTCTGGAAAAGGCGTACACGTTGTTACAGTAAACGATTATCTTGCAAAACGTGATAGTGAATGGATGAGCCAACTTTATAACGCACTGGGACTTAGCTGTGGCGTTATTTTACATAATTTAACGGATCAAGAAAGACAAGCTGCCTATAATTGTGATATTACTTATGGTACAAATAATGAATTTGGCTTTGATTATTTACGTGATAATATGAAATTCTATGCATCTGACATGGTACAAAGAAAACATAATTTTGCCATTGTTGACGAAGTTGACTCTATTTTAATTGACGAAGCAAGAACTCCTCTTATTATTTCTGGTGCTGCCTCTGAATCCACAGGTCTTTATATTCAAATGGACGACCTTGTTAAACATTTACAAAAAGAAACCCATTTTACTGTTGATGAAAAAAGCCGAAGTGCTTTACTTACAGAAGAAGGGGTTAACAAAGTTGAAGAACTTTTACAAATTGAAAACCTCTTTGATCCTGCAAGCATAGCCTTACAACACCATGTTTTACAAGCTCTTAGAGCTCATCATTGCTATCAAAAAGATGTAGATTATATGATAACAAATGAAAATAAGGTTGTTATTATTGATGAATTTACAGGTCGTCCCATGGAAGGCAGACGTTTTGGCGATGGTTTGCACCAAGCATTAGAAGCAAAAGAACGTGTAAAAATTGAATCAGAAAACCAAACCCTTGCAAGCATTACCTATCAAAATTATTTCCGTATGTATGAAAAACTTGGTGGTATGACAGGTACAGCACAAACAGAAGCTGTTGAATTTATGGAAATTTATGGTCTTGAAACAATTACAGTTCCAACCAATAAACCCATGATTCGTAAAGATTACCCTGATATTATTTATCGTACACAAAAAGAAAAATACGCTGCCATTGCTGAAGCAATTAAAGAATTACACCAAAAGGGACAACCTGTTTTAGTTGGTACAATTTCCATTGAAACTTCTGAATATCTTTCTTCTATTTTACGAAAAATGAATATCCCTCATAATGTTCTCAATGCGAAACACTTAGCACAAGAAGCACAAATTGTCGCAGAAGCAGGACAAAAAGGACACGTAACTATTGCTACTAATATGGCAGGACGTGGTACAGATATTAAACTTGGAGAAGGTGTCAATGAACTTGGAGGTTTACATATCTTAGGTACAGAACGCCATGAAAGCCGTCGTATTGATAACCAATTACGTGGTCGTTCTGGTCGTCAGGGTGATCCTGGTTCTTCTCGTTTTTATCTTTCTTTAGAAGATAACCTCATGCGAATTTTTGGTTCTGAACGTATTTCTTCTCTTATGCAAAAACTTGGTATGAGTGAAGGTGAGGCTATTGAAAATAAACTTGTTTCTAAAGCTATTGAAAATGCACAAAAGAAAGTAGAAGCACATAACTTTGAAATTCGTAAAACACTTCTTGATTATGATAATGTTATGAACCAACAAAGAACTGTTATCTATGATTTACGTCAAGAAATTATTAATGAACAAGAAGTTGAACCTCTTGTACTTGAATTTACAGATGAAGTGCTAAATGATATTTTTTATAGTGAACATGAAAAAGAACAAACAAAAGAACATAGAACAGAAATTGGTGCTAGAATTTTAGATACTTGCAATATGGGACGCATGATTCCAAGTTTGCTTGAAGATCAAACAACTAAAGTAACAAAAGAAGAATGTAAAAACGCTATTCAAGCCATTTTAAATGAACTTCGCGAAGAAGCTGGTACTATTTATAATGATGTTCTCCGTTATTTTGTTCTTGAAGAATTAGACAGATCTTGGAAAGATCATCTAAAAAGTATGGATTATTTACGTGAAGGTATAGGACTTCGTGGTTATGGACAAAGAGATCCAAAACTTGAATACAAACGTGAAGGTTTTTCTCTTTTCCAAAATATGCTTTATCAAATTAAAGAAGGTGCATTACGTTCTCTTACCCGTGTACGTATTAAAAAAGAAGAAACTCCTGTTGAAAATTCTCTTGAAGAAAATAATGAACCATCTAAACCTATTGAAAATACAGAACAAAATACTATAAGCCAAAATTCAACAGAAGAGCAATCTCCTAACCAAACATTAACAGAAAACACAAAACAAGAAAAGCAAACCTTAGGACTTCGCCATAAAGAAGCAATACCAAACCCAAACTACACACAAAATCAAAATGGCAATCCTGAAAAAATTGGTCGTAATGATCCTTGCCCTTGTGGAAGTGGAAAAAAATATAAAAAATGTCACGGAGCACATTTAAACTAATTTTCTATCCTCTATTTTTTAGGGGGAACAGCAAAATATTCCCCCTAATAATTTTGAAAATTTTACTTTTTTATTTTATTATTCTTAATATACTAAGAAGTTACACATAAACAATAACCATACTATATAAAAATAACACATACAAACTCTTAATAAAACTATTTTCACAAAACTTATCATAAGGTTTTATTATATGCATACAGAAAATGCGATTGAAGAAATTATTCAAAATTTCCAAAATCTCAAAAAACAAAGCAAAGAAATTAATATTATTGCAAAAACATGGATTCAAGCTCTTGAACAGGGCAAAAAAATTCTTTTTTGTGGTAATGGTGGCTCTGCTGCTGATTGTCAGCACTTATCTGCAGAACTCATAGGACGTTATAAACTTAACCGTCCTGCCCTTGCTAGTGTTTCTTTAACCACAGATACCTCTGCACTTACGGCTATTGGTAATGATTTTGGATTTGAAGAAATCTTTGCTCGTCAAGTAGAAGGATTAGGGCAAGAAGGTGACGTTCTTGTTGGTATTTCTACTTCAGGAAATAGTAAAAATATACTTTCCGCCTTTGAAATGGCAAAAAAGAAAAAAATAAATACTATTGCTTTTACTGGACAAACAGGTGGACAAATGAAAAATATTGCTGATATTTGCTTTTGTGTACCTTCAACCATAACAAATAATATCCAAGAAATGCACATTGCTACTGGGCATATTCTTTGTGATTTAGTGGAAAAACATTTTTTTGCAGACAAAAAATAGGATCAAAAGATGAATTTAGATTGTTTTAAAGCCTATGATATTCGTGGAAAAGTTCCAAGTTCTATTAGTCCGTTATTAGCCCTTGAAATTGGGTATGCCTATGTTCAAGAATTTAATATTAAAAATGTTGTAATAGGCTACGATGCAAGACTTTCTTCCCCTGATTTATACAAAGCTCTTGCAACAGGTTTGCAAAGTGCTGGAGCAAATGTTGTTGGAATAGGTATGTGTGGTACAGAAGAAATTTATCATGCAACAGCCTATATGCAAGAAAATGGAACTCCTTTTGATGGTGGTATTATGGTTACAGGTAGCCATAACCCTCAAGATGAAAATGGACTTAAACTTGTTCGAGAAAATGCTATTCCTATTAGTGCTGATACTGGACTTCTTTCTCTTAAACAACGCATTATTCAAGGTCAACAAATTCCCCACACTATTACAGGAAGTTTTGCAGAAACTTCTTATCGCAAAGCCTATATAGAAAAACTTCTTTCTTATGTAGATATAAATAAACTCAAACCTTTTAAAATAGTTGCTAATCCAGGAAATGGCTGTGCATATTTAGCATTAAAAGAACTTATCCCTTTCCTACCCTTTGAATTTATTTTAGTTGATGAAACACCAGACGGAACATTTCCTAATGGCATACCAAATCCACTCTTACCAGAAAATAGAGAAAAAACAGCTCAATTAGTTCGTCAACATAAAGCTGATCTTGGTATTGCTTGGGACGGTGATTTTGACCGTTGTTTCTTTTATGATGCAAATGGACGTTTTATTGAAGGCTATTATATTGTTGGTATGCTCGCTAGTGCCTTACTAAAAACCTATCCACATGAAAAAATTATCCACGACCCACGTTTAACATGGAATACCATTGAACTTGTTTCAGAAAATCATGGAATTAATATAACAAGTAAATCTGGTCACGCTTTTATTAAAGAATGTATGCGTAAAGAAAATGCTCTTTATGGTGGAGAAATGAGTGCTCACCACTATTTTAGAGAATTTGCTTACTGTGATTCTGGAATGCTCCCTTGGCTTTTAGTAACTAAACTTCTTTCTGATACAAATTTAAGTCTTGCTGATTTTGTTGATTCAAGAATAAAAGCCTATCCTTGTAGTGGAGAAATAAACTCCAAAGTTGAAAATGTTCCAGCTATATTAGAAAAAATAGAAAATCATTATAAAAATTCTGCAAATGAAATTATAAAAATTGATGGGCTTTCTATGGAGTTTGATAACTGGCGTTTTAATGTTCGTGGCTCAAATACCGAGCCTGTACTGCGACTTAATGTTGAAAGCAAAGCCAACGAACAACTTATGCAAGAAAAAACTCAAGAATTACTTCAACTTATTCGAGAATAAACTAAAATATGTTTTTAAATTAATCGTATTTTATCTTTTCTTTCGGGGAGATACTATTTTTATCCATAACTTCCTTTGTTATACCGGTAAAATAATTTCCCCCCTCTCCATAACTTATGGCAAGTTTATTGAAACAACTTCCAATAAATTTGTCCATATAAAAAAACAAAGGCTCTTGACCATTATCTTTTCTAAGATTATGGTTAATTATAATGAAATTCAATAGATTAAGTAAATATAAAATTAGAAAAATTATTGAATGTTTTTCAATGGATTTAACAGCTACTGCTACAA
>JARHYD010000166.1 GCA_029258655.1 Mailhella sp.
ATTAGACTGATAAAACAAAAAATATTTTCATAAAGTCACTGACCTAATAAGTTTCACTCTCTGGAAGCGAGGAGCAAAGCGACTTGCTGAAAGAGTGTGAAACTGGGGGGCATTGCTTGGGGGTGCAGGGGGTAAGAGCTAGGGGGGATTTCCCCCCGTTAGCTTACCCCCTGCTCAGGTCAAAGGGGTGAAACCCCTTATAAAACTTGATACTATATAATAGTAGAATAAATAAGAAAATATTATATAGACAAGAAAAATAAAAATTAATTTGGAAACATACTCTAATAACGTATCAACAAATAATATAAAAACACTTACCTACACGTAACTATCTTACAAAAAAGTACATACTTTTCAAAGAATATTTTTATGGTATATATATCTCTTGCTAAAATAGCATAAAGAATTATTCTTTAAAAAAGAACAGTATAAAATTATTATAAAAAAATATCTAATTCTTATTGATTATTATAACCAGCAATTCCTCATAATAATCATATATTAATTGTTATTTTTTATAAAAAATCTCTATCTTGACGAAAAAGCCGTATAAAGGCAAAATGTAATTGAAATTAAATATCAATTTAACTTAAGACTATGAAATATACCACACAAAAACCTCCTAAAGAACCCTTAGGAATTATTATAAAAAATACACTATTAGAAAGCATAGCTCCACTATTTTTAATTTTTAGTATGCTTTTCTTTGCTTATTTTGTTTATGATCAAGCAACAACAAACTATACGTGGCAATGGTCAAGAGTTTGGCGTTATCTTGGCGTTTTTACAGAGCAAGGTTTTAAAGCAGGTACATTATTAAAAGGATTAGAATTAACACTATTAATAGCTTGTTACAGTCTTTTTTTGGCTTTTGTTATTGGTATTAGTTTTGCTTTTATGCAGCTTTCTTGTTCGCCAGTTTTAAGACTTTTTTCCATAATAACTATTAGTATTATTAGAAATACCCCTCTGCTTATTCAATTATTTTTATGTTATTTTGTTATTTCACCAATCATACATTTATCCCCTTTTCTTACAGCTATTATTTGCCTTTCTCTTTTTGAGGGAGTATATGTTGCCGAAATAATTCGTTCTGGAATTACCAATATTCCACAAACACAATGGGAAGCCTCTTTTAGTCTTGGCATGAATACAAGAAAAACATTACAATATGTTATTATGCCACAAGTTTTCCGTAATATTATGCCAAGTCTTGCAGGGCAATTAATATCCTTAATTAAAGATACTTCCCTTGTTAGCACTATTGCTGTTGCAGATTTAACTCTTGAAGCACGTTCTGTAATTGCAGAAACATTTTTATCCTTTGAAGTTTGGATACTTGTTGCAATTATTTATTTTACATTAACCCTTTTTATTAATATTCCTGTGTTTATGCTTACTCATTTTTTTAAACACAAGAAATAGGAGGCTCTATGAAATTTTTTATCAAACTTTTACTCTTATGCACTTTATTACTTCCACAAATGAATACAGTGGCTTATGCTGAATCTACCATTGAAAATGTTATTAATCGTGGTGTGTTGCGAGTAGGTTTTTCTACCTTTGTTCCTTGGGCTATGCAAGATAAAAACGGCGAATACATAGGATTTGAAATTGATGTAGCTAGAAAACTTGCTCAAGATTTAGGCGTAGAATTACAGCTTATCCCTACAAACTGGGACGGCATTATTCCTGCTCTCTTAGCTAAAAAATTTGATGTTATTATTGGGGGAATGGGCTCTACTACAAAACGAAATTTAACCGTCAATTTTACTATTCCCTATGATTATGTTTATATGGATATAATTGCTAATAAAGAAACAGCAAGCCATATCAAAAGCCCTGAAGACGTGAACAAAAAAGAAACAATTATTTCTGTACGCAGTGGTTCTTCTGCTGCTTATTATGTAAAAACTCGTTATCCAAATGCAACAGTTCGTACATTTAATGATGAAGCACCTGCCTTACAAGAAGTTCTTTTAGGCAGAGCCAATGTTTTTATTTCTGCACGTCCACTTCCTACCTTAGAAATAGCTAAAAATCCAGATAAACTTTTCCGTCCTTTTGAAATTACTGATTATCGCGAACCCATTGGTTTTGCGGTTAGAAAAGGAGATTTTGACACATTAAATGTTTTTGATAACTGGATTTATAATGCCAATAGCTTAGGTTGGCTAAAAGAAAGAAGTGATTATTGGTTTATGTCAACAAAATGGCAAGACCAACTTTTACAAAAATAACGATTTTTATTTTTAGGGGGAAAATTTTTATAAAAAGTTTTTCCCTCTAAAATCCCTTTTTCAAAAATTTTTTTAATACAATATAACAACGTATATACATATTTTATAAAAGTAATATAGTATATACAATTAAGCTTATTTCTCTATAATACTAATACGTAAGGGGAGATAGGGAAAACTATTTCCCCCATAAAAAATAAAAAATGACACATATTTTAGGTACACAAAAACGTTGTTTTAAAACATGGAATACATGGGATAAAATTTTTCTTTTTATTCTCATTCTTTTTACTTGTGTTTTTTTCTATTTTCTTTTTGCCTCAATGGAAGATTTTAGTCTTTCACGTTTATTACAATATTTTATTTCTATTAATGAAAATGAAATTAAATGTGGAATTTTACTAAATGGTCTTTTTATGACCATACGCCTTAGCTTTTGGTGTTTACTTATTGCTTTTATTAGTGGTGGAATTATAGGAACATTATCTGCTCATAAAAAAGGATTATCAGCTCTTCCAAGTAAAATTTATATTTTAAGTTTGCGTAATATGCCTCCACTCATATTGCTTTTTCTTGTTTTCTTTTTTTCTTCCAATGCATTAACAGAACTTTTAATTAATTTTGAATATTCTATTGCTCAATTAAATCCATTTTGGAAACAAAGCTTTTATTTACTTATTGCCCCAGAAGGTCAGCTTGACCGTATGTTTGCTGCTACCATAACACTTGGTCTTTATGAAGGTGCTTATATTGCTGAAATTATCCGTGCAGGTATTGAAAGTGTTTCCAAAGGACAATGGGAAGCAGGCAAAGCTACGGGCATGACAAAATGGAAAATTAGACGATATATAGTTGCCCCTCAAGCTATGAAACAAAGCATTGCACCATTAGCAGGGCAAAGCATTAGCACCATAAAAGATAGTGCTATTGCCTCTATTATTTCCTTACAAGAACTTACTTTTCAAAGCATAGAACTTATGAATGTTACAGGAAAAACAATAGAAATATGGGTACTTACAGCTCTATGCTACTTTTGCCTTGCTTTTCTTTTAGAAAGTTTAGGAAAAAAATACGAACATTCCATACAATGGAAACCACACAGTTAAAAATTTTTTAATAGAGTCTGTTTTTAAATTATGTATAATTAAAACTCCGTTCTCTAATAATGAAAATAAAAGACTTGCAGTGTAGTGTATTATAACTAACTTTTTTATTTTTGAGAAAAAAGATTTTCTACTCATACCCTAAAAGAGGCAAATTTATTGAAATATATTTTAATAAATTTGCCTGATTGAGAGGGATAGGAGGAAATCATTTCGCTTTAGCCGTTACGACAAAGGAAGTTACGGATAAAGACAGTGTACCCCTAAAGGAAAAATAAAATAAAATTAATTTAGAAACACACCCTAATTAGCAATAATTCATTTTATTTCTGTCAAATTGACATACACCCCAAAAAAGTATATATCTTAAAAAAGTTGAAAATGATTACTAATAAGTTCATAATAAAAAATATAACACATAATTTTAACGTATTATAACTATTATATTTTTTGTAATTAAAAATTTAGTATTTTGTTTAATATAATTTTTTTTGTAAAATCAATGCATACTTTCCTATGCATTTTTTTTGCAATATCCATATTTT
>JARHYD010000026.1 GCA_029258655.1 Mailhella sp.
AACTCAAAACATATAAGCGAATTGCACTGCGTTCAGAAAAACTTTCCATAACGTTCAAAGCCTCAGTTATGATTGCTTCATGTCTAATCTGGTTACAATAATTTATTTAGAGACAGCTCCTAATATAATTGAATTTTCTATTTTTTTCTAATAAACTATAACCAATAGGTGAATCATGTTTATTTCCACAAGAAAGCACTATATCTAAAGGTATTCCTAAACTATCAGTTACAACATGAATTTTTATAGTTATTCCACCTACACTACGACCTATACTTTCTTTTTTTGACCGCCTTTGGGATTAGTCCCGTACTTATGTACTTTAACATAACTACTATCAATTATGTGAAAATCTAATTCTGCATCATCTTTGAAAATATCAAAAAACCTATTAAAAATTTGAGCTTTTGACCAATGATAAAATATTTTATAAACAGTTTGCCATGCACCAAATTCTTTTGGTAAATCATGCCATGATGCACCAGTATATAAATCCAAAGAATGAAAAATAATTCTATCATCAACTCGTTAAAATCTGCCAGCTTTACTTTTTTTCTTTCTAGCTAAATAAGGAGAAATGACTCTCAATGGTTATCTTTTAATTTAGGGTGTGTTTCCAAATTATTTATAATAACTTTAACATATTAAACTTATAAAACAAAAAATATTTTCATAAAGTCACTAATTTAATAGTTTCACTCTCTGGAAACGACTTGCTGAGAGAGTGTATACCAGAAAAACTCTTGAGGCATTGCTTGGGGGGCAATGGTAGCCGTTGACAAAGAATAAGCCTTACAGATAGCGACAGTGATTTATGTAATTTAATTTTACGTAACTAATTACTGTCGTTATCCATAGCTTCCTGCGTCACAATGGTTAAAGCGGGGGTGAGATCTGCTACCCAAAAGGTGACAAAGTCGTTCGTTTCTCTTATACCGAATTTACAAGGTTTAGGGAAATAGACAACAACGCTAGGAGGGATTTCCCCCGTTAACTTCCCCCCTGCTCGGGTCAAAGAGGTGAAACCCCTTATAAAACGTGATACTATGTAATAGTATAATAAATAAGAAAAATAAAAATTAATTTAAAAACACACCCTAGAAAAAATTAAAACTTATTAATAAGAAACTTAGAAAGTATTTAAATTGAAAAACTTCTATTTTTATGAGTAAGTATTTTATAAAAAAAAGATAAATAATTATTATTAATTTTAGATAATAGTATAAAATTATTGTTAAAATTATCACAAATATTTTAATAATAAAAAAGTAAAAATTTATTAATAATATAAATACAATATAATATATTTTGAATATTCTTTTCAAATAATTTCTAAAAAGTAATTGACTTATTTTTTTTATTTCAGTATTATTTACTAATAAATTCACCAAAAAAATTTATAATATAATGTGAAACATTTAACTTGTGGGGTTTATATGAGTATTAGTAGACGTGATTGTTTATTAGGCTTTGGTGCATTACTTGCTGGTGGTGCTGTTAGCAGTATAGTTGATGGTGGAGCAAAGATTGTTCATGCAGCAACACCAAAACGTTTTGAGCAGGTTAATGGTGAATTTGGTTGGAAACCACATAAACTTGATCCAAAAGAATGTGCCCAAGTGGCATACGAAGGTTATTGGTATAAGGGGTATGCTTGTGGGTATGGCTGTTTTTATAGTATTATTGGAGTATTAGGTGAAAAATATGGTGCTCCTTATAATCAATTTCCATTTACTATGTTAGAAGCTAATAAAGGTGGTATTTCTGATTGGGGAACTATCTGTGGGGCTTTGTATGGGGCAGCGGCAGCTTTTGCTTTATTTTGGGGTAGAGATGAAAGAACTCCAATGGTGAATGAGCTTTATCGTTGGTATGAAACAACAAAACTCCCTATTTATAATCCTGGTGAGTTAGCTCAAGGTGTAAAAGGTGAAATTCCTGGTAATATTTCTAATTCTGTACTTTGTCATATTTCTGTTTCAAAATGGTGTCATGAACACAATATTGAAGCCACAGATAAAAAAAGAAATGAACGATGTGGACGATTAACTGCTGATGTATCACAAAAAGCAGTAGAAATTTTCAATAGAAAAATTGAACAAGGCAGTAATTTTAAAACGGCATTTCCTGTACAAGAATCTGTTGAATATTGTGGTTCTTGTCATCAAACACAAGGTACAGATTCTAATTGGGCAAAAGGTGTTATGGATTGTACTCCTTGTCATAGTGGTTCTGAAGCAACACAAAATATGTTTAAAAATCACCCATAAAATTGCAATAATATATTATTTTTATATTCTTATCTAGGTGCTTCTAAATTATTAATAATTAAGGTATGTTTCCAAATTAATCATTTTATCTTTTTCTTTGAGGGGTACACTGTCTTTATCCGTAGCTTCTTTTGTCGTAACGGCTAAAGCGAGATAATTTCCCTCACCCACTCAATTAGGCAACTTTATTGAACTTTGTTTCAATAAAGTTGCTTACTTTAAGACATTGGTAAAAGTCTTTTCTTCAAAAAATAAAAAAATTATTTATTTTCACAAAGTTAATATAAGCTAAATTGTCAATCCAAGTGCGACACCTCTTGTAGAAAAACTTCAATTGGAGTTGTCCAATTTAGACACTTTCTAGGTCTATTATTAATGAGTTCCAATTTTTGTCGTAATTCTTCTTGTGTTACCTTAGATAAATTTGTTTGTTTAGGATAAAACTCTCTTAATAAACCATTAGCATTTTCATTACTACCTCTTTGCCATGGAGCATAAGCGTCTGCAAAGAAAAAATCTATTTTTAGCTCGTCTTTTATTTGATTATGACATGCAAATTCCTTTCCTCTATCTGAA
>JARHYD010000044.1 GCA_029258655.1 Mailhella sp.
GGGGTGCAGCGGTAGCCGTTAGCGAAGAATGAGTCTTATGGATAGCGACAGTGATTTATGTAATTTAATTTTGTGTAACTAATTACTGTCTTTATCCATAGCTTCTTGTGTTACAACGGCTAAAGCGGGGTGAGATCTGTTACCCAAAGGACGACGAAGTCGTTTTCCTTATACCGAGTTTATGAGGTTTAGGGAAATAGACAACAACTCTAGGGGAGATTTCCCCCTGTTAACTTATTCCCTACTTGGGTCAACGGAGTGAAACTCCTTATAAAACGTGATACTATGTAATAGTAGAATAAATAAGAAAATGTTATATAAACAAGAAAAATAAAAAATTAATTTAGAAACACACCCTATGTAAAATCTTTTATTATAGGGGGAAAATTTTTGAAAAAGTTTTCCCCCTAAAAAGATCCCAAAAAAATCTTTATAAAAACTTATCCTAGAAGTCCCATGTGTTTGTAGGCTCTTGCTGTAACAACGCGACCTTGTGGAGTACGTTTTATTAAACCACATTGAATAAGATAGGGTTCATAAATTTCTTCAATGGTACGCATTTCTTCGGAACAAGCAACGGCAAGGGTTTTTAATCCAACAGGACCACCGTCGTAATGTTCAATAAGAATGGTAAGAATTTTTCTATCCATTTCATCAAGTCCTAATTCGTCCACATCAAGACGAGATAAGGCATTATTTGCTTGTTCTTCGTCAATATGCCCTTCCCCGTAAACACTAGCAAAATCGCGAACACGACGTAAAAGTCTATTGGCAATACGAGGAGTGCCTCTGGAGCGTTTGCCTATTTCGAGAGCAGCTTGTTTGCTTATAGAAACATTTAATATTTTTCCAGCCCGTAAAACAACTTGAGATAATTCTTCTGGGGTATAAAATTCTAATCTACTAATAATGCCGAATCGATCCCGTAAGGGAGCAGATAAAAGTCCAAGCCTTGTGGTTGCACCAACAAGGGTAAAAGGTTCTAAATCTATTTTTATGGTTTTAGCAGCTGGACCTTGTCCAATTACAAGATCAAGTTTAAAATCTTCCATAGCTGGATAAAGAACTTCTTCCACTTGCATGGGCATACGGTGGATTTCATCAATAAAAAAAACATCATTTGGTTGTAAGTTAGATAAAATAGAGGCTAAATCTCCCCCACGCATAAGGGCTGGCCCTGATGTAGAAACAATATTAACCCCAAGTTCTGACGCTATAATATGGGCAAGTGTTGTTTTTCCAAGTCCTGGATTACCATAGAATAAAAGGTGATCCATTGCTTTACCGCGTTTTTTGGTTGCATCAAGATAGACTTGCAAATTTTTACGTAACTCACCTTGTCCTACAAAATCAGCTAAACGACGTGGACGAACGGATTCGTCCATTTTTTCAAGATTATCTTGTAAGGTATTTTCTTGGAAATTTTTTTGTGAAAAAGTTTGTCGTTCTTTTTCAAAATCATTAGAAAAATTTTCATCGTAAAAATCTTCATCATTATAATCATGTTCTTCTGGTTTGTATGTAGAAGAAGTAAAAGATTTTTGTTTTGATCCTGTTGTTTTTTTCTTCATAATATATCTTTATTTATGTTTATAACGTCAATACTTATTGTATGTAGTATGCTAGGATTACTTCTTTTTTGCCATAAGTTTTAAGGCACTTCTTAAGGCTTCACCAACACTTAAATCTGGTTCTTTTTGTAAGACTTCGTTTACTACTTCGCTAGCAGTTTGCTGATCATAGCCAAGATTAAGCAAACCTGTAAGAGCGTCGTTAAAAGTGGAATTTTGATTTGGTTCAGAAAGAGAAAAGTTTGCTAATTGCGGTTCGCTTTTATATTTATATTTGAGTTCTAAAAAAATTTTTTGTCCTGTTTGTTTACCTATACCAGAAACTTTTGTTAAAGCAATAACATCATCTTGAGCTACAATTCTGCGTAAATCGTCGGGTTTGTATACAGATAAAATAGAAAGAGCTGTTCTTGCACCTACTCTATTTATGGTTGTGAGCATTTTAAATGTTTCTCGTTCTTCAAAGGTTGAAAAACCAAAAAGTTCTTGAGCATCTTCACGAACAACAAAAGCTGTGTAAAGAGCTAATTCTTCCCCATGATGAGGTAAAGGCAAACCTTGAGGAATAAAAATTTCATAGCCAACACCAGTACGTGTAGCAAGTATTATGCTTTGTGCTGTTTTTTCTAAAAGACGACCTTCAATATAGGCAATCATTGTTTATCCTTTTTTTATTGTATCATTATGTTCTTGTTGGTAAAAGTTCATGGAGTTCTTTTTCAAGTTTAGCACGATAGAGAGTAAGATTTTCTTCTGTTAATTCTTGATCAATAAAAAAACCATTACCAAAATGTACATTTACTTTACTAAATGGCATAGGTATTTGAAATTTATCCCAACTTGGTAATTTATAAGAAGTTTTTATATCAAGACGTACAGGCATAATTTTAGCATTAGCTTTATACGCTAAGAAAAAAGCTCCGTCTTTTGCTTTATGGCGTGGTCCCATAGGTCCATCAACAGTAAGGCACGCATGAATAGTTCCATCTTTCATAAGTTTTGCTGATTGTAAAAGAGCTTTTAGTCCTCCCCTACGGCTCGATCCTGTGGCTGTTCTCAATCCTAATTTTTTCATAAACTTTTCTAAAATTGCACCGTCTTTACTCCCACTTACTATGCAAACAATATCTAAATCTTGCTGTAAGTGAATAAGAGGAAAAAGCTCATCATGCCAAAGACAAATAACTATTGGAGTACCTTTTACATCTTTGCCATTTTTTCGATCTTTTGCAATACGATCTTGTTCTGCAATTTTTTCTCTATTGCTTTGATAGCGTAAACTCTTGCATAAAAGAGTATAAAACGATGCAAGAAAATTTACAGCAAAATCAGAATTTCTAAAAAAATCTCGAATCTTACGACGTAAACGACGTATATTTTCGGTAATAATAAAGGGTAATTGTATTTTCATTTTAGAATAACTATGTTTATTTTATGGAAAATCTACCTTATTAAAAGGCTAGACGATTAGCGACATAAAGTATATTATAGGCGGGAATAAAAAACAAGATTAATACATTTATGCAAGAAAATAATGAAATTCGCCTTAATAAAGCATTAGCAGATGCAGGAATTTGTTCACGCCGTAAGGCTGATGAACTTATTTTTGCAGGTTTTGTCCAAGTTAATGGTAAAATAGAAAAAAATCCTGCCACAAGAATAAATATTACTAAAGATAAGGTTATTTGTCAGGAAAAGGACGTTATTTTTAGTCCCCATAAAAAGACGTGTGTTTTAATGTTGCACAAGCCCATTAGTGTTGTTAGTACAGTAAAAGACCCAGAAGGACGCACAACTGTTTTAGAATTTATTCCAAAAGCTTATAAAGGGCGTAGGCTTTATCCTGTGGGAAGATTAGATTTTTTTTCTGAAGGTTTACTTTTGCTTACTGATGATGGAGAACTTGCCAATAGACTTATGCATCCACGTTGGCATATTCCAAGAATTTATCATGTAAAAGTGCGTTTGCCACAAGATTATGCTTTACAAAAAACAATAAACTTAATGCAAAAAGGCATGACTCTTGCCGAAGGGGAAAAATTAGCTCCTGTAAAAGTACGTATACTTACACAAAAAAAGACAGAAAGAGCAAATGAAATTTGGCTTGAATTTGTTTTAAATCAAGGCTTAAACCGACAAATTCGGCGTATGTGTAGAGATACAGATATGACTATTTTAACATTGAAGCGTGTACAGCAAGGCCCTGTTTTATTAGGTAATTTAGCAAAAGGTTCTGTGCGAGAATTAACAGACAAAGAACAAACAGAACTACGTCTTGCTGTGGGGATAACGTAATTTAATAAATAAAAAACAAAAGTAATTATTGTAACAGTATTGTAATATTTTTGTTTTATATATTTTTTAGGATATGTTATAAAAAAGAAATAAAAAAATTATAATAAGATAAGGAAATGAACATGAGAGTAGGAATTGACATAGAATTTCAAATACAAGGACAATGGAAAACAGATTTAATGCTTGCTTTTGCTTTAGAAGGTGAAAGTTTTGATGATGCTTGCCATTTTAGTCAAGGAACAGCACCTTGGCTTACTATTTCTCCTGCTTGGAGAGATTTTAAAGGTAAAAAAGATGAGCGTACTTTGCTTTATGGTCCACCTGCTATGGATATAAACCGTGCTATGGTACTTGGACTTGGTAAAGAAAAGGAACTTGATCTTGAAGATATTCGTTTTTCTTTTGCTAAAGCTGTTAAAGAATGTCAAAATATGGGCTTAGAAAATATAGGTATTGATATTGTTTCTATGAATCGCATTGCGTTAAAACTTGGATTAAAAAAAGAAGAAATGGCAAAAGAATTAGCTCTTGCAGCTAAATTAGCTCTTTATACTTATACTCCTTTTAAAAAGAAAAATAATGATGAAACAAAAATTCGTAAAATTTTCTTTTTACTTGATGATGATTTTTGCGATGATGAACTTAAAAAAGCGATCCGTTTTGTAGAAGCAGAAACGTGTGGAATTTATCTTGCACGCGATCTTGCAAATGCTCCCTCAAACGCGATGACTCCTAAACTTTTTGCTGATGAAGCAGAAAAAGTTGCAAGTTACCATAATTTAAAAATTACTATTTTGAAAAAAGCAGAAATAGAAGCAGAAAAAATGCATTCTTATCTCGCAGTGGCAAAAGGTTCTTGCGAAGAACCACATTTTATTGTGCTTGAATATCGTCCTCATACTATTGAAGAAAATGTAAAACCTATTGCTTTAGTAGGTAAAGGCATTACTTTTGATACTGGTGGCATTTGCTTAAAACCTGCTGCTGGTATGGAAGAAATGAAAGGGGACATGAGCGGAGCTGCTGCTGTGCTTGGAACGTTTGAAACTCTTGGCAGACTTGGTATGCTTGGCATTTTCCCTACTCGTCCTATTATTGGTATTATTCCTCTTTGTGAAAATATGCCTAGTGGAAGTGCAATAAAACCAGGTGATGTTGTTTTTGCAAAAAATGGTAAGAGTGTAGAAATTATCAATACAGACGCAGAAGGCAGACTTATTCTAGCAGACGCTCTAGCCTATGCAGAAGAAAAATACGATCCTGAATATTTACTTGATATTGCAACTCTTACTGGAGCTTGTGCTGTGGCTCTTGGGGAAGGTGCTGCTGGGGTATTTTGTACAAAATCAGATTTAGCCCATAAAATCCATAAACGTAGTAATGAGCTTTTTGAGCGTACATGGTTACTTCCTCTTTGGAAACACTTAGGAAAAGAATTAAAAAGCAATGTTGCAGATATAAAAAATTGTGGTTCTCGTTATGGTGGTTCTTTAACTGCTGCATTATTCTTAAAAGAATTTGTAAGCGATGAGAGAGCATGGGTTCATGTGGATATGGCAGCAGCTGATAATGCTGACAATGCTATTAATCCAAAAGGTGCAACAGGTTTTGGTGTAAGAATATTAACGGATTTTAGTTTCTTGGATTAAAAATATATGGCAAAAAAACTCCATTATTCCCAAGAACAATGCGTACGCTCTGCTGGTAAACTTATGCAGAATACAGGTATGCTAAAACCTCATGCTCGCGTAGGAATAGCTGTTTCTGGTGGGGTTGATTCTTTTGTTTTATTAAAAGTTATGCAAATACGACAAAGAATTACCCCTTTCCCTTTTGAATTTATGGCTATTCATCTTAATGCTGGCTTTGATCCAAATTGCCACGCTCCCCTTGCAAACTGGTTGGAACAGGAAAATATTAAGTCCCATATTGAAGTTACAAATCATGGACTTGTTGCCCATACAGAAGAAAATAGAACAAAATCACCATGTTATTATTGTGCTTTTTTACGAAGAAAACGCCTTTTTGAAGTTTGTAAAGAGTATAATTTATCCCATTTAGCTTTTGGGCATAATGCTGATGATATTGTTTCTACTTTTTTGCTTAATCTTGTTCAAACAGGCAGAATTGATGGTATGAGTATGAATGAGCCTTTTTTTGGTGGCTTGCTCAATGTTATCCGTCCTCTTGCAATGGTAGAAAAACAACATATAATCAAAGCTGCTAAACTTTGGGAATTGCCTATTTTTTCTAATCCGTGTCCTTCTGCAAATACCACAAAAAGAACAGATCTTTTAACAAAGCTTGATTTGCTTTGTGGAGATAGCAAAAACGGAAAGCGAAACGTTTATCAAGGTATTATTCGTTGGCAAATGGCAAAACATTTATTAAGCCCTGATGAAATTATTGATCCAAAAGAATATATTAAAGCTCGTCAAGAAGAAGCTAAAAAGAAAAAAGAAGAATAATTTTTTTTCTTATTTTTTCTTTTTCTTTTTTTATTTTTGTGGGGGAAATAATTCCCCCCACACCCCCCTAGTTAGGCAAGTATATTAAAATAAATTTTGATTAAAAAGTTTTTGAAAAGAGGTAAGGGGAAAAAGTTTTTTTCAAAAAGTTTTTCCCCTTGTTCTTATAAAGAAAAGCCTATCATAAACAAAATATAAAGGAAAATACATGGCAGTAGCGAAAATTCAGTATTTACGGGAGAGTAAAAAATTTTATGGCAATGAAGGAGCAAGACCTGCCACAGAAAAATCTTGTGGAGTTGATTTGCGAGCTATTTTAGATTGCCCACAAATTCTCATTGAAGCTGGAGAGCGTTATCCTGTACCTACGGGGGTTGCCATTGAAATTTTACAGGAAAATACTGCGTGTTTTTTATATTCAAGAAGTGGTCTTGGGGCAAAAAAAGGATTAACTATAGCACAGGGTGTCGGCGTAATAGATCCTGATTATCGTGGTGAAATTATAGCGTATATGCTTAATACATCAAAAGAGACAATACGTATTGAACAAGGTGATCGAATAGCCCAGATTGTTTTTCAGCCTTATGTACAGCCTTTTTTAGAAGAAAGTGAAACTCTTTCCGAAACAAAAAGGGGAATAGGCGGTTATGGACATACAGGATTAAAATAAGAGAGAAAAAAATGTTGCCAGTCCTTTCTTTTTCGTATGATTCTAGTTGGAAAATTCCTACTATTGGGGAATGTTTTCGACTTTGGACAAAGTATCAAATGCTACCAAATATAAAATGCCATTGTACTATGGTGGCAAGAGTTGCTTTAACTTTAGCAAGACGTGCTGCAAAAGTTGGTTATCCTTTAGATGAAAATTTAGTTATTGCATCGGGTCTTCTGCATGATTTAGCAAAAACGTATACTATTTATTATGGTGGTGATCATGCAAAGCTTGGGGCTGGTTGGGTTATGCAAGAAACGCAAAATCCTGCTATTGCTCAAGCTGTAATAAGCCATGTTTTATGGCAATTTGATTCAGGGGAATTGGCTATTGAAAAAAATCCTTGTACATTGCCATTGATAATTTCTTATGCAGATAAACGTGTAAAACATGATAAAATTGTGGCTTTGAAAGATAGGTTTGAAGATCTTTTAAAGCGTTATGGAACAGATGATACAAAAATTCGCTTGATTACAGAAAATTATGAGCAAAGTGTAAAAATGGAAAATGCACTTATAGCCTGTGGACTTGATATTGAACTATTGCCAAGACATATTGCACGGTTAAAAAAAGAAAGGATATAATATGAAAGTATTGCTTATTGCTGGGGGTTGGTCGCCAGAGCGTGAAATTTCTATAAAAGGCGCTAAAGGTATTGAAAGTGTTTTAAAAGAACGTGGACATGAAGTTCTTTTTTATGATCTTTCCAATGGATTTGATACGTTAATTACTTTAGCTAAAACAGTTGAAGTTGCTTTTATTAATTTGCATGGCTCACCCGGTGAAGATGGTTTAGTACAAGCTATCTTAGAACGATTAAATTGTCCTTATCAAGGCTCTGATGCATCAAGCTCTTTTTTAGCATTACATAAATACGCTGCAAAAACGCTTTTTAAAGCACATGGTCTTAATGTTGCAAAAGGAATTTTCCTTCCAAAAATGCCAGAAGATATTACAAGCATTGAACAAGAACTTTCCTACCCTATGTTTGTAAAATCTAATAATGGTGGGTCAAGTATCCATTTATACCGTGTTAAAAATAGAAATGAATTGCAAAATGCTCTTGAAACAATGTTTCATGTAGGGTTAGAAATTATTATTGAAGAACTGATAGCTGGTCTTGATGTAACGTGTGGAGTTTTAGGAGATCAAGCTCTTGCTCCTATTTTGATTGAATCAAAAGGGGAATTTTTTGATTATGAAAATAAATATGCAGCAGACGGAGCAAAGGAAACTTGTCCAGCTCCTATTGGGGAAGAAGCTACAAAAAAAGTGCAAGAAATGGCATTAAAGGCTCATCATATTTTAGGGCTTGCAGATTATAGCCGTTCTGATTTTATTTTGACGAAAGAAGGAATACCTTATATTTTAGAAGTAAATACATTACCAGGTATGACTCAAACAAGCCTTGTACCAAAGGAAGCAAAAGAACTTGGGCTTAGTTTTGGAGAATTAATTGAAAAGCTTTTACAATTAGCCATGAAGAAAAAGAAATAAAAAAGTAGTACCTAGTAACGTCGTTTTTTAAATTAATTTTATTTTGGAAACATTCCTTATAAATAAGGTATGTTTTCAAAATTTTTTTATTTTTGGGTTATATTGTCTTTGTCCGTAACGTCCTTAACTTCTTTTGTCGTAATGCTAAAGCAAAATGATTTCTTCTAATCCCTCTCAATCAGGTAAATTTATTGAAATAAATTTTAAGAAATTTACCTATGTTAGACATGAATAGAATATTTTTTTCTTTTAAGAAAAAAAAAGTTCTTTGTTTTCATATAGTAAAATAAATATTTTTTAATGCTATTGTATTGCAAATATTTTCTTTATTAGAAAAGGAGATTTAATAATTATACCTTAATAGAAAATCTTTTAAAATACTATCTAACTAGTTTTCTTTTTTAGAATATTTTTATTTATATAGTTTAAAATGAGAATTGAAGAATTTCTTATTTTATGGTATAAACTATTTTAGAGATGGAAAAAAGATTAATTAATTTAGGGGAATTTTTATGGTAAGTCAAGAATTGATGGAAATTTTACAATCTAAAACAGAAGTAATTGATTTAGAAAATCAAGATTTATTACACGATATTCCAGAATTTGGAGAGGAAATTGGAAAAGTTATTAATTCTGGCAAGATTCTTT
>JARHYD010000060.1 GCA_029258655.1 Mailhella sp.
TTTTAGGGGGAGGACTTTTTATAAAAAGTCCTCCCCCTAATAAATTGTATAATAAAAATTATGCTCTATCAGCAAGAGCTGCAACAGCAGGTAAGGTTTTTCCTTCAAGAACTTCTAAGAAAGCACCACCACCTGTGGATAAATAGCCCATTTTATCTTGAATACCAAATTGTTCAACAGCAGTAACGCTATCTCCTCCACAAACAAGGGAATATGCAGAAGATTTTGCAAGAATATCTCCTAACGCACGAGTACCTTTATCAAAAGGAACTTGTTCAAAAACACCAAGAGGACCATTCCAAACAATAGTGCGTGCTTTTTCTAAAGCTTTAGCAAATTCTTTGCAAGTTTCTTCACCCATATCAAAAATAGCTTCATCAGCTTTAATATCATTAATAGTGGTAACTCTTAAGCCTTCTGCACTAGCAAGATCTTTTGCTACTACAACATCTTTGGGCATAGGAAGATCCACATTTTTATTTTTTGCTAATTGAATAAGGCGTTTTGCTTCATCAAGAAAATCTTCTTCTACAAGAGATTTACCAACATTATAACCTTGAGCTAAAAGGAATGTATTTGCAATGCCACCTGCAACAATAAGACCATCAACAAAGCCAAGTAAGTTTTCTAGTACAGTTACTTTTGTAGAAACTTTAGAACCACCAACAATTGCATAAAGTGGGCGTTTTGGTTCTTGTAAGATTTTCTTTGCTGCGTCCATTTCTGCCATCATAAGAGGTCCAGCAACAGCTATTTTTGCTTGGCGAATAGCTGATTCTGTTGAGGCATGAGCTCTATGAGCAGCTCCGAAAGCGTCCATTATATAAACATCACCAAGACTAGCAAATTTTGCACCAAGTTCTGCATTATTTTTCTTTTCACCAACAAGAAAACGAACATTTTCTAAAAGAATAATTTCGCCATTTTTTGCTTTAACATTGAGTTCTGGATCGTATGCATGAAAATGTACTTCTTTATTGAGAAGTTCGGAAAGTCGTTTTGCAACAGGAGCAAGACTAAATTGTTCCTCAAAAGTTCCTTCTGTTGGTCTTCCTAAGTGGGAAGTAATAATGATAGCACAATTATTATCTAATGCTTTTTGAATAGTTGGCAAAACAGCACGAATACGTTTATCGCCTGTAATAACTCCATTTTTAATTGGTACGTTTAAATCACAACGAATAACTACACTTTTGTTTGTTAAATCAATGTCATTCATGCTAAGTGCTTTCATAATTAAGCTCCTAAAAGTTCTTTTGCTTTTTCAAGAATATTTTCAACTGTAAAACCATAATAGGGGAAAAGTTTATTGGCAGGTGCTGATTCTCCAAAACTATGCATACCAATAATTGCCCCATCAAGACCTACATATTTATACCAAAAATCTTCACTAAGTGCTTCAATAGCAATACGCTTGCGTACAGCTTTAGGAAGAATTTTTTCTTGATAATTTGTATCTTGTTTAGCAAAAACATCAGCACAAGGCATGGAAACAACACGTACTTGTACGTTTTGTTTTTGTAAAACTTTTGCTGTTTCCATTGCTAATTCAACTTCTGAACCTGTTGCAATTAGAATAATATCGGGTGTTTTTTCGCTATCTAAAAGAATATATGCACCTTTTGCAATATCAGCTAATTGCTCTTTTGTGTGGTTTTGTGCTTTTAAATTTTGACGACTCATAATAAGGCAGGTAGGACCGTCTTTTCTCTCAAGTCCAGCTTTCCATGCAATGGCACTTTCTATTGTATCACAAGGACGCCATACATCAGTATTAGGTGTTAGGCGTAAGGCTGAAACTTGTTCAATAGGTTGGTGGGTTGGTCCGTCTTCGCCAACGCCAATGGAATCATGAGTAAGCACCCAAATACCACGAATTTTGGAAAGGGCAGCAAGACGAATGGCATTTTTTGCATAATCAGAAAATACTAAGAATGTCCCACCATAAGGAATAAATCCACCATGTAAGGAAAGACCATTCATAATGGTACTCATGGCAAATTCACGTACACCATAATGGATATAATTTCCTTCAAATGTATCTAAATCAAGAGATTTTGAGTTTGTATGTAATGTACCAACAGAACCTGTGAGATCAGCAGATCCTCCGATAAGTTCTTTCATTGTATTACCAATAGCGTCAAGAACTTTTTTACCAGCAACACGGGTAGCAATATCTTCTTGTGCTGTAAGAAGATTAGTAAAAAGTTTGTTAAAAGCTTCTTGATATTCTGGAGTAAATTCACCTTGCATACGACGAATAAATTCTTTTGCTAATTCTGGATAGGCTTTTTCATATTCTGTAAAAGTGTTATCCCATGCAGCATTATATGCTTGTCCTTTTTCTTTAGCATTCCAAGCTTGATAAATATGATCTGGAATTTCAAAAGCACCATATTGCCAACCAAGAGCTTTTTTGGTTGCTTCGTTTTCTTCTGCTCCCATTGGAGAACCATGACAAGAGGCTTTTCCTGCTTTATTTGGTGAACCATATCCAATGGTTGTTTTACAGATAAGAAGTATAGGTTTATCTTGTATTTTTGTTGCTTCTGTAATGGCTTTGTCTAATGCTTCTGGATTGTGTCCGTCAATATCACGAATAACATACCAGTTTGATGCTTCAAAACGTTTTGCAACATCATCTGTAAACCATGCTTTTACATTACCATCAATGGAAATTTGATTATCATCATAAAACGCAATAAGTTTATTAAGTTTCCAAGTTCCAGCAAGAGAAATAGCTTCTTGGCTAACTCCTTCCATTAAACACCCATCACCTAAGAAAACCCAAGTTTTGTGGTCAACTATTTTATGATTTTCTTTATTAAATTTTTTCGCAAGAAGTTTTTCAGCAAGAGCCATACCTACGGCTGTGGCAATACCTTGTCCCAATGGACCTGTACCCATATCAACACCAGGAGTACGATCTATTTCTGGGTGGCCAGGAGTTTTGGAATGGAGTTGACGAAAATTTTTAATATCGTCCATGCTTAAATTGTAGCCTGTTAAGTGTAAAAGACTATATAACAGCATAGAGGCGTGTCCATTTGATAAAACAAAACGGTCACGATCATACCATTGAGGATTTTGTGGGTTATGTTTGTAGTGGTGTCGCCATAACGCTTCAGCCATATTTGCCATTCCCATTGGAGCTCCCGGGTGACCTGATTTTGATTTGTCAATAGCGTCCATTGTTAAGGCACGAATAGCATTTGCACATTCTTTGCGAAGTTCCATTTTATATCCTTTGGTTAAAATTATATAGCAGCCTTTTGAAACGCTTCATGGCGTTTATCAAAAGGAGGATGAGCAAAAAAAGCAGATCCTGATACTAAAACATCAGCACCTGCTTTGGTTAATTCTGTGGTATTTTCTGGCGTTACGCCACCATCAATTTCTATATGGCATTTTCTATTGCCAAGCATTTTTTTGAGTGTACGAATTTTTTCATAGGTTGTAGGAAGAAAGCTTTGCCCTCCAAAACCAGGGTTAACACTCATTAGTAAAACCATATCAACATCATCAAGAATATAGTCTAATACATTAAGCGGTGTAGCAGGATTTAAAGAAATTCCTGCTTGCATACCTAAACGGCGTATCTCAGCTAAGGTTCTTTGTATATGTTTGGTTGCTTCTGCATGGATAACAAGCATATCAGCACCAGCTTTTTTAAAATCTTCTAAATATCGTTCTGGTTGTTCTATCATAAGATGAACATCAAAAAAAAGTTTTGTTTTGGGGCGAAGAAGTTTAATAACGTGCTGTCCAAAAGTAATGTTGGGAACAAAAAGTCCGTCCATAACGTCCCAATGTACCCATGAAAGACCTGCTTTTTCAAGGTCTTTAAGAGTTTGTTCTAAATTTCCAAAATCAGCAGAAAGAAGGGAAGGAGATAGTATCATAGTTTACTCGTTATGTTGTTTATTGGGATCTAAAATTGAATGTAATTCTTTTAATTCATCATAAATTTCTAATAAAGTATTTTGTAATTCAGATATATTTTCTTGTTTTTTATTTTCTTCTTTTTTATTAGAAAGTTCTTTTGAATGTTGATTATTATTTTCAGTTTTTGTTAATTGTTGAAGAGCTTTTTTGGCTCCATTAATAGTCATTTCTTGTTCATAAAGAAGGCTATGGATTTTATATAATAATTGCATATCCTTTTCAGAATAGTAGCGTTGCCCTGTTTCTGTTCGCTTTGGGCGAATTTGCTTAAATTCTGATTCCCAAAACCGTAAAACACTTGTTTTTACATTAAGTATTTTTGCAGCTTCGCCTATTTTATATGCTTTATATGCCATTCATCTGCCTTAATTTTTGATAGTATAATTTTAGCTTGTTTTATAAAAATTAGCTAGTAAAAAATTTTTCTTTAAATTTATTTTTCTATGTTTTTTGATAAAAATTTATAAGTATAGGCAGGAATAGTATAATTATTAGATTTGCAATGTAGTAGCATTAGAAACTATTTATATTTACTATATAAAATAAGGTGTGTTTTCTACATTAATTTTTTATTTTGAGAAAAAAGATTTTCTATTTATGTTTTAAAATAGATAAATTTATTGAAAGTTATTTCAATAAATTTACTTGATTGAGGGGGTGTGGGGGAAATCATTTCCCCCACAAAATACAGAATATAAAATAAAAGGGGCAAAAAGCCCCTTTGTTTATACTCTAATACCAAGTGCTTTGGTTACAGCTTGGGTTATTTTTTCTCTTTCTTTGTCTACTTCTTTATCTTCAAGAGTTTTATCTGGAGATTGGAATGTAAGACGGAAAGTGAGGTTTCGTTCTTTACTGTCTTTTGGAAGATATAAATCACGAAGTTCTGCCTCTGTAAAGAATTTACCTTTATTTTTGTAAATAGCGTCAAGAATATCTTTAATAGGCATTTCAGTTGGGCAAATAAAGGTAATATCACGACGTACAGCAGGGTAGATAGCAAGAGGTGTAAAGAGCGGTTTTTTTCCTTGTGCTAAAGCTTCTAAAGTATCTAATTCTAAATCTGCAAGCCAAATAGCTTTTTTTGCATAATATTCATCAGCAATAGCAGTTTGGACGCGTCCCATAATACCCACAATTTGCCCCTGTTTTGTAGAAAGTTCCACAGCAGGGCTTAGATATGCATGAGAAGAAAGTTTTTTGACTTCTAATGCCTCTATGTGGAGAAAATCACTGATGAAATGGTCGACAAAACCACGTAAATCAGGATAATTAAATTCTTCTTCACCATTTTGCCATGCATTATCAAAGCGTGTACCATAAAGAGCCATAATTAAGTGTAACCGTTCGTTTACTGTTGTTTCACTTGTGGTATCTTTGTGGAAAGAATGGGCAATTTCAAATAAACGTACTCCACTAGCTCCATGAGCAATATTTTCACGAACATTTTGTAAAATACCTGCTGCTAACTGAGTACGAAGTACATCTTGTTCTGCACTTAATGGGTTGATAATATTTACTCTGTCTTCTTGAGGAAGATTTAATAAATCTAAATCCTTATTGCCAACAAAGCTATAATTAATCGCTTCATTTAATCCTATGCCAGCTAAGAAATTTTTAGCACGCATAATAAATTTATGTCTGCTTTCTGGTTCACCACATTTATTTAATGTGTGGCTAAGACGTGGAAGAGTAGCAGGCATATTATCAATACCATTAAAAATGGCAATTTCTTCAACAAGATCTGCTTCACGGGTTAAATCATAACGACGACCGGGTGCATAAACAGTCCATTCATCTTTGTTTGTTTTTTTAATTTTACAATCAAGAATAGTAAGAGTTTTTTCGCAAAATTCTTCATTAATAGCAACACCAAGCACAAACTCTGGACGACTTGGACGAAAAGATATTTTTGCAGGCATAAAAGGACGAGGTTCTTTTTTACAAATACCTTTGCGTACAGAACCTTTTCCATAAACTTGCATTAAATATGCGGCTCTATCAAGGGCAAAAGCCATGCCTTCCTGATCTACTCCACGTTCAAAGCGATAACTAGAATCAGAGCTAAGAGCTAAACGTCTTGCAGTGCGACGAACGCGTGCAGGTTGGAATAATGCACATTCTAAGAAAACATTTTTACTTGTTTCACTTATTTCTGTATCAAGTCCACCCATAACACCAGCTAGAGCAATAGCATTTTCTGCATCACAAATAAGCCCATCAGAATTTTTTAATTGACGTTCTTGTCCATCAAGAGTTGTAAATTTTTGTCCTTCTTGTGCTGATTGTACAATAATTTTTTTACCTTTTAAGGTATCAGCGTCAAAAGCGTGTAGAGGTTGTCCTAATTCCATTAATATATAATTGGTTACATCTACAAGGTTAGAAATTGGACGGATACCAATAGCACAAAGACGATAACGTATCCAATAAGGAGATTTTTCTACTGTACAATTTTCAATAAGTCTGCCTGTATAAGCTGGGCAAAATTCTTCATCTTTAATGATAATTTCATATTCAGAAGAACAATCATTTCCATGTTCTTCTAAATTAAAACAAGGCATAGTTAAAGGAAGATTATATGCAGCAGCAACCATACGAGCAAGCCCAAGTACAGATAAGCAGTCTGTACGATTTGGGGTAATACTAATATCTAAAACTTCTGTATCCATTTCCATAGCTTGTACAAAATTTGCACCAACTTTGAAAGGATTGCCATGTCTATCTGTTTCAGGAAGAACCATAATACCGCAATGATCGTCACTTAGCCCAAGTTCACGTTCGGAACAAATCATACCATGTGAAGGAACACCACGAAGTTTTGCTTTTTTGATTTGAAAACCACCGGGCATGGTAGAGCCAACTGGAGCAACAGGTACAAGTTGTCCTGCTGCTACATTTGGTGCACCACATACAATACCAACAGGTTCTTCACCACCAAGATCAACAGTACAAACGTGTAAATGGTCAGAGTCTGGGTGATCTTCACACGTAAGAACGCGACCTATAACAATTTCTTGTATTTCCTTAAAAGGATTAATAATTTCTTCAAGTTCAAGACCAAGCATGGTGAGTTTATCACCAAGTTCTTCTGCACTTCCTTTGTAAGGAACAAATTCACGAAGCCAATTTAAACTCAATAACATAGTAATATTCCTTATATGAATAGAGATTATGCACCCGTGAATTGGGATAAATATCTCATATCGTTTTCAAAGTTAATGCGAAGATCTGTAATACCATATTTGAGCATTGCAATACGTTCAATGCCTAACCCAAAGGCAAATCCTGTTATTTCTTTAGGGTCATAGCCTACGGATTCAAAAACAGCAGGGTCAACCATGCCAGCTCCTAAAATTTCAAGCCAACCTGTTGTTTTGCAAATACGGCAAGGGGTATTATCTGTTAAATGTCCTTTTCCTCCGCATTGGGTGCAAGTCATATCCACTTCAACACTGGGTTCGGTAAAAGGGAAAAAGCTTGGGCGAAAACGTACTTTTGTTTCTTTACCAAAAACTGTTTGCAAAAATGCAGTTAATGTACCACGTAAATCTGCCATTGTAATATGTTTATCTACTACAAGGCCTTCAATTTGGTGAAACATAGGAGTATGGGTAACATCAGAATCACGACGATAAACTTTACCTGGTGCAATAATAGCAAGAGGTGGTTTATTTTTAAGCATAGTACGAATTTGCATAGTAGAGGTATGGGTACGGAGTACAACTTTATCTTGAATATAAAGTGTATCTTGCATATCTCGTGCAGGGTGTTCTGGTGGCATATTTAATGCTTCAAAACAATGAAAATCAGTATCTACTTCTGGCCCACTAACAACCTCATATCCCATATTTTGAAATACAGAAGTTACTTCTTGCATAGCACGGGTAATAGGGTGGAGAGAACCTTGCCATATTTTTCTGCCCGGAATGGTAGGGTCAAAATCAGCAAGAAGATTTGCTTCTTTTTCTTGTTCCATGGATATTTTACGTTCTTCAAGCATTGCTGTAAGTTTTTGTTTTACTGCATTGGCTGCTTGACCAAAAGCAGGGCGTTCTTCTGGGCTAAGTTCTGGTAATCTTGACATTATTTGTGCTAAATGTCCTTTTCTACCAAGAAAGTTAACTCGTTGTGTTTCAAGTTCTTGCAAATCTTGAACAGTTGTTAATGCTTGTTCTAATTCTTTTGCAAGGTTATCAAGCTGACTTTGAATATCCATAGTAAACTCTCATAATTTTTATTTTTTTATCTAATTAATAGATAGTAATGCATTTAATTAGTGATTTATTATAGTGTAGTTAACTTATTATAACAATGTTATGTTGTACTTAGTTAAATTTTTTATATGAATAAATAATTAGTATAGTGTGGTGCTATAAGAAATTATATAGTTATTTGTCATACTAACGTATATTTGTATTCTAAGAAAAAAGGCAGAATAAGCCAAAGCTTACTCTGCCAATAAAAAAACATTGCAAAAAGTGTGGGAGATTAAGCAAGTTTAGCTTTAGCTAATTCCACAAGAGCTGCAAAGTTGGCTTTTTCACGAACTGCTAAATCAGCAAGCATCTTACGGTTAATAATAATACCAGCAAGTTGTAAGCCGTGCATGAAACGTGAGTAAGAAAGACCGTTTAAACGTGCACCAGCGTTAATACGCATGATCCAAAGTTTACGGAAATCACGTTTACGAAGTTTACGACCATGATAAGCGTATACTAATGAACGTTCAACAGCTTCGCGAGCAGTACGGTATAAACGACTACGACCACCACGAAAGCCCTTTGCCATATCCAAATATTTCTTGTGTCTGCGATGGCTAGCAAGACCTCTCTTTACACGCATGGAATACCTCCAATTAACTTCACGAGGCGGAGATCAATTTTTGCCAGTGAAGTAATAAATATGTTAAATAAAAAACAACGGTTGTTGCAACAATGTCATCTTATGCATATGGTAAAAGACGACGAACAGCTTTTTCATTGGTTTTGTCAACCAATGCACTTTGCCCAAGAAGCATACGACGTTTAGCGTTTTTCTTGGTCAAGATATGACGCAAGTTTTGACGACGACGACGGAATTTACCGCTGCCAGTTACGCTAAAACGTTTTGCAGCAGAGCGACTCGTTTTCATTTTTGGCATGAGTTTCTCTCCTTTACTTTATTCCATATAAATATGGTTACAATGTTGAATTAGTTTTTTTACACGTTTTTTAGAGAAAAGCAAGTAAAAATTTAATTTAAAAAAATTTTATTACCAAGACACAGGAACACGAACTTTTTGCCCAGCCTTATTAGTGAAAAGAACATATTGATTTTCTCTACCAAATTCAAAAAGTTGTTTTGTAAGTTCTACGTCTTTTTGACAATATTTAATAATATTCTCCATATTGCCTTCTTTCCACCATTGAAGGGTAAGAAGTCCATTTGCACTTTTATTAATGTTAAATGTTGAGCTTGCAAGATTATCAAGACTAACTCGGTAATTGAGCCGTTTTTTTATTTCGTGTAAAAGGTCAAGACTTGGTAATGACCATAAATCATAAGAACAAAATGGTTGTAATACCTTATAATCAAAATTTAGTGTATTAAAGCCAATAATAATATCTGCTTGTTTCATGGTATCAAACATTGTTGAAAGTTCATCTTGCGTAAATGGTTGATACGTTTTGCCATCAAATAAAACAGCAATACTTACGCCCATTTTATCGGCATTATTCCAACCGCCTACATCGTCGGCACTATACCGTGTTTCAACATCAAGAACCATTATTTTGTTATATTGAGGAGTAGTAGCCATAATCTTTTCCTTTGAGATAAAATGTGATATTGTTTTTTGATGTACTTGTTGTGATATAGCGTGAGATTTTTTTTGTAAAAATTCTTTGTTTTCTATAAAAGTTTTTACTAAAAGTTTTGCACCTTCTTTATCAATAGGTCGATTGCCAGATCCACATTTGGGAGAAATAACACAAGAAGGACAACCAAGCTCACAAGTACAATCATTTAATCGTGTCAGTACAGCTTTTAATAATATTTCTAATTTATGAAAAGCTTCTTTGCATAAACCAGCTCCACCTGCACAACCATCATATATAAAAACAGCAGGACTGTTAAGTGCAGGAAAAAAAGGGATAGAAATACCTCCAATATCATTTCTGTCTGCCATAACCACAAGGGGCATAAGCCCTATTGTAATATGTTCAAAAGCATGAATTGCTCCCATAAAATGAAAGAAATTTTCTTCTAAAAGAGAAATACAATATTCTGGTATAATAAACCATAAGCCTTCTGTATCAAAGGTCAAGGGGGGATAGTCTAATTCTTCAATACTTAATATTTTTAGGGTACTATTTTGCCTGCGTTCATAACCTGTAATATTTTCTGTTACTTTTAATTTTCCAAAACCTACTTCTATACCAAAAACTGTGGTTTGTGCATATTGTTCTAAAATTTCTGTATTTTTATTGGTACGAACTCGTGTATGCCATGTAACATTTTCTTTATGGACATAAATAGTTTTTGTATTAAAATCTAATGTATCCACAAGATATTGTTGACCTCTATGAATATATATAGCTCCATCATGGGTTTCTGTGTATGCTTGTCGTATATCTACTGTTCCAATAATTTGACTTTTACTTGCAAGATTAAGAAAAGTTGCTTTATTTTCTAGTTGATTGTCTTTTTCTTGTGAAATTGGTTCATCACTTAATGTATTTAACCAAAAATTTTGTGGTTGAATAAGAAGTCTTTCAATTATGGTAAATGTAGAGCCACTACCTCGTAAATCAATGCTTAAATATGGGCGTTTTCTAGCTGCATAAAAATTTTCTCCTTGTGCGTCTTGAAGAAGTAGTCCTTGCATAGCAAGCTCATGGACTTGTTCTTGTACTTCTGTTTCTTGTAACCAAGTTTCATATTTATTAAGGCTTATTTCTGCTGTTGCACATTCTAAATGCTTTTGCAAAATATAAGGATTGTGTGGATTGATAACAGCACTTTCAGGTTTTCTGTTAAAAAATTCTTGTGGATTTTGCATAAAATATTGGTCAAGTGCATCTTCACCCGCAACTAAAAAAATGGCAGATTCTTGCCCTTTTCTGCCAACACGTCCGCTTCTTTGTAAGGTAGACATAATTGTTCCAGGATACCCAACAAGTATACAAAGATCTAAATTACCTATATCAATACCAAGTTCCAATGCACTTGTGGAAACAATACAAAGTAATGTTCCATTACTCATATTTTCTTCTATTTGTCGTCGTTCTTCTG
>JARHYD010000115.1 GCA_029258655.1 Mailhella sp.
CCTTTATAGAATATATAGTTTTTTATAAAAATATGCAAAATGTTGCGTAATACAAAGTAACATAAAGGAATAAAAAATGCTCTTATAAAAAGAGCATTTTTTTGTTTAACTACCTTGTATATCTTCGCCTTCTTCTTGTCGGGCTTTGCAGTCTACGCATAATGTGGTTACTGGTCTTGCTTTTAATCTTGCCACGCCAATATCTTCACCACATTCTTCACAAATTCCATACGTACCGCTTTCAATACGTTGTTTTGCTTCATAAATTTTATGTATAAGTCGACGTTCTCTATCTCTAATTCTTAATGTAAAAGAACGATCAGATTCCACAGAAGCTCTATCCGTAGGATCTGCATAACTACTTGGACTTTCAGTCAAATCTTCTAAGGTTGAATCACCATTTTGTTGGGCGTCAACAAGCATTTGATCTAATAGTTTTTTAAAAAAATCTAATTCATCAGGTGTCAAGGATCCTCCCCGCCATACCTTTTGTATGGAACTTAAGACATCTAAAAGATAGCCAACACTTCTATACAATTTTTTAAATTTTGTAAAGCATAATCTTAATTTTACATAAACTTTACAATTCTTTTAATGATAATAACGCCTTTCCAAGTTCATGGTAATCAAAACACGTGCCTATTTCTAAAAGGTTTTCATTTCTATAAGACATAAATGGTATATTTGCAGCGTCTGCTGCCATTTTGTCCATTGCACTGTCTCCTATAAATAAAACCTCATGTGGTGCTACATTCCATTTTTGTAAAACTTTATTCGCTCCGTCTGGTGAGGGTTTAGGATCACAGTATAAGACGGTCATAATAGGATCAAAATATGTATTCATTTTTAAACGGGTTAGCATAACATCAAGTGGTCCTGTCCTATTGGTATGCACCCCTAAACGAAAATGTGCTTTGAGATCTTCAAGCATTTCTACTATTCCCTCAGAAGCTTGAATCATAGGCTCTATTTCTCGTGCATAAGAAATTTCTTTTACAATGCCGTTTAATAAAGGTTTTAATGCTGTTGGGGTAATAAAATCAAGTGCTTGGGCTGCGGTACTCATTTGGCAATATTCACGTTGTGCAGAATTTAATTCTGGTAAACCTAATTTTTGCCGTATCTTATTATAAAAAAGCATATTTGCTTCTACGGAATCTATAAGTACACCGTCACAATCAAAAATAATACCCTTAGGTGCTCCTTTACAATGTTCTCCAATATAATCAATAAGTTGTTTGCTATTTAAATGCATTGTTATTACTATTTCCCTTTTTGGTATTGGTAATTATTAAAAATAATATAAAAATATTATTCTATAAAATCCGTGATAAATAATACTGTAAGTTCTGTTTGTGGCACATACGAACGAAAATTTTCTGGAATAAAAGAAAGAAAATCGTCTTTTTGTATTGTTCCGTAATAATAGTTTTTTTCGGCTATTTCCTTTATTGCAAATCTTTCTTGGTTTATGGCAAAAAATGCCTGTGCCATTGTTTTATCATTAATAAAATAAAAATGATTTTTTTGCGTAAATGCTAAAATTGCATAAAAAACATATTGCCATTTGGGAAGATATTCATCATTTTCTTGCAAAGCAATATCTTTTTCCTTATCAAGAAGAAAAGTTAATTTTTCTTGTTGGGTTTGTATTTTTTGACTTATTTCTTGCAATTCAAGATATTGTTCTTCTTTATATAACGCTAAAATAAGAATTTGTTGTAAGATTTCAAGAGGATTAAAAGAATTTTGTTTTTCTTTTTCTCCTGTAAATTCCATTAAAGCAGAAACTTCTTCTGCTGAAAGCGTTGCCATTGTTTTTTGCATATTATATACATCAAAACTTTGCAAAGCCCCTTTTTTATCCTTTGCAAATTCTGTTGCGTTTTGTTTAAAATCATAAAAACATTGCTGTGCCGTTGCCTTTGTCCATGGAAATACTGGAAAAACAAAATATTGCTCTTCTTTTTGTAATGGATCTAATAGCTGAACGGGTTCGCTTTGAAAATTTCTATGTAAGCGTGGCATTGCTATATATGTTGTTAATATGTTTTTTTCGCTCTCTTGCATAGTTACTCCATAATTTGTGGGGCTAAAATTTCAAATACAGCCCTGCTCAAATATTTACCTTGTAAAATAAAAAAAATCGCTTTTTGATGAATTTTTTTATGTACAGCTTGCAATGCTGTTATTTGTATGGTTTTAGGCATTGCTTGCATAAATTCCATATAACAGGCTGTTTTTGCTACTGTAACTATATTTGCATTCTTTTTTAAAAATTTTTCTCCAAATTCAAAAAAATTTTGTAGTATGGATTCATTTCCAAAAAGGGCTGTGTTTCGTAATGGGGATAGACTATGTAGTTTTGTTTCTGCCCTATACCAAGGTGGATTGGTTACAACAAAATCAAATAAACGAGGATTTTTTAATACTCCACCATCTTTATTTTGTCTTTCTGGAAGTGTATCAAGAAAAATTTCCTCAAATACCTTGTTTTGTACATAGCTAATATTCTTATTGTCCAATATATCTAATTGCAAAGCTGTATACTTTTGTTCGTGTCCAAAAAGTTTTGCGTTATATTTTGCAGCAAGAAAAAGCTCTTCTTCTTTTTCAATGCCAAAAACTCGCAAATATGGATAATATTCTGGATATAGTTCTGAAAAAAATTGTAAAATTAATATTCCAATAACCCCACAGCCACAACCTATATCCATTATTAAATATGGACGTTTTATATGCTTTTTTTGAAATTCTTCTAAAACAGCCAAACATACATAACGTGCTGTGCATACTGCATCAGAACTAAAACGATAACTGCCCTCTGGTTGAAAAAAATCCATATTCACCTAAATAATTAAATTATTGCCAAAGTATACTTAGCAATTTATAGTATTGCAAATTAATAATTTGTGAAAAAAAAGGAATTTGTTATGTTCCGTGCTGATTTACATATACATTCGCGTTTTTCGCGTGCAACTGCTAAAAATCTTACAATAAGAAATTTAGCTAGTTGGGCTTATATTAAAGGTATTCATTTATTAGGAACTGGTGATTGTACCCATAGCACATGGCTAAAAGAATTGGAAGATGCTTTAATGTATAATGAACATACAGGATTTTATACATTAAAACAACCACTGACAAAAGAAGATATTCTCTTTCATACGCATATTCCTGTTCATACTATTACTTTTCAGCCAGAATTTATTTTGCAAGGTGAAATAAGCTGTATTTATAAAAAATTAGGGGCAACAAGAAAAAATCATAATCTTGTCTTTTTTCCAAATTTTGAAATAGCAAAAAAATTTAATTCAAAATTGGCAAAAATTGGTAATTTAGAATCTGATGGTCGCCCTATACTTGGATTAGATGCTAAAAATCTGCTGGCAATGGTTTTGGAATATCAAGATTCTTTTTTTATTCCAGCTCATATCTGGACTCCGTGGTTCTCCCTTTTTGGCTCAAAATCTGGTTTTAATAGTATTGAAGATTGTTTTGAAGATTTAACAGCAGAAATTTTTGCCCTAGAAACAGGACTTTCTTCTGACCCTCCTATGAATAGATTATGTTCCAGTCTTGATCGTTTTGTTCTTATTTCTAATTCTGATGCTCATTCAAGCGAAAACTTAGCTCGTGAGGTAAATATTTTTCACGAAAAAACAAATTATAATGATTTGTTTGCTAGTTTACAAAGAAAAAATACTAATTTTTATGGCACAGTTGAATTTTTTCCAGAAGAAGGCAAGTATCACGCTGACGGACACAGAGCTTGCAATGTTTGCTTTACTCCAACACAAAGCAAAGAACATAATCTTCTTTGTCCTGTCTGCCATAAACCTTTAACTATTGGTGTTCAATTTAGAGTAGAAGAATTAGCCGATAGAAAAGAACCCATAAAAACACAAGAACAATTTGAATCCCTTATTCCTTTAAAAGAAATTTTAGCACAATGTTTAAAAGTTGGAATTAAAACAAAAAAAGTGACCGAAAAATATCAATTTCTTATCCAAAATTTAGGTGCAGAATTGGATATTTTACAACTTGTTCCATTAGAACAAATTAATGCTCTTGATGAGCAACTTGGACACGCAATATATAAAATGCGAAAAAATGACGTTACTTGTCAAAGTGGCTATGATGGTGAATACGGACAGATTTTAATTGTATAATTAAGGCAGAAAGTTAGAGTTTTTTATTTTTTTATTCAATTATATAAGAATATTATTAAGAAGTATTAAAAAGAGAGACTTTGCTTTTCTTTATTTTTTAGGTATACTTTTATTATTATATATTTAAAATTTTACTTTTGCGAGGTTAAATATGATTACTTGGAAGCATTATAATCCAGTTCAAGTGATAGCTGGGCTTGATTGTAGAAAAGAAATTGCAAATTATTTACCAAGTACAGGTAAAATTTTGCTTGTAACAACAAAAGGAATGGTTGATCGTGGAACTATTTCGGAATTTGTAAGTTTTTTAACTTTGCCGTATGAAATTTTTATTGCAGAACCAGAACCTAATTTAGATATATTAGATAATTATTATGTAGAAAATAAAAAACAAGAATTTTCACTTGTTATTGCTATTGGTGGAGGTTCTGTTATAGATAGTGCTAAAGCTCTTGCGTGTGCTTTTGCTCAAAAAGAATATGAATTTCCACTACAAGCGTGGTTAAGAGATAAAAAAGAAAAACCAAACATGGCTTTGCCTCTTATTGCTATGCCAACAACGGCTGGTACAGGTTCTGAAGTGACGCCTTTTGCAACAATTTGGGACAAAAAAAATATGAAAAAATGTTCTTTAGCGTCACAAGTTTGTTTTCCTAAAATAGCAATTTTAGATCCTTTTTTTACTAAAACTCTTTCTTGGAAACTCACTGTTTTTAGTGCATTAGATACTTTTTCCCATGCCTTAGAGAGTTTGTGGAATAAAAATGCAACGCCAATAAGTCTTTTTTATGCTATGCGTGCTATTAATATGGTAATGGATTCCTTACATTATATAGAACATGATTCTTTTGATATGAAAAATCGGTATCGCTTACAAGAAGCTGCTATGCTTGCAGGAGTTGCTATTAGTCAAAATCACAGTTCTATTGCTCATGCTATTTCTTATCCTTTAACATTGCATTATAATGTGCCACATGGTTTAGCTTGTTCGGCTTTTCTTTTACCTATCATGGAAAAAGTTCTTGTAGAAAAAGCTTTTATGCTAAATATAGACGAAAGTTTTGTTAACAAATTACATGAATTTTTAACTCGTTATAAACCTTATGTTTTAATTAGAAAATACTGTTCCTTGCAAGAAGCTCAAAGCAAAATCAATGAAATGTTTACTCCTGAAAGAGCTGGTACTTTTGTGCTACCGCTAACTTCTGAAGATGTTTTAGCTATTTTACAAAAAGGGTATGAATTACAATAATGAATGATTTTATTATGTATCTTGTAACAGGACTTGGTTTTGCGTGTATTTTTGAAGCGTTACCTTGGCTATTAGGCCCAGAAAAAATGCGAGATTTTTTATTGCAGCTTTCTGAATATAGTGCTGAGCATTTAAGAAGTTATGGTATAGTATTGCTTATACTTGGTGCTGTGTTAATTTGGTTTGCTCGGTCTTAGTTGAGAGTGTAAAGGTAGTATTTAAACAATTTTATCTAAAAAATTATTAATAGTATATTGTCAATATATATTGTTTTGGAGTTTTTATGACATATCCGCTTACAACAATTATTTTAGCAGCAGGTAAAGGTACAAGAATGCCTTCTAAAAATCCTAAAGCCTTGCAAACTGTACTTGGAGAGGCTATGCTTTCCCATGTTTATACTGTTGCAAAATCAATAAGCAATGAAGTTTATACTGTTGTTGGGTATAAAGCTGATATGGTAAAAGAACATCTTTTAAAAAATCATGGTGAGGAAGCATTACAACGTACTATTTTTCAAGAAGAACAACTGGGAACTGGACATGCCGTGCAATGTGCCATGAAAAAAATAAAAGAAATTAATTCACAAGAAAATCAAAAAATTCTTATTTTAAATGCCGATGTTCCTCTTATTTCAAAAGAACTTTTAATAGATTTTATTAAAAAATCAGAAAATCTTCCTTTAAGTTTTATTAGCTTATACTTACCCGATGCTAAGTCTTATGGACGTGTTGTACGTAAAGAATTTCTTAGTAAGGCAAAGCATACACCTTGTACAAAACATGAAGAAAATAAAGGGGAAGTAGAAAAAATTATTGAGGCAAAAGATTTTAATGTTCTTTATCCTCAATCAGAAATTTTTGAGGTTAACTCTGGTATTTATCTTGTAGATGCACAATTATTATATGAATTTCTTCCTTTGCTTTCTAGTCAAAATGCAAATCATGAATATTATATTACTGATATTATAGGGCTTGCAAAAGAAAGAAATATTTCTCTTGAAGCATTTTGTTTTGAAAATGCAGAAGCACTATTGGGAGTAAATAATCCACTTGAATTAAATGAAGCAGAAAAAACATTACAAAAAGCTATTAATACAAAACTTATGGCAAATGGTGTTGTTTTGCATAATCAAGAAAGTATTTTTATTAGTCCGTTTGCAGAAATTTCTGCTGGGGTAGAAATATATGGCCCATGTGAAATTTATGGAAACAGCAAAATAGCACAGTATACCAGTATAGAATCTCATTGCTATATAAAAAATACACAAATAGGAGAATCCTGTATTGTAAAAAGTTTTTGCCATTTTGAAGATGCAATAGTTGGAAATAATGCTAAATTAGGACCGTATGCTCGCTTAAGACCACAAGCAGAACTTGCTGATAATGTCCATCTTGGTAATTTTGTGGAGATTAAGAAAAGTAAAATTGGTAATGCTAGTAAAGTCAATCACTTAAGCTATATTGGTGATAGTCTTGTTGGAAGTGGGGTGAATGTTGGGGCTGGTTGCATTACCTGTAATTATGATGGTAAAAATAAATTTCAAACTATTATTGAAGATAATGCTTTTTTAGGTTCAAATTGTGCTTTTGTTGCACCTGTGACTATTGGTAAAAATTCTCTTGTAGCAGCAGGATCAACAATAACAAAGGATATTCCAGAAAATAGGTTAGCTATTGCACGGGAAAGGCAAGTTAATTTGAATAAAAAAAATAAGGGCTAGATCAGCACTTTTTATTTTTGAAATAGGGTGTATTTCTAAGTTATTTTTTATATATTCTTTATTAATATAAGAATTGCATTATCTTTTTAAAAAGTTTATATTAGCTAAAGAAGTTTATATTGTTTGTATATATTAAATAAGGTTAATGATAAGATAGTTCTTTTCATCTAGTATGAATATATCGGTATTTGCCATAAGAGATTATTGTAGAAAAATAATTGCTCAAAAAACAGACGAGCAAATTAGAATTAATTCTTTTTTAGCAGAACGTCAAATTAAAAAGATTTTTTTTGATAAGATAATTCATTATTTACAATATCTTATGATTAATATATCCTTAATGATTTTTCCGTTTATTTATTCAAAAATAACCCATGATGTTTCGGCTATTTATGCAGGATATGGAATAATTAGCTTTAGAATGGTTTATAATTTTACACGTCTTACACTATATTATCTTTCATTTATTAAAATTGTTGGTGTAACATTTAATCCTATTAGAATAGTATATCAAATTTTTTATTATGAAATTTATACAAAAGTGTCTTTTGAATTATCTAAAATGAATTTTTTTACAAAACAAATTTATAGATTGGGTTATGGTAGAAGCATCGGTTCTATAACGCAAAGTTTTTTTGAAAATTTAAAAAAATATTTTATAGAGTCGTTAATTATTTTTCTTGTTCAAGCAATAATAGCTTGGAGTTCATATATTTTTCTTACTAGTCAGTATATTACACCTTTTTTAAATTCAGCAGCAGAATTAAATCTTTTTTCTGCGACTATATATCCTTTTTATTATTCTATTACGTATTTATTTTCACTTTTAATACATATTTCTTTTTTTCCGTTTATTGTTTTTATGAGTATATTTCTTTTTTGTAACGGAATAAATGCAATAATTTCTTCTGTTTTTACTTATAAAAGAATGGCTTGGTTTTTATGTGGCTTATTAATTGCTTCAATATGTTTGTTGCTTTTATGTTCGTATTTATTTGATATACAAGTAATAAGCCCTATTATTGTTGCATTTTTATTTGCATTTATGGAAACAACATTATTTGCTATTAATAAGCGATTTGAATAGAGGAAAATTATTATAATTAGGGTTTATTTTTAAAATAATTATCAAACATTATTCTCTGATAATAAAAATAAAATAATTGCAATACAATAGCATTATAAAATACTTATAGTTACGCTGTGAAAATAAAGAACTTTTTTATTTTTGGGAGAAAAAATTTACTAATGCCTTAAACTAAGCAAATTTATTGAAATGTATTTTAATATTGTTTGATTGAGGGGGCTTGTGGAGCAATCATTTCGCTTTAGTTGTTACGATAAAGGAAGTTACGGATAAAGACAGTGTAACTTTAAAGAAAAATATAAAATACGATTAAGTTAGAAACACATCTTACTTTAAGATTTTTTGGTAATTTTTTGTGTGGAATTATTTTTTTGAGGGTATTTAATACCTATGTGTATGCAATTTCCCTTGCTGTAAGTGGATTAAAAAGATTTTGTTCTTGTATTACTTTAATAAAATTAAAGTAATAGGTTATTATTAATTATGTTTTTAGTCTTATAAAATATTTTTTACGGTTTTATTTGACAGATTTTAAAATGTGTAGTAATTATAGGTATTAATTATGTCTTAGAGGTGGTTATGAAGTATCGTTATCTTTGTTTAGTACCTTTCTTGTGTTTAGGAGCTTGTTCTGTTGTGAATGAAGAACCAAATAGAAGAATTGACAACGTAGATGCTAAATTAGGACATGTAGAAGAAAAAGTTGATGCACTTATTGCATATAATAATAAAACCTATGATATTTTAGTGGATAATGAGTTGCGTATTGCAGAACTTGAAAAAGATGCAAGAAAACGTGGCGTGCCTACTCCACAAAAAGGTCCTGATATTACAAGCTTACCACAACAATACCATCAACGTGTAATATTAAGTCCTGCTGATCCTGAAAATCAAGCTCGTAATGAAAAAGTATTGCCTCAACAAAATGCTCAAGTAGTACAAAAACAAGCTGAAGTAGGGGCATTGACTGGACAAAATTTATCTGCTGCTGAAGAAACTACACAACAAGCAGTACAAGAGAATGTTGTAGAAGCTCCAAAACAACAAGTTCGACAAACACAGCAAGCTCCACAACAGCAAGTTGTTGCTAATCAAGGAACAGTACAAAATCAGACACAAGTAGCTACTGCTCCAGCACAAAATACTGTTGCTCCCGTTGTTGCTCAACAACAAGTTCAACAACCAACTCAATCAACGCAGCCAAAGCAACAAGTACAGCAAGTGCAACAAACGCCTAAAACTCAACAAAGTGTAAATCAAACACAGCAAGTTGCACAAGTTCAAAAACCAGCACCACAACCAACGCAAAAGCTTTCTTCAAGTGATATGTATAATCGTGCTTATAGTCTTTATCAAAACCATGATTATGCAAAAGCAGAGCAAGCTTTTGATGCTTTTTTAGCAGAATATCCTAATGATGTGTTAGCTCCTAATGCTTTATATTGGAAAGGGGAAACTCTTTACGCTCGTGGTATCTACCCTCAAGCAATTTTTGCATTCAAAGAAGTTCAATCTCGTTTCCCTACACACCCAAAAACAGCTGATTCATTATTAAAAACAGCAATGAGTTATGCTCGTTTAGGAGATTCTGAAAATGCAAGTTTACATTATTTAGTACTTGTAGAAGATTGGGCAGGATCTGATGCTGCAAGAAAAGCTCGTAATATGGGTGCTGTTCAATAAATATTTAATGATATACAATGCTTAACGCTGTTGATAAATTATCTGACGAGGCAAGAAAAGACTATTGGGCTTCTCTTGCCTTTCGTTATTGTGAAGGGGTGACTCCTCGTCTTTTGTGTAAAATTTTGCGACATTATGGTTCTGCTTTTGTGGCGTATGAGGCTTTGACACAAAAGCAAAATATTCTTTCTACTGATATTGTTGCACAAAAAATTTCTAATGAAATTAAATATCAATTAAAAAATAATACGTGGCGTGAAAAAGCCCTTCTTGAGTGGCAAGAAGCAAAGAAAACTGATTGTGATATTTTGTTATGGTCTGATTATCGATATCCATTAGCATTAAAGAATATTGCAGATGCTCCTTGTTTTTTTTATTTAAAAGGAAATATTGCTCTTTTATCAAATCCTACATTGGCTATTGTTGGTTCAAGAAAATACACGCAACAAGGTATTATAAAAGCAGAAAATATTGCAAATGAGCTTTCTTTATTGGGGATTACTATTGTTTCTGGTATGGCTTTGGGGATCGATTATGCAGCACATAAAGGCGCTTTACAAGGAACAGGAAAAACTATTGCTATATTAGGTTCTGGAATTAATGTTGTTTATCCAAAACAACATAATTTTCTTTATCAAGAAATAGCCGAACAAGGGTTAATTATTAGTGAATTTTCTCCTTTTACTCAACCTGTATCTTATAATTTTCCTATTAGAAATCGTTTAGTTACAGGTATTTCTGAAGGTGTTTTAATTGTAGAGGCTGCTTTAAAAAGTGGTAGCCTTGTGACTGCTCGCCATGCTATTGAACAAAATAAAAATGTATATGTGTTACCACCTGAAAGCTCTTATCATAGTTTAGGTGGGCAAAAACTTTTAGAAGAAGGGGCTATTTTAGTTACAGATAGTTATGGCATTATTGCAGAAATGCTTCCAGATTTAACAAGAGAATATGAAATATTGGCACAAAAAACGGAAGATTCAAGCCAAGATATAAAACAAGACATTCAATATAAAATAGAACAAGAAAAACAAGAAAAAAATAACGTATTGGTTAATACGCAATTACTGCCCATAGAAACAGAGCAAGCGAAAAAAAACTATACAGCCTATGCAGCTTTGCAACGTCCACAAGTTGATGATGATTTAACGCCTATGGCTGTTGATTTTGGAAAAATGGCAGAAAGTATTTTATCAAAGGAAAATACGTTAACACTTTTTTTACCTAAAAAAGAAAAGAGTAAAAAAAATCATTCGTTAAAAATGCAAAATGTACAAGTACAAAAAATAGAAGAAAATGAATTATCAGAGTATTCTAAGCCACTTGCTGTAACTATGGATATTGATAATCCTATTATAAAAATAGTAGCAGAAAAACAATCATGCACAGCAGATGAAATTTTATGTGCTTTAATCGAAAATGGTATTGAAATGGAAATGGTAGAACTTTCATCAGAACTTTTAATGCTTGAAGTAGATGGATATATAAAAAAGCAAGCAGGTGGCTTTTATAGTTTATAGTAGGGTAGTATGGAAATACAAAATGTTATGTTATTTTTGGCTCATTTGGAATTTCAAAAAGCATATTCGCCAGCAACTGTACGAGCCTATGCAACGGATCTTGAAGAATTTGAGGCATATTTACAAGATATTTCTCTTTCTTTAGGTGAGTTAGAAAAAATTCATAAAAAACATATTCAAAAGTATTTGGCTTTTTTGTTTCAGCAAAAATTGGCAAAAACGTCTATGGCAAGAAAAATGTCTTGTTTACGAAGTTTTTTCCGTTTTATGCTCCAAAAGAAAATTATTCATGAAAATCCTATGACTGGTATTGCTAATCCAAAGCAAGAAATTCATCACCCAACTATGCTTAATGTTGATCAAGTAGTGAGTATGCTTGATGAAGAAGTAGAAGGAGATTTTTCATATAGGGATAAGGCTCTATTGGAACTTTTATATGGGTCAGGTTTACGTATTTCAGAAGCATTGGCGTTAAATTTACAAGATTTTCATGAGGAAAGAAATACTATAAAAGTTTTTGGGAAAGGCGGAAAAGAGCGTATAGTTCCTCTTAGTGATACGAGTATAAAATCTTTGCTAATTTGGCTTGAAAAAAGGGAGATAGTAGCTAAAAATTTGCAAGAAAAAGCATTATTTATTGGTAAAAGAGGAAAACGATTAAATAGGCGGGAAGCAAATAGAATTATAGAAATATATAGAAAAAAAGTAGGAATAGCCACTTCTGTTTCTCCTCATGATTTACGCCATTCTTTTGCAACACATTTACTAGAAGGTGGGGCTGATTTACGATCTGTACAAGAACTTTTAGGGCATAGTAAAATAGCTACTACGCAACGCTATACACATTTAAATATGGATATGCTTGTAAATGTTTATGATAAAGCTCACCCTTTAGCAAAAAATATTAAAAATGATGATAATACCCCTAACAAGGATAATAAGTAATGCAGTATAAAGAAAAAGACAGCATAATATTTTCTTGTTTACAAAAAGAATGGAAAATATATCGAGCAGATATGGAAATGCTTTGGGAAAATATGGAAAAAAATCAAAAAAGTTTACAAGCTTTTTATGATGATGAACGATTGCCATATTGGGCAGAGCTTTGGCCTTCTTCTTTTGGGTTAGTCCACTTTTTAGAAAAGAAAAAAGAAATAATAAAGGATACCCTTTGTCTTGATTTAGGTTGTGGCTTGGGTTTCACGGCTCTTTGCGGGGTAGTCTTAGGAGCAAAGGTTTTAGCTGTTGATTATGAAGATGAAGCAATTTCTTTGGCAAAATATAATGCAAAAGTAAATGCAATACCTGTCTGTGAAGAAAGCGAAAGGTTTTTACAGGAAAAAAATATTTCATTATGTATTCAAAATATGGACTGGCGAAAACCTCATATACAAAAAAAATCTTTAAAATATATTTGGGCAGCAGATATTGCTTATGAACGTAAATTTATGCCAGACATATTAACATTTTTAGATTATGCTTTGTGTTTTGATGGTGTTTTTTGGATAGCAGAGCCAAGCCGTGCTATTTACCAGTATTTTGTGGAAGAAGTAAAAAAGTTTCCTTTTTCTATTAAAAAAGTATATACAGAAAAAACACAAGCAATTAATAAAAATATTCTTTCAGCTAATGTTAATATATGGGAATTGAGGCGAAAATAAATATGCAAGAAAATCTTGTTGTTATTAGTGTTGTACGTAATTTTACTTTGTATGAAAAATTAGTCCAAAATAATCCTTATTATGAACAAACAAAATTTGTTTGTTTGGATAATACAAAAGAAAATAGAAATATTTCCGTTTGTTATAATGAATTTTTAAATAATTATGCTAATTATTTAAATACATTTGCTCATCAAGATCAAGCATGGTTTATGTTTTGCCATGAAGATTTTGAATTGCAGGAAAATATTTCAAAAAAGTTAAGCTTATTAGATAAAAAAAGTCTTTATGCCCCTATTGGAACAAAATTTATTCCTAAGAAAAATAAAGTTTTTCTTCGTGCCTATGGAGGAGTGAAAAACTCAGATAAAAAAGGGGAAAATGTACGCTTTTATGGAAGAACGTGTAAAACAGGTTTTGAAGTTGAAACTTTTGATTGTCAGTGTTTTTTGGTTCATTCTTCTTTAATCAATAACTATCAATTATATTTTGATGAAAAACTTACTTTTGATTTATATGTTGAAGATTTTTGTATTAATGCAAAAGAACATTATGGTATTTCTTCTCGTATTATTAATATGAAATGTCAGCACTATTCTTATGGAAAGATTGAGCAACGTTTTTATGATAGCTTAAAATATTTACAAAAAAAATATCAAGATGCAAAACAAAGTTATTCTAATGGATTAGTATTAGAAGAAATAGGGAAAAAATTACCTTTTCCTATAAAACGTGATGTTAATGGATTAAAAAATTCTTTAAAAAGAAGATTGTATTATATTCAAAAATTATGGAAAAAATAATTTTTTTGTGGGGGAAATGATTTCCCCCACACCCCCTCATGCAAAAAAAGTTATTTATTGGGGGATAATATTTTTTATAAAAATTTTTTAAAATAGGGTAGGGGGAGGATTTTTTATAAAAAGTTCTCCCCTTAATAGTATGTAATAGTAGAACAAAGAAGAAAATGTTATATAAACAAGAAAAATAAAAATTAATTTAAAAACACACTCTAATAACATATTGGTAATACAGTAGAATTAGAAAATATTTATAGTTATAATGTGAAAACAAAGAATATTTTTATTTTTGAGAGAAAAAATTTTTACTAATGCCCTAACATAGGCAAATTTATTGAAATGTATTTCAATAAATTTGCCTGATTGAGGGGGATTGGGGGAAATCATTTCCCCCAAAGAAAAAAAATAAATTTAAAAACCTAAAGAAGTTGTTACTTCGTGAGGAATTGTATTCCACCAGTGAGCGAGCATTTCCACTGTAATGGGATTTTTTTCACCGCCAATAATATATACTTCATCGCCTACATGGATATTATTTCCGTCATAAATATCTGTGATGTCAATGGCTGTCATTTGCATAGTAATATAGCCAAGTACAGGACAGTGTGTACCTAATAAATTCATGTGTGGTACAAAATTACTGTCTTGACTAAAAACGCGATTAGAACGGCGATACCCATTAGCATAGCCAATAGCAACCCATGCGGCAATGGTGTCGCGTTCTGCTATAAAACTTTGCATATAGCTTAGGCTTTCACCTCTTTTGAGATGATTAATGCTTAATATTGGTGCTGTAACACTGTGTACAGGTTTTAGGTGAGGTGTTTCTTGCTCTTTTTCTGTTCCAATAAGGGGGTTGCCACCGTATAAGATTTTACCAGCACGGGCTATATCTCCAATATATTCAGGGTAAGCAACAAGAGCAGCAGAATTTGCTAAACTTGTTTTTATATCGGGAAATGCGTCTTGTAGGAGCTGTATTGCTGGTTTTAACAGCTGTGCTTGTTGTTGCATAAAACCAGAATCACTTATAATGTCTGCACTGGCGTAATGAGAAATAACATAGCGTACAGGTGTTTTTGTTCTTTTAAGTGTGTTGATGATTTCTGGCAATTCTGTTGTTTTAAAACCAAGTCTACCCATACCAGAATTAAGTTTTATGGCTATATTATCAGAATATTTTAAGGCATTTTCAAGAGATTCATTATTATGTACTAGACAAACAATATTATTTTCTTGAGCTTTTTGGTATTCTTCTTCGTGAACAGCTCCGAGTAAGGGGATAATTTCTTGTGTAATTCCTGATTGTCGTAAGGCTAATGCTTCAAGCATAGTTCCTGCTGCAAAATATTCAGCACCTTCTTTTTGTAAAACTGTGGCTATATCATTTGCTCCAAGTGCGTATGCGTTGCTTTTTACAACTGGCATAATATTTTCATGAAGTTTTTTTATTTGACGATAATTGTAAATTAATGCATCAAAATCTATATGCACACGACAAAAAGTATTTTCCATAACTTGCCTTTATTTTAAAACTTATTGTATTTTATCCATATTAATAAATATTGCAAGACAAGAATTTATCAGTAAAATAAATAGGTTATTATATATTAAAATAAAATAAAATTTATGAAAATAAATTCTTTCTTCTTATAAAGAAGTATGCTAAAAATTTTAAGATTTTTCTATAATGTGAGTAATAAATGTTAAGAGTTTTTACGTATATATTTTTTATTCCTTTACTTTGTTTATCTGTATTTGGTTCTATACAGGCAAAAGAATTTCCAACAGCAATAAATAGTGATGGTTCTTTAGCTTCTGATAATGATTTACCTTGGAAAATTTACGCAGATAGTCTTGTTAGTATTAATGATGGGGTTGTTATTGAAGGACGGGGAAATGTTCTTTTAACTCGTGGAGATGATTATTTAAAAGCTGATTTTGCAAGGCTTTATACCAATACGCAATGGATTTTGTTGCAAGGCAATGTATATGCAAAGCTTGGAGAAGATGAAGTAGAAGCAAAAGAGGCAGAATTTGATTTGACGAATAGTACAGGCTGGTTGCATGATGCTAAATTATTTTTAGCAGGACCACATATGTATTTTAAAAGTGAAGAAGTTATTAAAAAAGGGGACGCTAAATATAGTTTAGTAAAAGCAAGTGCTACAACTTGTGATGGTAGTGTTCCTTTATGGAAAATTGAAGCAAAAGAAGCAGAGCTTGAAGTTGATAGCTATGCACATTTTAAAGATGTTGTTTTTAATATAAAAAATACACCTGCTTTTTATACTCCTTATGTTTTTGCTCCTACAAAAACATCAAGACAAAGTGGTTTATTATTACCAAGTTACGGAATAAGCTCAAAACAAGGATTATTTTATACACAACCTTATTATCATGTTATTGATCAAAGTAGAGATTTAACTGTTTATGGTACTGTTATGACAGAGCGAGGCTTTATGCCTTCTCTTGAATATCGTTCACATACCAAGGAAAATGAAAAACTTTGGGCTATGGTCGATCTTTTTTATGATAATGATAGTGTGAGAAATGAAGATCAAGATGATGTTGATAATACAGACGGAAGTATAAGAACAAATAAGTTTCGTTTTTGGGCTAGAGCTATGGGGAATGGCGATATTCTGGAAACAGATTGGAAATATAAATATAATTTAGATTTTGTTTCTGACCAGAATTTTATTCGTGAATTTAAAAATCGTATGACAGGTTTTGATAATACGCGTACACAAAGTTATGATATGTTTGGGCGAGATTTTGCCGAAGCTGACCAAAATCGTATTACACAAGGGTATATGTATAATGATTTTGATACGTTTTATATTACAGTTGGGGCAAAATATACACAAGATCCACACTTTGGACATGGTAATAAAAAGAGATCAGAAGATACAACAGTACAGCATTTACCAGAAATAGCTTTATATTGGTATCGTGATGAAATAACAGAAACATTGCCTTTTGAATGGAGTATGTACTCAGGTGGTGGTTATTTTTATAGAAGATCAGGTACAAAAGGGGGAAGGCTTGAAACTATACCAGAGCTTACTCTTCCTGTGAATATTTCATTTTTACGTGGGGAATTAACAGCTAGCACAAGAGCTACTTTATATACTGGAATTTCTGAGCAGTATTCTTCTGCATTAAGTGATAGTACAAATAGAGAAAGACAAGACGGAACTAGTCGTTTTATTCCAAGTTTTGGTGCAAAATTGTATGCAAATGCTAATAGAGTATGGCAATATAAGGAAGAGCTTTCTACAACAAATAAAGATTTAGGTAAAACAGAAATTGTTGCAATAAAACACGCTATTCAGCCTCGTTTATTATATCAATGGACAGATAGAAAAAATCAGGAAGAAAATCCGTTTTTTACTGTTGATGATAGAGTGCAAAATCAAAATAATTTAACATTAAGATTAGATAATTTTTGGTCATCAAAAACAAGTTCTATTGTAAGACAAAAAGAAGGAATAAAAAAAGTTTATTCTTATTTTGATTTAGTAAGCTTTAAAGTAAGTTCTGGTTATGATTTTCGTGAGGCAGATAGAAAAAAACACGCAAAAAAATATGAAAATAGACCTTGGCATGATTTAAGATCTCGTTTGACTATTAAGCCTCTTGAATGGATAGATTTTTATGGGGATAGTTTTTATTCTTTTTATGATGGAAAATTTAACCGTTTAGATGTGGGAACAACATTATATCATAAAAAATATGGTTCTTTTTCAACAAGTTATAGCCAGCGTGAACCTAATTATGATTATCGCCGATTTGTAAATTATGATAATGTTAATGATATTGTTTTAACGGAAAAAGTAAATGTTATTACCAATACTCTTACATTAAATGTAAATCCTCAATATTATGTTTATGCGTTAGAAAGAACAAATTTAGATAATGGTGATAGTTACGAGCGTGTTCTTGGTCTTGGGTACAATCATCAATGTGTAAAAATTTATGGTGAATATTCAAAAGATCCTATTGAAGAACGAGTGGGTTTTAACTTGGAGTTATTGGGATTAGGATTTTAATATGATAGCACGGTTAAATTGTGGTGCATTGCAAGGTATTCATGCCTTTAAAGTTGAGCTTGAAATTGATTATACAAGGGCAGGTATGCCTAGTTTTGTTATGGTTGGTTTGGCTGAAGGGGCAGTGCGTGAAGCAAAAGAACGAGTTTTTACTGCAATTAGAGCTTGTGCGTATAAAGTACCTCCTGCAAAAATTACTGTTAATTTAGCTCCTGCTGATAGAAAAAAAGCAGGGACAGCGTATGATTTACCCCTTGCTATTGGTGTATTGACTGCATCGGAATTAATACAGCCAACAAAAAATTTACATAAGATTTTTTTTGCAGCAGAACTTTCTTTAAGTGGATTGTTACGTCCTGTTTCTGGAATATTACCTCTAGCTTTACTAGCAAGAGAATTGGGCATGGACGCAATGATTGTTGCTCCAGAAAATGCTCAAGAAGCAGCTATTGTAGAGGGATTAACTGTTTATGGTTTGGAACAATTAAATGATGTTATTGATTTTGTAACAGAAAGAAATATTTTTGAACCTGTGCAATATATTCATACCGAAGAATGGTGTGCGTATGATATGGATTTTGCAGAAGTTAAAGGGCAAGAAGAAGCAAAAGTTGCTATTGAAATTGCAGCAGCAGGTGGGCATAATTTACTTTTTATTGGCTCACCAGGTAGTGGTAAAACTATGCTTGCTAAACGTATTCCTACTATTTTGCCTGCTCTTACTTTTGAAGAAGCTTTGGAAGTTACTACAATTTATAGTATTTCCAATAAACTTAATACAAAGGGTTTAATTACAACAAGACCTTTTCGTTCTCCTCATCATACAGTATCAGAAATTGCCCTTATTGGTGGAGGTAGTTATCCAAAGCCTGGTGAAGTAAGTCTTGCACATCGTGGGGTATTATTTTTAGATGAATTGCCAGAATTTTCTCGTTCTACATTAGAAGTTTTACGTCAGCCATTGGAAGATGGTATTGTTACTATTTCTCGATCAGCCCAAACGCTAACATATCCAGCGTCTTGTATGTTAATTGCTGCCATGAATCCTTGTCCATGTGGATATTATGGGGATAAAAAACATGAATGTACTTGTTCTCAACAACAATTATCACGGTATCAAGCAAAATTATCAGGACCTTTGCTTGATAGAATAGATTTACATATTGAAGTTCCTGCTGTTGCTTATGAAGATTTTCATGCAGAATTTAAAGGACGTGATTCTCAATCAATGCGTAATCGTGTTGAAAATGCAAGGAAAATTCAAGAAGAACGTTATAAAGGCACAAACTGTCATACTAATTCAGAACTTAATGGTGCTATGCTTGAAAAATATTGCAAGCTTGAAAAAAAAGAACAAGAATTTTTAGGAAAAGCTGTTGATAGACTTGCGTTATCTGCAAGAAGTTTTACACGTATTTTACGTGTAGCAAGAACAGTTGCAGATTTAGAACAAAGTGAAAAAATAACAGTAGCACATTTAGCACTTGCTATTTCATGTAGGGTGCTTGATAGAGCAAAATAAAAAGGGGTAGAAAATGAATCCATTGCGTCATAAGTTTTTACCAATTTCTTTTTTGGTGAGTTGTCTTGGACTGGCTTTTTCGGTTTATAATATTATCAGTGTTTTTTTTCAAGAAGACTTCTGTTTTTTAGAAAATTGTAGTATTTTTTCTAATTTTAGTATTATGGGCTTTTCGCTATGGTGGCTTGGTGCATTATTTTTTGCAACTGTGCTTATTTGTTCTCTTTTTGGTTTGGCTTTAGTTATACGTCTTATAACAGCCCTTGCGTTATTAGTTGATATTGGCTTGTTCTTTATTATGATAAATACAACAATGTGTGTAAAATGCGTATGTATGGGGATATTTCTTGCTCTTTCTTATTATTGTATTCGCTATGAAAATCGACGTCCCATTGAGCCATATCCAAAAACATTGTTATTAACTGTATGGACTATTTTTTTCATTGCTGTGCTTGGAACAGGTTATGCCTTTTCTATTGATGGGTATGCTATAAAATCAGGTAAGAATAGTACAACAAATATCTTTTTTTCACCTTCATGCCCTGCTTGTGTAAAGCTTGTTGAGGCTGAATATAATAATCCTCATATTGCATGGTTTCCTGTGGAAGAAGATGAAAATGATGTGTGGTATATTTTGTATATGGATAATCGCTTGAAAGCTGGAGATAATTTATTACAGGCATTACAAAAAGCTAAAAATTCTAATATAGCAGAAGAATTGTCTTTGTTTGATGTTTTAGATACAGATTATTTGTTTATGCAATATAAGTTGTGGAAAAATAGTTCTATTGTAAAACGTCGTACAAATACAATTCCTTATATTGAAGTTTTGGGAGTATCAAAAGAACTTATCGGGATAAGTAAAGAAAACAGCAAAGTAGTAGAAGATTCAAAAGTAATAGAAAATTTACTTGGTACTGATACTGCCTTGTGTGGAGAAAGTATTCCTTGCGAATAAAGAAAAATAAGCAATAGTTTTTTTCTTTTTTGGGGGAAATGATTTCCCCCAACCCCCCTCAATCAGGCAAATTTATTGAAACTTATTTCAATAAATTTGCCTATGTTAGGAGATTAGTAAAAGTCTTTTTAATAAAAAAGTTATTTGCTTTGTGTATTGAATATAACTATTTTTTAATATTACTATATTACAATTTTTTTATTTTTATTATTAGAGAACGAAGTTTAATAGGTATAAATAATTTAAAAATATACTTTATTAATAATTGGGTAACTACTTTCTAAAAAACTCCTTTTGCACGCAAAAGGAGTTTTGGATTAAAAATTTTTGAAAGGGGGTTTTAGGGGGAGGACTTTTTATAAAAAGTCCTCCCCCTAATAAATACCTCTTTTTTTAATTTTCTTTTGCAGAGCCAAATTGCTCTTGTACTCGAAGAATATTTTCTTGCGATCCAAAAAGATATACAATATCTCCCACGTGGAAAATAATACTTGGGGTTAATTGTAATTCTTCTTTATTTCTATGGATAGCAACTACATTTACATTATACGTATTGCGTAAAATACCGTCACCAAGTTTTTTATCTCTGATAGGAGCATTGTCTTCGACTTTTAAACTTGCAAATTGTAAATTAGGTAGTTGATCTTTTATATCTGTCAAGGAACTTTTGATTTCAGTTTGACGAACACCAGCATAAACTTCTTCGCGTATTCTGTGGATATGCTTTTCAATATCTTGTCGAGGAATAAGATAATGATTTAAAACTTTAGCAAAAACTTCAATACTTGTTTCAAATTCTTCTGGGATAATATCATTAGCACCAAGTTGTCGCAGGCTGTTAATTTCTGATAAAAATCTTGTTCTTACTACAATATGAATATTAGGATTGAGTTTTTTAGCATTGCTAATAATAGCACGAGAACCAACAGGATCAGAAACCATAATAGCAAGAACACGGGCTTTTTCAACGCCTAAATGTTCAAGAACAAGAGGGTAGCTAGCGTCACCATGATGAATGGGTTCGATATTTTTGTATCGTTTAACAGTATCAGGATTGAGTTCAGAAATAACATAAGAAATTCCTGATTCCTTTGCTACTTTTGCTAAATTTTTACCCCCAATACCAAAACCAATAATAATGATATGATCATTAAGGGTATTTTGCTTTTCTGGTATTTCTTCAGTAACATCTACTTCTTTTTTGAAATATTTTAAAAGGATAGAGCGTGCAAACTGTGGAGCATTATTAATAAAATATGGAGTTAAAATCATGGTAATGATACTTGCAGCAAGGAATGTTTGGTATCCATTATTATCCATAAGGTTAAGATCTAAAGCATAGCCTGCTAATACAAAGGAAAATTCTCCAATTTGTGCCATGCTAAAAGCAGAAATAATTGCAGTTCGTAAGGAATAACCCGTCATTTTTACAACGGGAATAAGTGATAAAATTTTAACGGCAATAATAATAAAAGCCACAAGAGCAACAATAAAAATATGGGTAAAGAAAAATTCTAAATTTAGGAGCATACCAACAGAAACAAAGAAAATACTAGTAAATACTTCTTTAAAAGGAAGAACATTTTCCATAACACTAAGGCTATAATCAGACTCTGCTAAAAGTAAGCCTGCTATAAAAGCACCTAAGGAAAGGGAAAGTCCTATTGACGCAGTAATTAACGCAACACTAAAACAAAAACCTAGTGTTGTCATAAGCATAAGTTCACGGGAACGTGTTCTTACAACACTAAACATAAGACGAGGTAAAACGTATTTACTAAAAAGAACAATACCCGCAATAATAATAGAGTTTTTAGTTAGGCTTATTAAGGCTTCTTGAAAGGTGAGTTCTAAATTTCCTCCTAAGAAAGGAAAAAGTAACATCATAGGAACAATAATAATATCTTGGAAAATAAGAATAGCTAAACAAATTTTGCCATGTGGGGATTCTGTTTGTGCTTTTTGCTGAAAAAGACTAAGCACAATAGCAGTAGAAGATAATGTGACTAAACAACCAAAAACTACTGCATTTTGCCATGGAATAAACCAAAAAAATAAAGCAGTTATAAATAAAATAGTAAAGGTCATTTGACCCATTCCACCAATGAGAAGTGGACGTTTTATTCGGGCAAGTTCTTTGAGGGAAAGCTCCATACCAATAGTAAAAAGTAAGAGAGCAACGCCTACATCTGCTAAAATATTTACTATTTCTATATCAGAAACAACTTTTAATGCAGAAGGTCCGCAAATAACACCAGCAATTAATAATGCAACAATACTTGGTATTTTAACTTTTGAACAAATTAAAATAACAACAATGGAAATCATAAATAAGGCTACAAGTTCTTGTAAAAATCCAAAATGCATATATGCCTCTTTGCTTGTATTTTTTATTGGTAGTAAAAAAGAGTTTCTTTGAAAATAGTACGTTTAATGGATAAATTCAATAAAAAAATTAAGAAAAAAAGATAAAAGATTTTGCTTGATTTAGG
>JARHYD010000127.1 GCA_029258655.1 Mailhella sp.
TAAATATTATTTATAATATTTTTCTGCATAAAAGCAGATTTTATTAACCTCAACAAAGGAGTTCATCTTGGACGGTGATTCGCAAAGGTCTATTTGGACTAAAATTTCCCATATTTTTGGTGGAAAATCAGAAGATAATTTAGAGCAAGTTATTATTGAAGCTAGAGAAGATGGTGATGTAGAAGCCGTTGAAAGCAGTATGTTATTATCTGTTCTTAGTCTTGGAGAAACGCAAGTACAAGATATTATGACACCACGAACAGATATAGCTTGTCTTCCTCATGGTGCTACAATTCAAGAAGCAGCTCAAAGTATTTTAGAACATGGTCATTCTCGTATTCCTGTATATAAAGAAACAAGAGATAATATTATCGGTATTATTTATGCCAAAGATTTGCTTACATATATTATTGATAGTACGAAAAATGCGACAGAAGATCATGTAGAAGTTATTATGCGAGATCCATATTTTATTCCAGAAACAAAAAGTTCTGCAGAATTATTACAAGAATTTCGTGCTAGAAAAAATCATATTGCTATTGTTGTTGATGAATATGGTGGAACAAGCGGACTTATTACCATTGAAGACCTTTTAGAAATTATTGTAGGGGATATTGAAGATGAATATGATGCCCCTCGTGAAGAAGATGTCCAAAAAATAAACGACAATGAATATCTTTTGCATGGTCGTACCTATTTAGAAGATATAAATGAAATTGGAATTGCCATTGAATCTGAAGAAGTAGATACCATTGGCGGTTATCTAAGTTTACAGGCAGGCCATGTGCCACTTGTAAATGAACGCTTTGAAATTGCTGGTTGGGAATTTACTGTTACCGAAGCAGATACAAAACAAATTCATAAAATTTCTGCACAAAGAATTAATCAAACTGTATTAACAGATGAATAATATTACCTTATTAGCTGATGTTGGCAATACCACAGTAAAACTTGGTTTTGCCAACAAAAATAGTATATTTCATAGTATAAGCTTACCTACAAAATCGCTTTATACAGTAGATAGTTTGGGGCTTTTACTTTTGCAAATGTTGCAATATTTAAAAATTGAAAAAATTCATGGTGTGGCTCTTTGTTCTGTTGTTCCAGAACTTGGAAAAACTTTTTATTATGCATCTGAAAAATATTTAGGCGTTTGTCCTCAAATTTTTCCTGAAGATTTTTCAATTCCTTTAGAAAATCATTATCAAAATCCACAAGAAGTAGGAGCTGATAGACTTATGGGAGCATACGCAGCACGTATGCTTTTTCCCCAAGCAAAAGCTCTTATTTGTATTGATTATGGTACAGCAACTACATTTGATTGTGTAGAAGAAAATCATTATTTGGGTGGATTAATTTGTCCAGGATTATTTTCTGCACATAATGCTTTAGCAAATGGAACAGCTAAATTACCACATATTAGTTTACGCTTTGATAAAGATGTGCCACTTATAGGAAAAAATACTATTACAAGTATGAATCATGGTTTTGTTTTTGGCTTTGTTGCCATGACAGACGGGCTTTGCGAACAATTAGAAAAACAATTACCAAAGCCTCTCACTATTATTGCCACAGGTGGCTATGCTGAAGATATTGCAAAATTAAGTAAAAAAATAGATCACATACAACAAGATTTAATTTTAGAGGGTTTACGACTTGCGTCTTATTCTCTTTTAGCTTAGTTTGTGTATTATTTAAACATAAAGGAGCATTTATGAGCACTATAACCTCTATTTGGGCTAGAGAAATTTTAGATTCTCGTGGTAATCCTACCATTGAAGTAGAAGTAGGTCTTGAATCTGGTATTGTTGGTAGAGCTGCCGTACCTTCTGGTGCGTCCACAGGCTCAAGAGAAGCGCTTGAAATGCGTGATGGTGATAAATCTCGCTACAAAGGTAAAGGCGTAACCCATGCTGTAAACTTTGTAAATGGTGAAATTGCAGAATCCTTACTTGGTATGGACGCTTTACGTCAAGTTCAAATTGATAATACCCTTATTGACCTTGATGGTACGGATAATAAATCTCGTCTTGGTGCTAATGCAATGCTTGGTGTTTCGCTTGCTACTGCACGTGCTGCAGCGGAATTTTTAGGTATACCTCTTTATCAATATATTGGTGGTATAAATGCAAAAGTAATGCCTGCACCTATGATGAATGTTATTAATGGTGGGGCTCATGCATCAAATAATCTTGATATTCAAGAATTTATGATTATGCCTATTGGTGCAGAAACTTTTAAAGATGCTCTTAGAATTGGTGCAGAAGTTTTCCATACTCTTAAAGCTATTTTACAACGTGATGGACATTCTACTGCTGTTGGTGATGAAGGTGGCTTTGCTCCAAATCTTAAAAACCATGATGAAGCTTTCCGTTATCTTATTGAAGCGATTGAAGAAGCTGGGTATAATCCCGGAACAGAAGTTGCTCTTGCTATTGATGCTGCTGCATCTGAATTTTATGAAAATGGCAAATATGTGCTTAAAGGTGAAGGTCTTGAACTTACTTCCGAGCAAATGGTAGATTGGCTTGCTGATTTTGCAGAACGTTATCCACTTATTTCCATTGAAGACGGTATGCATGAAGGCGATCGTGATGGTTGGAAACTTCTTACAAATCGTTTAGGTGATGAAGTACAGCTTGTAGGTGATGATGTCTTTGTAACAAATCCTGCTATTTTAGCAGAAGGCATTGAAGACGGTATTGCAAATGCTATTCTTATTAAAGTAAACCAAATCGGTACACTTACTGAAACAATGGATACCATTGAGCTTGCAAAATCTTCTGGTTATTCAACTGTTATTTCTCACCGTTCTGGAGAAACAGAAGATAGCTTTATTGCTGATCTTGCTGTGGCTGTTAATGGTGGACAAATTAAAACTGGTTCTCTTTCTCGTTCTGATCGTATTGCAAAATATAATCAACTTCTCCGTATTGAAGAAGATCTTGATGAAAGTGCTATGTATTTTGGTCCAATTCTTGCCTCTTATTTTGGACTTAATGAAGACGATTTTGACGACGAAGAATAAAAATATAAGGGCTGTCGCCAAGACAGCCCTTTCTTTTAGGATATTATGAAAAAAATTTTTTTACTACTCTTATTAAATCTTTTTATTGTTTTTCCTGCTTTTGCAATAGACAATGCACTTTTAAATGATGTGGAAAATAATTATCAAAAAATGAAAAATTTTAAGGCTGAATTTAAGCAAGAACTTTTTCATAGAGAAAGTAATACTATACAAAAACGTACTGGTTTTCTTGAATTTATGCCTCCTACCTTTATTCATTGGGAAACAAATGCTCCTAATAAAGAATTAATTGTCTGTAATAGCAAAGAAGTATGGAATTATTTGCCAGATGAAGAACTAGCATATCGTTATCATACAAAAGTTCTTGATGAATCCCATGCTGTTTTAAGTGTTATTACAGGACAAGCTCGTATAAAAGATAATTTTGAAGTTGAGCCTTTAGAGACAAAGGAAAAAAATATTCAAGATTTTATTCTTTATCCTTTAGAATCAAATCCTCAAATGGTAGAAATAACATTAAGTATTGATACTAAAACAAAATTAATTAAAAAAGTTGTTGTGTTAGATTTTTTTGGTAATTTAAATACTATTGAATTTACAAAATTTTCTGAAAATACCAAAATTGATAAAAAAGACTTTAAATTAACATTACCAGAAGAAGTAGAAATAGAAGATCATTATAATAAAAAATAAAAATACAGAAAAAAATATAGTATAAGAATTATGTAAAAATCCTTATCGCTATTCCCTATACAGTATTTCCCAAGAGATCTTTCTG
>JARHYD010000070.1 GCA_029258655.1 Mailhella sp.
TGCAGAACGTTATGCACACATTGCAAGACTTTTAGAACTTGAATTTAAAACAACAGAAGAAGCAGTGGAAAAACTTACACAAAAGATTTTTGCATTCAATACAGCATTAAATATTCCACATAAAATGGCTGATTACGAAAATGGTATGGTACCAGAATCAGAATTTTTAGAAAAACTTCCTTCCATTGCAACAAATGCTATTGCAGATGCTTGCACCCTTTCTAATCCTCGCCAACCAAATCAAGAGGAAATGGAAAAAATTCTAAAATGCTGTTACTATGGTCAAAAAGTTGATTTCTAATTATATTTATTCAAAAGGCTTCCATTAGGAAGCCTTTTTTATTACTACTATTTTTTATAAATTCTCTTATAATTATTCATAATTTTTTTATTATTCTTAAGTAATATAATAAATTTTAATTATTAGTGTATGTTATCAAAATTATGTATAATTAATAAATAATTTATCAGTGTAGCAATATTATAAGTCTAACGTTATATAAAGCTAACTAGTTAGCTATTATTAATTTTTATAAGAATAAAGCGATATTCTTTGTAGTGGAAAAGCTTGTGTAAAAGTATGGATCGTAGGGGAGATACTCGTGGGGTATTGTGATAGTTATTGGTAAAAAATAAGTTTTGTGGAGAGTGATAGCTATTTATGTAATTGATTATATGTAATTAGTTGTTGTTTTTGTCTATTTCTTTCTATATCGCATAGTTAAAGTAGAGAGAAGGGTAAATGGGTTTATCCTTTTATACTCCTAATATTTTGTAATAGTATAATAAATAAAAAATGTTATATAATAAGAAAAATAAAAATTAATTTAGAAACACCCCCTAATTAAATAATAAAAAAACTCTCTAATTTTTTTCTAATTTCTAAAAAAAACATCAAGCATTTAATATTGCCAAAGAAATAAAAATCATTTATCAATACAAGACGAGATACTTATGATACAAAATATTTTTTCTAATACTTTTCTTAGAATTATAGATACATTAGGTGCTATTGCTCTATTTTTATTTGATGCAATTATTGCGACAACAAAGGTAAAACACTTAATCTCTAAAATTTTAAATCAAGTATATGTTATTGGAGCTCAATCCATTTTTGTTATTCTTCTTATTGGGCTTTTTACAGGGTTAGTGCTTGGTTTACAAGCATACTATGCTATGAGTATGTTTGAAGCACAAGGAATGCTTGGATCTCTTATTTCTTTAACATTAATTCGCGAAATGGGACCTGTATTAACTGCCATTATGGTAGCCGCAAGAGCTGGAAGTGCTATGACCGCAGAAATAGGAGTTATGCGAATTAGCGACCAAGTTGACGCCTTAGAAGTTATGGATATACACCCTATTGGTTATCTTGTTAGCCCTAGACTTTGGGCTGCTGTTATATCTTTTCCTCTTTTAACGGCAATATTTAATATTATAGGACTTTTTGGTGGATATTTATCTGCTTGTGTTTTACTTGGATTAAATTCAGGTCGATATATGGCTGGCATTGAATCAAGTGTCACTCTTAGTGATGTTAATGGTTGTTTTTTAAAAGCTTTTGTATTTGCTATTCTTGTTATTCTTATTTGCTGTTATCAAGGCTATTTTGTCCATAATAGACGTGATGCAAAAGGTCCTGTTGCTGTTGGTAATGCTACTACTTCTGCTGTTGTAACAAGCTGTGTTCTCATTCTTATTGCAGACTATATCTTAAGCTCCTTTCTTTTATAGGATACAACATGAACGCTCAATCACAAGTCCTTTGGGATATTCGTATAGAAAATTTATGTGCTGGATATAAAGATAAAACCATTGTAAAATCAATGAATGCATTAATTCCTGCACAAAAAATTACTGCTATTCTCGGTGAATCTGGTTGCGGAAAAACAACTCTTTTAAAAGTTTTTCTTGGTCTTCTTCCTATCCAATCAGGAAAACTTTATATTGGAAATAAAGATATAACAACGCTTAATAAAAAATCTTTCCATTCCATGCGTAGACGTTTTGGTGTTTTATTCCAAGACGGAGCTTTACTTAGTTCTCTTAATTTATTGGAAAATGTTGGTCTTCCTCTAAAAGAGCATACAAGCCTTTCAAACGCTATCATCAAAAAAGCTGTTCTTGAAACTCTTGATTTAGTAGGATTAAAAGAAGCAGCCTATCGTTACCCAAGTGAATTATCTGGAGGTATGCGAAAAAGAGCAGGCTTAGCAAGAGCAATTATTACAGAACCTCCTCTTCTTTTTTATGATGAACCAACATCAGGGCTTGACCCTATTACTTCTGCCAAAATGGATCAACTTCTTTTGGATATGCAATCATATTATAAAAATATGACAACAATTCTTATTACCCATGATATGGGAAGTGTTCGTCGTGTTGCTGATCATATTTTACTTGTCAAAGATGGCATTGCTCATTACAACGGAGATGTCGAAGAATTTTTTAATTCTTCTGACCCATATATTAAAGAATTTCTTGATCAACAAGAAATGCAAGAACAAAAACATACACTTCCTGATAATCCAGAAGTTCGTCAAGCTTTAGATGCTTGGTTACAAAGTTAACTTTTGGCAAGGATTTTGAGGTATATATGTTAAAAAAACAAAGTGCTGTTGGAATTTTTGTCCTTATAGGACTTTTATGTGTTGGTTATCTTACTATCAAACTTGGCAGAATGGAACTTTTTGGAAGTAATGGTTATTCCATTACGGCACAATTTTCTTCTGTTTCTGGCTTAAGAAATGGTGCAAATGTTGAAATTTCAGGTGTACAAGTTGGGCGTGTTACAAAAATTAGCCTTGATCCATCAAGTTATCTTGCACAAGTAACCATGCAAATTAACAATGGTATTTCTTTAAGTGATGACACCATGGCATCAATTAAAACAAGCGGTCTTATTGGAGATAGATTTGTAGAACTTACTCCTGGTGGTTCTACGGACACTCTTGCAGAAGGTTCTTCTATAACAGATACAGAACCTCCTGTTGATCTTATTGCACTTATTTCAAAATATGTATTTGGGAGCATCTAATGTATAAAATATTTTTTACACTTTTTATAGCCTTAACAACAATGGTTTCTTCTGCTTTTGCAGATCCAGGAACACCAAAAGAACGTATAGAAAATGGAAGTGCTAGAGTTTTTAATCTATTACTTCAAGAAGATTTTCAAAATCCAGCAACAAAACCAAAGGTATTAGAACAAATTGAAGCAGAACTTATCAGCTTTTTTGATTTTGAAGAATTTTCAACAAGAACTGTTGGCCCTAAGTGGCGTCAATTTACCCCTGAACAAAAAGCTGAATTTATTGATGCATTTACCGAACTTTTAAGAAATAGCTATATTAATACTCTTGATTCTTATAAAGGTGAAACCCTCAATTATGTTGGTGAAGTTCGTTCTAAAGATGGAAAAAAAGTAGAAGTGCATACAGTATTTAAAGGACAAGAAAAAGATTATCCTGTATCTTTCCGTATGCTTGTAAAGAACGATGAATGGGTAGTATACGATGTTATCATCGAGGGCATTAGTATGATCAAAAACTATCGCGAACAATTTAAAGATATTTTAGTTCGTGCAGAACCTAATGAACTTATTACACGTATTCGTGAAAAAGCAAAAGAAGTTAAAGATAAACCACTTACAGAACAAAAATAAGAAGTTAAAAATGAAAAAAATTATTCCAAGTATTTTAATCTGCTTTGTTCTATCCCTATGTATTCAATTAAGCATAGCACAACAAACCTATGCAGCTAATACACAAACTATTGCTTCTGATGATTACTTTAATGATGATTATTTTGAAGATGATTATGCAGAACCAAAAACAGAACAAAAATCAGATACTTTTTATGCTTGGAATATTTTTTGGCATAATGTTAATGATTTTACATTAACAAAAATTGCAGAACCAGCACATAAACAATATAGTAAAGTTATACTTCCTCCTATGCGTTCTAGCATAGAAAACTTTGGCTATAATCTTGGAACTCCAAAACGCATGATAAATGCTATATTCCAAGCAGAATTTGCACAAGCTTTTATTGAACTTGGCAGATTTATCATAAACACAACCTCAAGTCTTGGTTTTGCTGATGTAGCACAATTTCATAAACCATTATACCCCTATAATCCCGATACATTATGTTTTGGGTATACATTAGCTCGTTGGGGCGTTGGCGAAGGTCCATATTTTGTTATTCCTTTTTTAGGACCATCAACAATTCGTGAAAGTATTGGTGCAATAGTCGATTCTGCAAGTTCTGCATATAGTTATTTTGTTCCTTTTTATGTTTCACTTCCAGCAGAAGCTCTTTTTGCATTCAATACTCTTGATAAAGTTTATATTCCTTATGAAAACCTTAAAACAAATGCTTTTGAACCATATATTGCTATAAAAAATGCGTACTTAGAAAACTTAGATTATAAACGACCATAATTTTATGGAGATTTTATGCAAAATCAAAATAAATTATTTCCTATTACATGGGAACAAGTACATCGTGATGCAAAGCAACTTGCACAAAAATTAAAAGAAGAAAAAACTTTTTCTGCTGTAATTGCCATAGGACGTGGCGGACTTGTGCCTGCTGCAATTTTAGCACGTGAACTTCACATTGATTTAATTGATACTATTTGTCTTAATACAGAAAATAATACAGATACTATTATAAAAAAACCTTGTCTTGAACAAAAAGATTTACTCATAGTAGATGATATTTCTAATAATGGTAATACACTACAAGTTATCAAATCGTATTTTCCAGAAGCTCATTATGCTTGCCTTTACGTAAAAGAAAAAGGAAAATCACACGTCCAAACATTTATTACTGAAGTTAGCCAAGAAACATGGATTGTTTTTCCTTGGGATAATGAAGAATAATAAGGTAAAAAAATGTCAGACCTCACGAAATCAAGAATACTGGCTTTTCTCGCTGTTTTTTGTTGGTTTCTTCTTTTTTACACACAAACAAATATTATTATTGTTGCCAGCTGTCTTGCTTTTTTAACATACCCCCTATTTAAAATTATTTATTCAAAATTTAATATGTGGGTATCTGTTGGAATTTATTATTTTATTCTCTTTCTTGTTATTATTATTCCTTTAACTCTTATTGCTATTCTTGTTACCCCACAAGCCATTAATGGTTATAATACTCTTTTATTATGGATTGATAATGGATTACAAGTCCCAGAAGCTTATCAAGAATTACTCAATAATATTTATAATTGGCTTATGACAATTCCGGGTGTTCAAAGTTCCACAGCAGAAATTACAACTTTGCTCAAAAAAACCATTGGTCAATTTATTCAAATACTTTTAACTGGCAGTCTTAACTTTGCAGGTAATACAATTAATATTGCAATGCAAATTTTTCTTATTATTTTCCTTTCTGGTTTAGCAGTAGTTTATGCTCCAACGTGTAGAAAAATTGCTATACGTGTTAGCACACTTCCAGAAGAATGTATTGATAGATTTATTATTGCCCTTCAACACGCTGTACGCTCTATTTTTTTAGGAATTTTCTTTGTAGCTTTTATTCAAGGTGTATTAACTGGTATAGGATTTTTCATTTTTGGAGTAAAAGATGCTGCTTTTTGGGGACTTATCGCTATTATATGTGCTGTAATTCCTATTGTTGGAACAGCTCTTATTTGGGTACCTGTTGCCATAACAACTTGGGTTAATGGCTCATTTTATGGTGCTTTAGGTATTGTTATTTGGGGAATAGTCATTGTTGCAGGTGCAGATAATTTCCTACGACCTTATTGCCTAAAAACTGGTATAAAAACATCTATTATTGTTTTATTCTTTTCAATTATTTGTAGTATTATAACTTTTGGACCTATTGGCTTATTGCTCGGTCCTATTCTTGTTGCTTTTGGTGTACAAGCTGTCGAAGAAAGTGATTATCTTTTATCACGTTATAATAATTCAAATAAAAAATAACTATTATAAACAATAACTCTTTTATTTTTTCTTTGGGGGAAATGATTTCCCCCAATCCCCCTCAATCAGACACATTTATTGAAATAAATTTCAATAAATGTGTCTATATTAGGGCATAAGTAGAAAGTCTTTTTTCTCAAAAATAAAATTACATTTACATAATTCTATATAAAAAAGCCGTCTGCGTATGTAGACGGCTAAAAGTATTATAAAAAAAATAACTTTACTTACACTCTTTTTCTTCCACCACCTGCAGCATGGCGTTTTTGTGCATTAAGTTCTGTTTTACGAATACGCATAGACTCTGGAGTTACTTCAAGTACTTCATCTTCACGGA
>JARHYD010000079.1 GCA_029258655.1 Mailhella sp.
CTGCTATTTTTTACCAGCATAGGAGCTATTACAGCCCATTTTTCATCAGAAATATCATGTCTACTCATAAATAAAGTTAAACACATAATTAAAAATATGTCCAGTTTTTTTTAGAGACAGCTCCTAGAAATTTTTTCTTTATTTTCTAACTGCAAAAAAACCTTAATGCTAATAAGATAGCTTTCTAAGGTGTGTTTTTAAATTAATTTTATTCTATTTTTTCTTTTTTTTTGGGGGGTGCACTATCCTTATCCGTAACTTCCTTTGTCGTAACGGCTAAAGCGAAATGATTTCCCCCCTAACTATCTAAAATTTTCAAAAATCTATTTCATTGCCTCATCAAGCATTTTTTTTATACTTGCAAAATCTTCAAAATTTTCTGGTTTAATAAATTCTGCTTGTAACGGACGTTTATAAAAACTTTCTATTTCTGCAATTAATGCCATAATATCAATACTATCTAAGATACCTTGTGATAATAATTCTGTCATAGTATTATCAATATCATTTCTTCCAATATTTTCAAAAAATTGTTTAATTTGTTCCATTTTTAATTCCTTTATTAATTTTTACTATTAATTTCTATTATAAAATTATTTAAAATTATTTGAAATTTTTCCTCATTAACTTCATAAAACAAAATTTCATAGTCGTGATCAAAAATTTTTATTTTTGGCTTTGGAATATCTGATAATGCTCCATTATTCATTGCTCGTAAAAACCGTATAATTTTATCTCTACTCCACTCTAAATTTAAAAAACCATTATTAGGCAAAGATTTTTTATAATGATAACTACTAGTTTCTGCCTCTTGTGGAACTAAAAAACCTTTTTCTAAATTTTCCAAACACTGATAAAAACAATCAATAGCTACGTTATGTTGACGCATTAATAATTGTAACGAAGTAATCGTATTATCAAGAGGAATTTCTTCTTGATACAGTATTTCTCCTCCATCAATCTTATCCCCTACTTTATGCCATGTTATACCCGTTTTTTGATCTTCTTCCCAAATTGCCCAAATATGAGCATTACAACCTTTATGCTGTGGTAACAATGCATTATGATAATTAATAATACTATTTTTATTTACACAATTTTTCTTAAATAAATAAAAATTATTTGCACTAATAATTAGACAATGTTCTTTTTCAGAAAAAAAATCATCAAATTCTTTTGTTGTTTTTAAATCAACATAATACACTTTTTCATTATAATAATTTTCTGCTATTTTTAAACATTCTTTAGCTACTCTACCCTGTCCAATTAAATAGATATTTTTATATTTCATATAATACTTTCCTATCTATTTTACCATTAGCATTTAATTGAAATTTATCTACACGAATATATTGTTTAGGAATCATATAGCCTAATAATTTATCTTTTAAATATGCTTGTAAATTCAACTCATTATCACTTTCATAAAAACAAATAATTTCATCTTTAAAAATACAAGCACTATTTCTTATATCCCTATGGCCATTTACTGCAACTTCTATTTCACCAAGTTCTATTCTGTGTCCCATATATTTTATTTGATTATCAACACGTCCATAACATAATAACTCCCCAAATTCATTATAAGAAACAATATCACCTGTACGATAAACTAAATCTAAATATTTATCATGTAAAGGATTTTGCATAAATGCTTGAGAAGTTCTTTGTTTATCATCATAATACCCTAAAGATAATGAACAACCCCTTACATATAGTTCACCCTTAACCCCGACTTGAGAAGATTGAATTAATTCTTTATTATCATCAAAAACCAATAATTCTGTATTCTTACAAGCTTTTCCTATGGGCAACATATCATCATCTTTAAAGTCCCTATTAACTATATAATAGGAACATACATCTGTTATTTCTGTTGGACCATAAAGATTAGCAAAAATTGCTTGTGGCAGAAATTTTCTCCAAACATTTAATTGTTTAGTGGGCATAATTTCACCACAAAAAAGAATTTTTTGTAAATTAAGATTATCATATCCTTTTAAAGCATTAACATTAGCAAAATAAATTAAAACTGATGGTACCCAAAAAATAGTATTGATCTGGTGTTCCTGTAAATAATCCATTATCTTAGCAGGAAAAGCAAATAAATGGGTTGGAAGTATATGCAATGTAGCTCCCGATTTTATTGTTGAAAAAATATCTAAGATACTATTATCAAAATAAAAAGGTGCTTGATTTGCTAAAATTTCATTATCAGAAAATTTAAAAGTTTCACATACCCAAAACGTATAATCAATAACGCTTTTATGAGCAATACTTACACCTTTAGGTATTCCTGTACTTCCACTTGTAAAAAATACATATAATAAATTCGTATCAATGTGTTTTTCTTTTACTTGCATTATTTTTTCATTATCAATGGAAAAACTATCAAAATCCTGTGGAAATAACGTATCAATACCTAAATTTAATGCCTTATTTGTAATAATAAGTTTTGGCTTTAAAATTGCTATCACTTTTTGGATACGTTCTAAGGGTGTTTTTTCATCTAACAAAGTATAATAATTACCACTTAATGCTATTCCCATAAAGGAAATTAAACAATCAATCCCCTTTGGCAAAATAATTAATATAGGTGATTGATAAATTTCTTTATTAATAATTGTAGTAGCTAGTTTTTTACAAGCAATATCAAACTCATTATAGCTTATTGATTTTCCAGAATTTTCAACAAAAAGTTTTTTGTCAAAATGTGTTAATAAACGTTGTTCCAAAAAATTATATACATGAGTTATCATACACGTCCTCTAATAAACAATATGGATTTTTTTGTAATTCTTGTAATGTTACTTCTAAATATTTTTTTGCAGAAATACTCACTATACATGATTTTGCAAATTTTTTAGATACAAAATTATTACTTTGTTTCAAGATACTAATTTGTTTTGAAATAGATAAATCAGAATTTCTATCTAAATATCGTACATAAAAATCTATTTCTTTATTTATAGCATTACCTTGTTCATTTATCATAAGCCCAGAAAATGTTTTATAAAACCGATAATCAACTTTTGCTTTTTCTTCTATATAATGAGAAAAAGTATATCCCAACATTTCCGTTCCAAAAAGAATAATTTTACCATCTTGTTTTGCTAACATATCATAAACACTATTATTACCAAAACATTTTCTCGTATCTTCCATAAATAATTTTTCTTTTGCACCTTTTACAGCAAAAGAAAAAATTGGATCATTTGTTCTTTTTACTCCTATTTGCTGTCTATAAAAATCAGTTAATATCCCTACCGTACTTTTTGAATGCAATTTATCATAAACTTCATTTTTACAAAAACTATATGTAAAAGTAGGCATTATTAATGTTCCTGCTTCACCTATTATTTTCCAAAAACAATCAATAATATTTTGCATAAATATATTTTTAGGTAATAGAGGTTTTCCTAATCCTAAAAGTTCAGAATGAACACAAAGAATATCGCCTCTTTTTATTCCAAGATGTTCAAAAACATCTAATAAATCATTATCACTATATTTTTTTGTATTATATTCTAATAAATATTGCATACTATTTTATTAATCCATGTAATTTTAATGCATTTATTACTTCTTTTAATTCATAAGCTGGAATTTTCAAAATATTGGCAATATCTAATACATCATTTTTACCATCACAATAGCCTAAAAAAGCCCATGATACAGATCCCGCATATTGAATATTTATTGTTTGATAAAGTCCTCTTTTACCTAAATTAGGCTCACAAATAGTAGTACTTTTATAATATTCATTTATTTCTAAATTTAAAATAATTTCTTGCATTGCCTCAAATGCACCTTGCAAACCTTGAGGACTTATTACATTAAGATCATCTTTACTTGTATGGTATTCTTTATAATTACCATATTTTGTTCTGCAAATTCCAACAACAGGTAATCCAACTAAGGGTGAACAATATTGTCGTTCATCACTTCCTCTATCTATAAAAGTATATTCTTTAAAATTAACCTTATTTTTTAAAACGTGCATTGCCACTTTATCAGCCAATGTATTTTCATAAGGAGAATGAATTAAAGAATATTGCTTATCATCACCAACACAAGAAAGTACAAATCCAGCTTTTACAAATTGTTGCAACTGTTCTAAATGTTGATTAATATAAACTATACTTCCAATAGTTTCAGGAACAATAACAAAACGATATGTATATTTTCTTTCTTTTTGTGCAAGTAACCATTTTATTAAATAAATAGCCACAATAGGACCACTTAATTCATTATTTGCTAAAGAGGGGTGACACAAATACGTAGAAATAAGAATTTCTTCAGAATTATTTTGTGTACTTGGAATAATTAAATCTGCATAATTTAATACACCATCACTATAATGTTTTGCATCAATAAAAACTTTATATATTCCATTTTTTAATTTTTTTCTTTGCTCATGGCTTATACAAAATCCCCAACGTCTTTCATAATAACTTGTAACATAAGGAATAGCATCAGGCATATTTTCCATAGAATATAAATGTTGCTGTAATTCTTCTAAAGAAAGTTCTTTATTAATTCCCTCACTATAATTTACAATATACAAATTATTTTCTTTAAAATTACAAATTTTTTCTCCGTCAGGAGTTATAATATATGCATCATTAATTTCCCATTCATCAGGTACTACCCAATCATACACACTTGTTCCACTTGGAATGGAATGTATAGAAAGCCTCTCTCTCTCTCTCTCTCTCTCTCTCTCTCTCTCTCCAAGAAATTCATTAAGAATATATAAACTATCCCTCAAACCTTTTCCCGTTATACTTCGACAAAGAGGAAAAAGTTTTTTTGCAAGTTCATACATTTTATCCCCATAAAAATTATTTTGTGTATCAATTTCCATTGGTAATTCTCACTTACAATTTAAAATTTTAACCCTAATTAAATAAAAATATTTTTCCTTATAGAACTTACTTTTATAAGAATTTTTCAATATATTCTCAATTTAAAAAATATAAATAATTGAATAGATAAAGTCAAATACCTTATTATACACTTGTTAATCCTATAACTATAAAAAATCTTTTATAGTTATTCGATTAAACACATAAATAATCTTACATAATAAAAGCACCCCCCAAACAAACAACATAATACGTTTTACAATTACTTATCAGTTGACAAGTACAAATTAATCCTTTTAAATATACCAATAATTCCTAAAAGTGAGGATAACATGGGTAAAAAAATAATTATTGGTCTTGCTTCTCTTATTGTTCTTGGTGGTGGAGGATATTTTTTTGCTGAAACCATTAATAGTAAAGTAGAAGCAGTAGCATCTCAAAAATTAAATGATTATGGAATAAAGCATAGTGCTGTTGAATATAGTATTTTCTCCCAAACATTAACAATTTCTGATGCAGAAGGCACATATTCAGAAAAAGAAAAAAATGCCAATATCGTAAGCAGTGCAAAAGAAATTAAAATAAAAGGCATTTCTAAAGATGTTATTAACAATAACACATTTGAATCAGATCTTATTTGTGATGAACTAAGCCTTACAGACTATAAAACAACTTTTTCTCTTTACGGAAATGAAGAACTTGTAACTACTATTGATAGCGTCAATATTGTTTCCCCAAAATTAAATGTAAAAGAACTTATTGCATTACATAATACAGAACGTTTTTCTGAAAAATATTTCCAAACTATTTTAGATTTCCGCCATGACGGTATTACCTATAATAAGATTAATTTTGATATTAAAAAAGCTTCCGAAAGCTTAGCACAATTATCTATTGGAAACCTCGCATTTGAACCTGCTAAAAATGAAAAATCCACTGTTACCTATAAGGATATTACATTTAACGCAGAACCTCTTAAACTTGAAATGGGAAAACTTAATATAACCGATATTGCTTTTCCAAATGCTAAAAACCTTGCAAAAATAACCAATCTCGCTATCAAGTTAAATCAAATTGAAATTTCTGAAGCCAATGATGATTCTATACAATCATTAACAGAATACGAAAGATTGGCTGATGAACTGCTTTATGAAATAACAAAAATTACTCAAATTCCATTTACAAGCTCCTCTATTGAAGATGTTAATATTTATCTTACAGAATTAGATTCTAAAGTAAGTAAGCCAATTACTCTTGATAACCTTACCGTAGCTATTGCAGAAAATGAAAAAACACTAACTATTGATTCTTCTTTAAGTAAAATGCTTATTCCTGGAGAATATTTTACCCTTTTACCTATTGATGGTGTAAATACTCTTATTATGCAAAAATTTAATAACGGTTTTGGAATATCAATGAACAATCATAGAGAGTTTGATAGAAATACAAAAGTATTAACAGACAATAATAATTTCTCCATTGATGAACTTTTAGGTCTTACTATTAAAACTGTTGCAACACTTCCAACAGAAAATTATACACTTATTTTTATTGGTAATGATATTTTTAAATCTTCTTCAATTTCTGAAAGCTCCCAGTATGCTATAAAACTAAATGAAATAAATGCAACATATAATGATAATGGTTTCATTGATTTTTGCTATGATTTAACAGAAAAAGTATTAGGAATAAAAAAAGAAGAGCAAAAAAACTTGTTAATTAATGAATTAGAAAAATTCAAAAATACTTCTTTAGTAGAAAAATATAAAGAAGATCAAGATATTTTGCTTCTTTTCGAAAAAACTCTTGAACTTATTACCCAAAACAAAAAAGAATTAAATGCAAATATAAAATTCAATAAACCATACACAATAAATCAATTATATGCTGCGGATTATTATCCAGACATCACTCTTGATGTTACCGTAAAATAAAATCAAAATAGCCCCAACTTAATGGGGCTTTTTTTAGATTCATTAACTAGTTATTTTTTAGGAGGAGGACTTTTTATAAAAAGTCCTCCCCCTAAAACCCCCTTTCAAAAATTTTTATTCCAAAAACCGTTTTTCATACAAAACGGTTTTTTCTTTTTTCACTTTCTATAAAAATAATTTCTATTGAGAGGATTTCTCCCCATTAACTTACCCCATGCTCAGGTTAAAGAGGTGAAAAACCTTATAAAACGTGATACAATGTAATAGTAGAATAAATAAAAAAATGTTATATAATCAAGAAAAATAAAAATTAATTTAAAAACAATCCTATTTACATAAAATTCTTATTAGGTATCACTTGCAATAAGAAAAAATAATCTTAACTTAAAATATAAAAAGGAGATAAAACATGAAACAAAAAATTTTTTTCTTATTTCTTTTTCTAATTGGAAGTATTTTAAATATTAATAGTACAGTTCATGCAAAGGAAAAAACAACAATGATAAACCAAGAAACAAAACAAATTTATTTTGCTGGCGGTTGTTTTTGGGGAGTTGAAAAATTATTTTCATCAATAAAGGGAGTTATTAATGCAGAAAGTGGCTATGCAAATGGAAAATCTGACATTACTCCAACATATCAAAAAGTTGTACAAGGAAATACTGGTTTTAAAGAAGCTGTTCATGTTACGTATGATCCAACAAAAGTACGTTTAGAACAATTATTAAAAGCCTATTTTTATGTTATTGATCCTACCATAGAAAATCGACAAGGAAATGATATTGGCGAACAATATCAAACAGGTATTTATTATGTAGATGAACAATCTGAAAAAATTATTAAAGATTATGTAAAAATTGAAGCACAAAAACATAAAAAATTTGTGGTAGAAATTGCACCATTAAAAAATTTCTTTTTAGCTGAAGAATATCATCAAGATTATTTAGATAAAAATCCTAATGGATATTGCCATATCTCCCCAGCTATTTTTCAAGACATCAACAAAATCATTAACACATCAGAAAAAAAAGCATATTCAAAACCTAATATAGAAGAATTGAAAAAAACATTAACTCCTTTACAATTTGATGTAACACAAAATGCCGCAACAGAACGAGCTTTTACTGGTGAATACTGGAATTTTGATAAAAAAGGAATTTATGTAGATATTACCACAGGTGAACCTTTATTTACATCTTTTGATAAATTTCAAAGCAGTTGTGGGTGGCCAAGTTTTAAAGCACCTCTCAATAAAGAATCTATTGAATATAAAAAAGATACATCTTTTGGTATGACACGAACAGAAGTTAAAAGTAAAATTGGCAATGCCCATTTAGGTCATGTCTTTTATAATGAACCAGAAAGTCCCAATGGAGTTCGCTATTGCATAAACAGTGCTTCTATTAAATTTATTCCTTATGAAAAAATGAAAGAATTAGGTTATGGAGATCTGTTACATCTTTTTAAATAACGATTATTATAAATTACCAAACAATATAATTTTTTAAATAATATCCTTTTCAATTAGGCAAATTTATTGAAATAAGTTTTAATAAATTTGCCTAATTAAGAGGGCTTGGGGGAAATTCATTTTGCTTTAGCCGTTACAACAAAGGAAGTTACAGATAAAGACAGTATAACCCCAAAAGAAAAAATAGAATTAAATTATTTTAAAAACACACTCTATTATATCTTCTTAAAAATACTATAAAAATTTTTTATTTACAAACAAAATAAAATATCATATATATTGCCTCAATTAAGGGGATTTCTTTATTCTATTTCAATAGAATAGAATAAAAATTCATTTATAAGTTCCCCGTAAACGAGGTCTTATGTTTGAGAGAAATGACAAAACTTTTGGTGAACGTTATTTTGGTACAAGCCAAACAACATTGCAATTTTTCTTATATTGTGTGTTTTCTTACAGCTTTTACTACTATGCATGGATTTATAACTTTGTTAAACAAATAAAACCTAGCCTTCCAGAAAAAGTTAAATTAGATCCAAAAATTGCATTAATTATTGCTGGTCTTATTGGTTGGTCTACAAACCTTCAACTTCTTCTTATTAAACGTTTAATCACAAATATTTTTACAGGTTCCGTATCTGTTGATACTTTTCAAACAGTTTCTATGGTTCTTAATATATTAAGCTTTGCAGCATTTATTCTTTGTATTTATGTAGCATTAGAAGGAAGAAAAATAGTTTTAAAAATGCTTGAAGAAAATAATTTAAAAGCACCTGTAAACGTTGTTCTTACTGTTATTTTCCAAATGCTTTATCTTTATCATTGTATTAAAAATGCAGAAGAAAGACACGCAAAATTCAATAAATAATTTAAATATAATATGATAAAAAAGATAGAATTACTGCACAATAGTAATTCTATCTTTTTTTTTGCTAAATTGTATTTTCAAGTGTTACACTTCATGTAGAAAAACTTTTAAACATTTTTGGGGTAACTTTAGATAAATTTGTTTGTTTTGGATAAAATTTTCTTAATAAGCTATTTGTATTTTCATTACTTCTTCTTTGCCTCATTTTTTTTTATCAGATAAGCATCTACAAAGAAAAAATTTATTTAAGTTTTTCTTTGGTTTGATTATGGCAAGCAAACTCTTTTCTTCTATCTGAGGTAACAAATTTCATAGCTTTTTTGGGTAAAATGGAAAAAAGATCCAGTATTGTTTTTTTATTACTTTTTTAATTGTAAAACCAAGTGCGATAGTATTGAATTGTAAATACTGTGAGTAATCTTGATTTCCTTTTTACATAAAAAAATTACTTTTTTGCTTTTATTTGAGAGAATGCTATTAAGTTCCTAATGTCCAAATTCATTGCGATTATTTGTCTTTTTCGAGCGTTCTCTTATTGATATTCCATTTGAAAATATTCTTCTTTTCTTAATTCCTTTTCGTTTTCAGGTTTTATGATGTAACACTTAAAGATTATGTGAATTTATTTTTTCTGTATAAATCCAATTATAAATAGTTTTACAGCGTATTTTTTATGTAATAACTTTTTGTATTAATTTATTTTTTTATTCAATCCTGTTGCACTAGGTTTTACATTTAAAATTAAGAAAAAAGATATTTTATCTATGTACTCAATTTGCTTACTTGAGGGGCTTGGGGGAATTATTTCCCCTAAAGAAAAATAAAATAAGATCAATTTAAAAATTATAAATAATTTTTTAAATGGTATGCAATATTTAAATAAAAAAGCCCCTCAAAAAAGAGAGGCTTTAAAAGAATATTTCAAAAAAATTATTCTTCGTTATCTTTAGCTGCTGCAAATGCATCAGCCATCATT
>JARHYD010000081.1 GCA_029258655.1 Mailhella sp.
GGACTTTTTATAAAAAGTCCTCCCCCTATGTAAAAGAATATTTTAAAAATTATATATGTTGTATTTTAACAAGAATATTATCTTGTATAGTTTTGGGTAAATCTTCCCAAAATGGTGGTAAACAGTGGGCAGTAATGAATGGGCTTTGTATTTGGTAATTATGCAGAATAAATTTTTCTGATTGTTGTTTTTCTAATAATTCAAGATAAGGTGTTGTTTTAGATAATGTAGGGGAAATAGAATGTGTTAAATTATTATTGCAAAGTTCTAATTGGTGTAATATTGCAAAATTTTGTGTTCTAGCCCCGTATTTTATATCTCCAACAAGTGGGAAACCTTCGCTTGCAAGATGTACTCTAATTTGATGTCTTGCACCTTGAAAAATTGTACATTCAATTAAAGAGAACTGTTGACAAGCAGAAATAGCAAGGGGGGTTATAAGAGTTGTTCTTGTTTTTGTTCCTTGTTTTGTTTGCATTGTTGTTGTATTTTTAGCAATAATTTCTTTTTGAATGGAAAAAGGTTGTTGTATATTTCCTTCGACTAAGGCTAAGTATCTTTTTTTGATTGTATTTTGTGCTTGTTCTTTTTTCCAATTTTCAAAATCAATAGTATTCTGACAAAAAAGAATAAGCCCAGAGGTTGCATAATCAAGCCTAGTAAGAAGAATAGCATTTGGAAAGGAATTTTTTATGCTATCTTCTATATTGATTGTTATTTTTCCTTGTTGACTTTCTGTGTGTAAAAAAGGTGCTTTATATATAGCGATATACCCATGTGAAGAACATAAAGGAATAAGATTTTCTACTTGAGATATAGAAGAATTTTCAAGTATTATTTGTATTTCATCATGTTCTTTAGCTTTATAGCTTGCTTTAATGGGTTTATTTTTAAGTATAATTTTGTTTTGCTCACAAAGTTTTTTTATACCCCGTCCACCAAGTTCTGGAAAAACATTTTTTAAAATAAAATCAATGCGATTATCTATATCGTTTTGTGTGCAAGTGTAGTGAAGTTTTTTCATTTTTATTTATACCATATTTGAGACATTGTTAGTCCTTGTGGTGGTGCTGTGGGGGGAGATTTTTTTCTATCTTTTGTTGCCATAAGATCTGGAATACTTTGAGGAATAATTTTTTCTTTGCCACAAGCAACTAATAGTCCCACTAAATTACGAACCATTTGTTTTAAAAAACCATTAGCTATAAATGTTAGGGTTAATTCATAATTGTCAGGATTTATTGTATGTTGATTTTCATAATCAGAACGTAAAATTGTGTACATTGTACGTTCTGTGCTTTTTAATTCTGTGCCTTGATTTTGTACAAAAGCAAAATCATGTGTACCTATGAGATAAGGAATGGCTTGATCTATTTTGGTAATGTTGAGTTCTCCACAAGGCCATGTAAAGGGATAAAGTTTAGGAGGGACAAATTGCCTATTAAGCCATAATGAATAAGTATAGGATTTTTTTTCAACATCAAACATAGCATGAAAAGTAGAAGGCACAATGGCATAATTTTTTATTCTAATATCATGTGGTAAACAAGTATTTAATGCTAATTGCCAATTTAAAGAAATTTTATTTTCAGGAATATCACAATGTGTTGTTTGGCAATCAGCATGGACACCAGCATCAGTTCTACCAGAACCTTGTAAATAAATTTTTGTGTTGCAAATTCTGCTTATTTCGTTTTCAACAATGCCTTGAATAGTAGGTAATTCAATACCGTTATGTGATTGACGTTGCCAGCCACTGTATTTTGTGCCAACGTAGGCAATAGTTAATTTTAATCTTGGCATTATAAATCCACAAGTTCCACATTGCTTTTATCTAAAGAGATACCGAGAAAGGGTTCGCCAATGGCTTTAAATTTTGCAACATCATCAGTTGTTAAAAAATGCATGGTAGCATGGGGTAATGTAACATCTAATGAAAGTTTTTTTTCTTTTAAAAGTTTTTGAACTTTTTGGGCTGTTGTTTGTGCTGAATCAACAAGATGAATAGCATTGCCTACAATATGTTGAATTGCTTCTTTTAATAATGGAAAATGGGTACAACCAAGCACAATGGTATCTGGTTTTTGTGTTTTTAGTAAAATTTCGTGTAAATAATGTTTTGCCATTGCTTCGGCAAGTTCCCCTTTTATTATTCCTTCTTCTGCCATACCAACAAAAAGAGGGCAAGCTTTGCCTATTACTGTTGCCGTTGGTTTAATTTTTAAGATAGCGTTTTCATACGCTTTTCCTTTTATTGTTGATTCTGTGGCAAGTACGGCAATTATATTATTTTTTGTTTCATTACAAGCTGCTTCTGCTCCTGGTTCAACTACACCAATAACTTCGATATGGGGATATTTGTCTTTAATATAAGGAAGAGCAATAGAACTAACAGTATTACAAGCAACAACAAGGATTTTTAAATCATATTCCATGAGCTTTTCTGTACATTGTAGAGCATAACGAATAATTGTTTCTTTACTTTTTGTTCCATAAGGTAATCTTGCCGTATCACCAAGATAAATATAATTTTCATTGGGTAATGTATTTTTTAATGCTTTGAGTACTGTAAGTCCACCTACTCCAGAATCAAAAAGACCAATTAGTTTATTATGCATTATAAAATCCTAGTTATTGAAAAATGATAAAAATTTTTTACAATGATTGAAAAGGAAAAGCAATGTTAAAGATATAAAAAAAGGCAGTGTATATACTGCCTTTTTGGTACGCAAAAAAGAAAAATTATACTTGTTGAATACCGTCAAGTTTCCACATGGAATCACCATTGGTATCACGAGTGAAGTTCCAAATTTCTTTAACTTGTTCATTATTTTCATTTTCTTGTTCTTTCATAAGAACATCAAATAAAACAGAAACGTGTTCTTTACTTCCTATAACATCAGCTTTTTCAACATGGCAATTAATAAGAATAAGTTCTGTTTTAGAAGGATTAGGATCAGCTTTTGCGTCTTCTTCAATTCCTTTATATACTTCTTCACTTGTAAAGAGTTTAATATCTGCTAAATCACGCAAATCCCAAGATTCTTGCATACGTACATATAATTGTTTTGCACCGTCTAAAAATTCTTGTTCGTTAAAATGAGGAATATTAATAGCAGAGTTGGCTTGAGGTTCTTCGTGAGGTTTTCTTTCTGATTGTAACTTACTCCAAGCATTATTTGTTTTGGTGTAATTTTCTGGTTCTTGGTAATTTTGTTGATAATTATTTTCTTCTTCTTTTTTTTGATTACGAGATTTAAAGAAACGGTAAGCAATAAAACCAATGGCACCAAGAATAAGAATATCAAAAAGACCAAAACCACCACCAAAACCACCTCCGCCAAGAAGTGATCCTAAAAGTGTACCAGCTAAAAGACCACCAAATAAACCACCAAACATACCTGTTCTATTCATAGTGGCAGCACCATTTTGATTAGTGAAATTACGTTGTTGTGTGGTATTTGGTGAACGTGTAAAGCCACTTGGAGTTGATGGTCTTGTTATAGTTCGACCAATAGAACGGCTTGATCCAAAACGTTTTGCATCAGCATCATCTGGCATTGAAAAACTACCAAAAGCTGAAAATGTAAGAAGAATAGCTAATACTCCTAATGTTTTTTTGAATTTCATAAAATTCCCCTTTATGGCTTTTTATAAACTTTACCTAATAATAAAAAATAAGCAAGATAAATTTTTCACACAAAAAATACAATATAGTAGCATAGTTATACTTACTAGGAGAAGTTTTTAAAATAATTTTATTGTACTATTAGGGTGTGTTTTTAAATTATTTCTAGTTGTTAAATTTGTTTTTTTATAATTCAGCATTTTCAAGAAAAAAGAGTTTTTACCGATGTTTTAATATAGGAAAATTTATTAAAATTTATTTTAATAAATTTTCTTGATTGAGGCGGATTGGAGGAAATGATTTTCTCCAAAAAGGAAAAATTATTTTACTAAATCCATAAGAGCATAAGTAAGTTGTGCTGTAATAAAATCTGAAACAAAACTATTTTCTTTTGGTGCTAATTCTACCACATCAAAGCCAATAAGTTTTCTTTTTTCAAGAGCTTTTTTAGCTAAGTTAAGTGATTGATACCAAGTAAGTCCACCTGCAACAGGAGTGCCTGTATCTGGAATAATACTTGGATCTAGTCCATCAACATCAAAGGTAATAAAAATTTTTTCTGGAAAATCATGAGGAATTAGATTTTCGGGTATAGGATTTTGACATAAATAGTCTGCGTCCCAACTTGTAACGTGAAATTTTTTCCGTGTTTCGTATTCTTCAAGACAAAAGGCTCTGTTTCCAAGCTGTACTAGTGGCAATCCTAAATCATCAACAGCACGACACATTACGCTAGCATGGCTCCATTTGCTACCTAAATATTCGTAACGCAAATCTGCGTGTGCATCAAATTGTACAATGCCAAAAGTACCATATTTTTCTTTGAGAGCTTTTAATGCTCCAAAAGTAATGCTATGTTCGCCACCTAAAAGGATAGGAATTTTATTTAATGATAAAACTTTTTGAGTTGTTTCATAGATTCTTTGCATAACTATTTCTGGATTAGCTTTGCAGTCAATAGGAAAATGTGTAAAAATTCCTTGTTCACCTGGTGAGGAATGTCCATTAAAAAGTTCAAGTTGATCGGAAGCATTTAAAATACACTCTGGACCTTTTGCTGTACCTCCACCATAACTAACACTTTCTTCATAAGGTACTGGAATAACATGAAATAAACATTCATTGGCAGGGCGTGGCTCAACTTCAGAACCCAAGAAACGGTTTTGATATTCTTGCATAAAAAATCCTATATTTTTTTTAATTCTACTAAAACATTTTGACGAATTTGTTGGCAAGTTTCGTCTTCATCATGTTGAGTTTCAATAATTTCTATAATTTTATCTTTATATTCTGGCATTTTTTTTGCAAAGATTTCAACAGCTTCATAGCACGTTTGACGCAATGGAGCATGATCACAGTAATTACTGTCACCTTCTTTATCATTAATATAGGAAACAAGTACATTTCCATAAATTTTGGTTAATCCTGTACTATGGGCTAATGTTTGGGCAAAGGCTTTTGGAATACCCCAACCGATATTTCCTGATTCTTCATTCATGTGCCACATAAAACGGCGTACACAAATTTGTGCTTGCTCTTTATTTTTTTCAAATAAATTAGCAATGCTTTTTCCAAGAGAAAAACAGGCTTTATCTGATATAAAAGTTTCTTGTGGTAAACAAGCAAATAAGGCATTGATAACTTCCATTTCTGGAACATTCATAAGAGATTCAGGGAGAAATTTTTCTTCTGTAACTTCATTATGTAAAAACCATTCACGGATAAGTTTTTTATTATTTCTAAATGTAGACATAGATGTT
>JARHYD010000085.1 GCA_029258655.1 Mailhella sp.
GGGGCTTAGGGAAAATTATTTTGCTTTATCCGTATGATAAAGAAAGGTACGGATAAAGACAGTGTAACCCTAAAAGAAAAAGATAAAATGATTAATTTAGAAATATACCCTATAAAATATTTTTGATATTTTCAAAGTATGTATTTTTAAATGATTCAATATTACCATTATCAATAGCTTTGGCAATTTCTGGATTAATAGGAATTTGAAAGATATTTTTTATATTATGTTTTTGTGCAATTTCTTCTATGTGGCTATCTCCGAAAATTTTATGTTTTTTTCCACATTCATCACATTGAAAATAGCTCATATTTTCTACTAATGCTAAAATAGGAACATTCATCATTGAAGCCATATTTACTGCTTTTTCTACTATCATACCTACAAGTTCTTGAGGGGAAGCAACAACAATAATGCCATCAATAGGAAGAGATTGAAAAACAGTAAGTGGTACATCGCCTGTTCCCGGAGGCATATCAACAAACATATAGTCAATATCTCCCCATATAACATCTGACCAAAATTGTTTTACTGTATTGGCAATAATAGAACCTCGCCAAATAACTGGATCTGTTGTTTTTTCTAATAACAAGTTTACTGACATAATGGATATGCCGTTTTTGGTAAGAACTGGGAGCATACCCATATCATTACCTGTAACTCTTTCATTTGTTCCAAAAGCTGTTGGGATTGAAGGTCCTGTAATATCAGCATCTAAAATTGCTGTTTTAAAACCATCGTTATTCATTTGAGTTGCTAAAAGTGTAGTGACCAAACTTTTGCCAACACCACCTTTTCCACTTACAACAGCAATAACTTTTTTTACATTGGAATGAGGATTTGCTTCTGCAAGTAAACTTGTCTGTTTATCTTTATCATTGCAACTACTTGCTGTTCCACAGCTTGAACAGTTATGATTACAAGAGCTCATTATCGTATCCTTTTTATTTATAGTTTATATGTATATTGTAGGACGAAAGAAGAATATGTCAATTCTATGAAAGAAATTATTTAAAATAAAATTTGTTGACAGTTTTCTTTTACTTGCTTACATAGTCATCTATGATTTCTGTATTATCCAAAGGCATTATTAATACCAAAGGAATAGAGTGTTTTTTTGAAGATATTCTAGTGTTTGGTATTACTAATAAAACAACAAAAATTGCTGGTTGGGGTAATAAAAAAACTGCCCAAAAAGCACAAAAAAAAGCTATTGAATTAAATATTCCTTATCTTGCTTTGGAAGATGGATTTTATCGATCATTAGATTTAGGGTGTAACGGTTCAAGACCATATTCTCTTATTATTGATGAAAAAGGCATTTATTATAATTCTTTTAAAGAATCACAATTAGAAATATATCTTAATGATGATTCGTGGATTACCCATGAAAATATAGAGAGAGCTAAAAAAGCAATTACCTATATTATTGATAATAATTTAAGTAAGTATAATCAAGCTAAAGATATTTCTACTGATTATTTTTCTTCTTATGCACAGAAAGAAAAAATTCTTATTATTGATCAAACATATAATGATGCAAGTGTTCTTTTAAGTGGTGCAGATGAAACATCTTTTAAAAAAATGGTTGAAGATGCATTACAATTTGAAAATGCACAAATTTTTATAAAAATTCACCCTGATGTTCTTTGTGGAAAAAAGAAAGGATATTTAACAGAATATATTTATAATGAAAAAATAAAAATTATTACTGAAGATGTATCTTCTTTATCTTTATTGAAACAAATGGATAAAGTTTTTGTTGTTTCATCACAAATGGGTTTTGAAGCATTACTTTTAGGCAAAAATGTGTATTGTTATGGATTGCCTTTTTATGCTGGTTGGGGGCTTACGCACGATAAAATTGCTTGTGAAAGAAGAAAGAAAACACATAGTATTGAAAGTTTATTTTATGCAGCTTGCATAAAATACCCTAGTTATGTGAATCCGATAACTGATAAAAAATGTGAATTAGAAGATATTTTGGAATTATTGGTAAAACAAAAAGAATGTAATGAATTAAATCGTGGCACATTTATTTGTGTTGGTTTTTCTTATTGGAAATATCCTCATGCAAGAGCTTATTTACAAGGTACTGATAATCAAATTTATTTTTATAAAAATTATAAAAAAGCTCTTCTTGCAGCAAAAAAATATAATGCTAAAATTGTTGCTTGGTCTTCAAAAATTACCCATGATTTTGTAGTAGAATGTGAAAACAATGGAATTTCGTTAATTCAAATGGAAGATGGTTTTTTACGTTCTGTTGGGCTTGGTTCTGATTTTAATTGGCCTTTTTCACTTGTTTTAGATAGCAAAGGAATTTATTATAATCCACAAAAACAAAGTGATTTAGAATATCTTTTGCAAAATTTTAATAAAAGAAGCGATAAAGAGTTATTATGGAAACAAGCTGAAAAGATTCAAAAATTTATTATTGATAAAGGGTTATCAAAATATAATGTGGGAGATTTTGTTTCTTTAAAACGCGAAGATTATACAAATAACAAAAAAATTATTCTTGTACCCGGACAGGTTGAAGATGATGCTTCTGTGCGCTTGGGGGGTGGAATATATAAAAGTAATTTAGCGTTATTAAAAAGTGTAAGAGAAAATAATCCTGATGCGTGTATTTTATATAAGCCACACCCTGATGTCGAAAAATTAAATCGAAAAGGTAAAATTTCTGAAGAAATAGCCTTACAATATGCTGATTATGTTGTAACGAATACAAATATTACAAAACTTTTTGATATTATTGATGAAGTTCATACATTAACTTCTCAAACAGGGTTTGAGGCGTTATTACGAGGTATAAAAGTATATTGCTATGGTTTGCCTTTTTATGCTGGCTGGGGCTTGACTTGTGATATGCAAGCTATTCCACGAAGAACAGAAAAAATAACAATTAACACATTAATTGCAAGTACATTATTATTATATCCAAGATACTATGATTGGAGAAATTCTTGCTTTTGTAATGCATTAGATGTATGTTTCTACTTTACGGAAGAAAAATTACAATATAAAAGTCCAAAATGGGCTAGATATTGTGTTATTTTTCGTAAAAGTTTTTGTAAGTTATTTAATATAGGTAAGTAATGAGACATTTTCTCTTTTTACAAGGTCCACATGGAAAATTTTTTAAAAAATTAGGGTTAACATTAGTTAATCATGGTTGTACTGTGTCAAGAATAAATCTTTGTGGGGGAGATTGGTATGATTGGCACGGAAAATATACCTCTTGTTACAGAAAAAATAGAGATCTGTGGGGAAGTTTCATTGCTGATTATTATCAAAAACATCAAGTAACAGATGTTCTTGTTTTTGGTGATTGGCGACCTATGCATAGTGAAGCAATTACTATTGCTAAAATAAAAAATATTCGTGTATGGGTTTTTGAAGAAGGATATTTACGTCCTGCGTATGTAACTATGGAAAAAAATGGGGTAAATGGTCGATCTGAACTTTTTAAAGGTTGTGATGATATTTTAGGGTATCGTAAAAAAATGGATATTTCTTCTATTCATAATGAAGAGCCTTTATTAATTACAAATTCCTTAAAAAGAAGAATGAGCTTAGCTTTTAATTATTCTGCTGTTGAATTATTAGCAAAGCCTTTTTTTTGGTCTTACAAAACTCATAGACCTAATGGTATTATGAAAGAATTAGGAACATGGATATTAAGAATACTAGATAAAAAAGTTAATAGAAAAAAAACAGTTACTAATTTAAAAAAGATTTATCGGACAAGAAAAAAATTTTTTCTTTTTCCCTTGCAATTAGATTCTGATTCTCAAGTTCGTTTATATTCACCTTTTAATGGTATGAAAGAAGCTATTATTTGTATTGTTACATCGTTTGCTCAATATGCATCCAAAGATGATATTCTTGTTATCAGAAATCACCCAATGGATAATGGTTTGATAAATTATCGAAAATTTATTGAGTCGTTTTCAAAAGCATTGAATGTTCAAGATAGAGTTTTTTTTGTTGAAACTGGAAATAGTAAATTGATGTTTAAAAATACTAAGGCAATGATAGTGTTAAATAGTACTATTGGAATGACAGCATTAAAAAATTGTATTCCTGTTTATTGTCTTGGAACTTCAATATATGTAAATAAAGGGCTTGCACAAAATAAAGATCAGATGGATCTCAATATGTTTTGGAAAAAAAATATTATGCCAAAGCAAAAAGTTGTAAGAGCATTTGAAACTATTTTAAAATCCACAGTACTTATTAATGGAAATTTTTATTCTGATGAAGGAGTGGAACTTATTATACCTCTTTGTGTTAAGCGTTTACTTGTGTGTGATGATTAAAATTTTTCTTGATAATTTTTCTTTTTATCGATAAAATTTTTTTAGGAGAATGTAATGAAAAAGTATATATTTTTTAAAGCAATATTTACTGTATGTTGTTTAGTATTTCTAACTGCTTGTGGTATGACTCAAACAGAATTACAGCCTGAAGAAACAAAAAAAGTGTCTTTTGCTAATAGAATTGGTATGGCTCAACCATATGCTACAATAACTATAGCTGAAAAAACGCCTTTTGGGGAAAATTTAATGTATCAAATTGGTGCAGAATATCCATCTGCGTTAGGCGTTATATGTAAGAAAGCATTAATTCTTGATGGAAGTAATAGAGGATTTATTGTTTGCCAAGAAAAGAATAAAAAAGATGCACAAGTGAATTGGGAATTAATTCCAGTTCTCAAATAGGATTATGGCTATTTCATTAGGAATTACTGTACAAGGGCGTGTTATTTATGCTCTTATGATGCGAGAAATACATACTTTGTATGGTAATACAATTATTGGTTATTTGTGGGCTGTTTTTCAGTGTTTAGCAAATGTATTAATTTTTTGGTTTATTCGATTTATGCTTGGAGCTCATGCTCCGCATGGAATGAGTATACTTGCATTTTTACTTTCTGGTTTTTTGCCTTGGCTTATTTTTTCTGATACATTAGCTAAATGTATGTCTGCAGTGAGAGCTAATAGGGCATTATTAACTTTTGCACAAGTAACTCCACTTGATTTAATGATTTCTCGTGCTATTGTTGTTTGGGCAACGCAATTAGTCTCAAGTATTTTAATAATAATTTTAGGATATTTAGTAAATCAGCCCGTTTTTATCACAAATTTTGGATATTTTTTACTTGCTATTATGGCTGCTCCTATTTTTGGACTTTCAATGGGGATTATCATAAGTACATTGGGATATTTTTGGTCGCCACTAATTAAAATTGTACATATTTTTATGCGTATAGTATTTTTTACTTCTGGCATATTTTTTTCTATTAGTGTTGTTCCTCATCCATATCAAGATTATTTATTATATAATCCGCTTGTTCATTTAATTGAGTTGGCAAGAAAATCTATGTCTGCTCCTTATATGAATTCTGTTCTTGATTTAAATTATTTTATAATGTGGTTTTTAATTTCATTTGTTTTTGCGTTATTATTTGAGCGTTATATGCGTGGAAAGATTGTTGAATAATTTTTGAGAGTAATATTATGATAGAATTACAAAATATAACAAAAACATATAAATTAAAATATGGCCGCAAGGTTGTGCTTGATGATATAAATATTAAATTTATAGAAGGGCAAAATATTGGTATATTAGGGCTTAATGGGGCTGGAAAATCAACCCTTATGAGTATTATTTGTGGCAATGAAAGACCGGATTCTGGTACTGTAATAAGAGATGCAAGGGTTTCTTGGCCTATTGGATTTGCTGGTGGTTTCCATGGTAGTTTAACTGGTCGAGAAAATTTACGTTTTACTTCAAGAATATATGGAGCTGATTTAAATAAACTTATACGATTTGTTGAAGATTTTGCAGAGCTTGGTAATTATATGGATATGCCAATAAAAACATACTCTTCTGGTATGCGAGCAAAACTTGCTTTTGGATTGAGTATGGCTATTGGTTTTGATTTTTATCTTGTAGATGAGGCCCATGCAGTAGGTGATGCTACATTTAGACAAAAATGTATTGATGTTTTTAATGAAAGGAAGAAAACATCAACACTTATTATTGTTTCGCATAGTCCTTCTGTTATTCGAGAAAATTGTAATATTGCAGCAATATTATTTGATGGGCATTTATATCAATATGACGATTTAGATTCAGCATTTAAGATATATGATGAAATTTGTAAGATAAAGCGTGGAGCTTATTAAAATGAATGAAATAAATAATAATGCGAATAAAGATAAACAATTAATAGAAGAAATACTAAAAAAGTCTTCTAGTGAAAATAAAAATAATGATACAACATATGATACTATGCCTGTAAAGCATGATGCTAAAGCTATTGTAGCAAAACCCATTTTAAAAGAAATTAGTTTTTATGTTGTAGGTAATAAAGTAAAAAAAATTATAAAAAAGAAAAGACTTTTTTCTTTTGCAAATTTGATTTTTTATTTTGTATTTTTACCTACGCTTATTACTTTTTTATATTTAGTATTTTGGGCATCTCCTATGTATATTTCAAATATGAAATTTTCAGTCCAAAATACAAAACCTTCTATTTCTGGGCTTGATTTAGCTTCTCTTATGGGTGGGGGAATAGGAAGAGGGGCTCATGAAAATTATGTGGTTCTTGAATTTTTACAATCATTATCTTTGATTAATGAAGTAGATAAGGAATTACATATAAAAGATCATTATTCAAGCCATGATTATGATTTTATATCACGTCTTACTTCTCATCCAACAACTAATGAATTATTAAAATACTGGAATTTTGCTGTTACATCAAGTTTGGATGTTGAAGGTGGGATTATTGATGTTGATGTAAAAGCATATACTCCAGAAATGGCACAAAATATTTCAAAAAAATTATTAGCAAAAAGTGAATTATTAGTAAATGAATTAAATAAGCGATTACAGCAAGATTCTATTAAATTAGCAGAAGAAGAAGTAAAAATTGCTATTGCAAAAGTTAATAATTTACAAAATAAAATGAGAAAATTTAGAGAAAAACATTCTACGTTTGATCCAGAATTAACAGCAACAGGAATGCAAACTCGTATTGAAGCATTACAAGGAGAATATACAAAATTACAAACAGAATTAAATATGGCATTATCTATAATGTCACCAAATGCTCCACAAGTAAAAAATTTGAAATCATCATTAGCAGCTGTAAAAAAACAGTTAGATGTTGAAAATGCTAAAGTTGCAAGTTCAAAAAGTGATACAAAAACTTTAAGTTCGGTTGTGGCAGAATATGAAGCTTTGACTATGGATTTAAAATTTGCTAAAGAACAGCAAGTAATGGCAATGAAGGCTTTTGAAACAGCAAGAGTACAAGGTCATGCACAAACAAGTTATTTAGTTTGTATTCAAGAACCTACATTACCAGATGAATCATTATATCCAAGGGTATTTTTATTTACATTTTATACTTTTTGCGGAACGTTACTAGGGTTAGGGTTAATTTCTTTGGTGGTTGCCGCAGTAAGAGAACACACAGGATTTTAACCATGAGACAGTTTTTAGTTTATGTATTGTGTTTTATGCTAGTTATGCCAGCTAATCTTTTGGCAGTTGATGCAAATTGGGTAGCTAAAAAAGATAGCTTGGGTTTAAAGGATATGGGAATAAATCCTAATACATTGAAAACAACTGTTTCATCAGCACAAGTTGCTGGTGATAATATGTATAGTAATATTGGTGAGAGTCTGCTAAATGGCCCTATTTCCTATCATAATAAAAATTCAATAGGGATAGATGCTCCACCTGCTTGGGCACAAAAACCTTTAGCTCCAATTTCTTCAAAATTATTATATCCTTTTGGTAGTAATTTGTTTCAAGGTAATTTTGCCTCTACATATAGAACTATTTATAATTCTGAATATGTAGTTCAAATTGGTGATAGAATAGAATTAAGAACATGGGGAGCTGTAAATTTTAATTCTATCCTTATTGTTGATACTCAAGGTAATATTTTTATTCCAGAAGTTGGTCCTATTTTTGTTTTAGGTGTAAAACAATCAGCTTTATTATCTGCTATTAAAGCAAAAGTTAAAGAAATCTTTACAACTAATGTAGATGTTTATGCTAATTTGCAAACAGCACTTCCTTTATCTGTTTATGTTACAGGTTTTGTAACTAGTCCTGGACGATATGCTGGTAATTCTAATGATCCTATCTTAGCTTTTATTGATAGAGCTGGTGGTATTCAATCAGATAGGGGTAGTTATAGAAAAATTAAACTTATTCGTAATAAAAAAGTTATACAAGTTATTGATTTATATAAATTTGCATTATATGGTGAATTACCTACTATTCAGCTTCGTGAAGGTGATGTTATTTTAGTTACCGAAAAAAATACAAGCATTGCAGCAACAGGGGCTATTAGAGATGAGGCTGTGTATGAACTTATGGATAAGCATACTGCAGGTAAAGATCTTATTTCGTATTGTGCACCAGTGCCAGGTGTTTCTCATGTAAGTATTAATGGTATACGTAATAATCAGCCATTTAATAAATATATCAGTGTATCAGAATTTAAAGAATTTAATTTACATGACGGGGATAATATAGAATTTATTATTGGAAATCAAAGTCAAACAATTATGGTTTCAGTTGAAGGTGCTGTAATTGGAAGTAACAGATTCCCTGTAATGCGTGGAACAACGTTTAAAAGTATTTTGCCTTATATTGAAGTTAATCCAACCATAGCATTAACGGATTCTATTTATATCTTGCGTCAAAGTGTTGCTGCTCAACAAAAAGCAATTTTAAAAGATTCTCTTAAAAGACTAGAACAAAGTGCATTAACAGCTACTTCTTCTACCACTACGGAAGCAAGTATTCGTGTTCAAGAAGCACAACTTATTCAAAATTTTATTGAAAGAGCAAAAACAATTGAGCCTGATGGGGTAGTTGTTGTTTCTCATAATGGAAAATTTTCTGATTTAATTTTAGAAGATCATGATATTATTGTTATTCCACAAAAAAGTGATGTTGTTCATGTGTCAGGTGAAGTTATGATACCAAAGGCAATAGCATGGACAAAAGATATGGAATTATCTGATTATATTGATGCTGCTGGTGGATTTTCTAATAGAGCAGAAAAATCTGATGTGTTAACTGTTCGTATGAATGGTGAAGTTGGTAAAGTGAAGAAAATGGGTATTAATCCAGGTGATAGAATTTTGGTATTACCTCGTTTTGATACGAAGAATATTGATTTAATTGCAAGTATTACACAAATTCTTTATCAAATAGCCATTGCTACAAGCGTTGTTGTTGATATAACAGATAAGAAATAGTTGATTATAAAAAGGTATCCTTGAATGGATACCTTTTTTATTGTGCTAAAGCGATAATATAAGCAAATTTTATAAGCAAATTTATTTTAATAAATTTGCCTGTTTGAGGGGGCTTGGGGGAAATCATTTTACTTTAACCGTTATGATAAAGGAAGTTACGGATAACGACAGTATACCCCCAAAAGAAAAAATAAAATTAAGACTAAGTTAGAAACACACCCTAAAAAAATATTAATTTATAAATTTTATTTTTTACTTGTTTTTTTTCTTTGAATATGTCAAAAAAACGGCATGAAATCTTTGGTATTGTCTTTTTTATTCTTTTTTTATGCAAATTTTGTATTTGCAAGT
>JARHYD010000126.1 GCA_029258655.1 Mailhella sp.
AAAGAATTTACGGATACCGTTAAAGAAAAAGCTCTTGGCACATTAGTTATGAAAGGGGTAAGTCCTGCCCAACAAGTAATTAAAGTTGTAAATGATGAGCTTGTGCGTCTGCTTGGCGGTGAAAGTACGGAACTAAAATTACAAGGGCAACAACCAGCTGTTATTTTAATGGCAGGCTTACAAGGTTCAGGTAAAACCACATCCTCAGGTAAGTTAGCCCTCTTGCTTCGTAAACAAAAAATGAAGCCATACCTTGTTCCTGCTGACGTATACCGTCCTGCGGCTATTGAGCAGTTACGTACCTTAGGCAAACAGTTAGATATTCCTTGCTTTGATTCAAAAGCAGATATGAACCCTGTTGATATTGTTAAAAATGCAATTTCTGATGCAAAAGAAAAACAATGTACTGTTGTTATTCTTGATACAGCTGGTCGTTTGCACGTTGACGATGAGCTAATGAGTGAACTTAAAGCCATTAAAGATTTTGCAAAACCACAAGAAACACTCTTTGTAGCTGACGCAATGACAGGTCAAGACGCTGTAACCGTTGCAGAAGCTTTTAACCAACAAATTGGTATTACTGGTGTGGTACTTACCAAAATGGACGGGGACGCAAGGGGTGGTGCAGCTCTTTCAATCAAATCTGTAACTGGTGCACCTGTTAAATTTGTGGGTATGGGAGAAAAACTTTCCGAAATGGAAGTATTTCACCCTGAACGTGTTGCTGGTCGTATACTTGGCATGGGTGATGTGCTTACTCTTTTAGAAAAAGCACAAAGCACCATTGAGCAAGAAGAAGCCGAAGCTCTTGCTAAAAAAATGAAAAAAGCCAAATTCGACCTTGAGGACTTTCGCACACAAATGAAACGTATGCGTTCTATGGGATCATTAGAATCTATTCTTAAAATGATTCCAGGTCTTGGTGGCATGGCAAAACAACTTGGCGAGCTAAAAGGACATGAAAAAGAAATGGCTAAAACAGAAGCTATTATCAATTCCATGACCATGAAAGAACGTCGAAATCCTGATATTATCAACCCATCAAGAAAAGTTCGTATTGCAAATGGATCTGGTACAAAAGTGCAAGATGTAAATCAACTTTTACGCCAATTTGAACAAATGCGAAAAATGATGCAAGGTATCATGAAAGGTGCTCCCAAAGGGGGAAAAATGCCTGCTATGCCTAATATGAATAATTTAGGTGGCATGAATAACCTTGGTGGTATGGGGGGACTTGGTGGCTTTGGAGGTCTTGGCGGTATGGGGGGCTTAGGTGGTTTTCCTGCTATGCCAAGCTCAAGAAATAGCTCCGCAACCAAGAAAAAACGCGATAAAGATAAAAAGAAAAAGAAAAAAAGATAGTAAACTATCACCATTAATGAGGAGATTACAATGGCTGTAAAAATCAGACTTACCCGTAGCGGCTCTAAAAAACTTCCTTTTTACCGTGTTGTTGCAATCAACAGTGAAACTCGCCGTGACGGTCGTCCTTTGGACTTTTTAGGATTCTACAACCCACATAAAAATCCTGCTGAAGTTCGCATTGATGAAGAAAAACTTCAAGAATGGATCAAAAAAGGCGCAAAAATGTCTGACACTGTGAAAAGCATTGTCAAATTAAACAGCAAATAATTTTAAAGGGGCAATAAGCCCCTTTACTTTTTAATAAACAATTTTTAATGTGGAAAAAATTTTTATAAAAAATCCTCCCACATTCTCCCTTTCTCAAATTTTTTTATGTATTCTTTCTCCTAAAATAGAAATACCCTTTAAAAAATCTTTTTTTTAAACTTCTTATCATAAACAAAAATTTTTTAAAAAGAAAAAAAACTTAACAGTCTACATTTTTTATGTTAATTATGAAAAAAATTATTATCTAAACAATAGATTATGGAGCTTATAAAAATGTCACAGCAAGAAAAAGAAACTTCTCCCGAAAAAAAACGTTTACCAATTCTTTCTTTTTTTCTTGCTGGTATTGTTATTATTGCTCTAGTTGGTGCTATTTACATTGCTTTTTATCCTAATACTCCTTTACCATTTATTTCTCAAGAAACACAAGCTTCTCTTAATAAGGTAATAGAAGAACCAAGTAAAATCATTAATTCTGTGATAGAAAAACCAAGTGAACTTTTTAACTCTATAACCGAAACACCACAAGAACAAAACAATAAAAATAATTCTATCATAGCAGATCAAATTGCAGAAAAAATTATTAATGTACCTCAAAAAACAGCAGAAAACAATAATACAAAAGAACAAGATCTCAAAAATTCTCAACGTCAACAAACACAAAAGAATGAAGATGTATTAAATGAAATTGATATGTCTAAACTTAATAAAAAAACTGCAGAGAAACAAAATAATTCTCAAGAAGATTTTATTATTGAACCACCTAAAAAAATAGCTCCTTTAGAATCTGGAAGACGTATGCTTACAGATAAAGAAATAAAAGAAGCACAACAAAAAGATAAAGAAGAAAAATTACAAAAATTAGAAGAATTACGTCAAAACACAAATTCTTTTGCAGAAATTAACAATTCTAATCTCCCAACAAATCAAGGAACAATTTCACATACAAAACCAAAAGATAATTTAGATCCAGTTGTAACACTTTTCTTTTTACAAGATTTAGCACAATATTTAGTAGATAATTACAAAAAGACAGCAAAGGGAACTGCGTATTTAACTTGCAGTATGCCAAAACTAAACCAACGATATGGAGTATCTTTAAAAGGTTTAGAGCATGAAAATGGGCGTAAAGGGGTATTAGATTATGCTTATCATAAAGATATGATCTACATTCTTTATCAAAACCTTTATCCAATTCTTTTAGATTATATGCAACAACAAGCTGATGCAAAAGAGCTTTCTTTAGGAGATCAAAAACAACTTTTTAACCTATATGCCAATTTATGTGATCAATATGCAATGGCAATCAACAAAATTAATGCTATTCCACAATTATCTGAAAATATTCAAAATCTTATTTATTTAGAAAAAGAATTAAAAACGGAACAAGAATATTTTGCAGAAAATTTACTTGGTTTTGAACAAAATAAAACAACCCCAAATCTTGCTCATAATTATCAAGAAAATATAAAAAACAGTACCATACGTTCTGAACAATTAAGACAAAGACTTTCCACGACAAAACAAGAACTAAAAAAATATCTTATTGATTATGATCCAAAACTATCAAAAGTACCACACTTATTAGAATTAACTCTTTGGCTTGAAAGAAGAAAAAATTCTTCTGCCAATTTAGCTTTTGCAAGTGTATTATCTAAGTTTTCTGTGGAGTTGCAAAACTTTTACCATGACAAATAACACACTTTTAACTGTACAATTAACAGAAAAACAACTTGATCTTAAAGAATTAAAACCACAAACAGCTTTCTTTGTTGGAGGAAGCCGAAGTGGAAAAAGTGATTTTGCCCTAGCTTATGCAGAAACTTTTACAGGAAAAAAAGCATTTATTGCAACCATGCAAAAAAATTATTCCAATGATGATACCATTATTACAGATAACGAATTAACAGAACGCATTGCAAAACATCAAGCACAACGAAAAAAAAATTGGATAACCATAGAAGAACCCATTTACTTAGAACAAGCCATAAATAAAGCCATTCAAGAACAATCAGAAGTTATTTTATTAGATTGCATCACACTGTGGATTTCAAATTTACTTTTACTCAACAAAAAAGAAAAAGAAATAATAAATATAATTGAGCAATTTGTGCAAAATATTAAACATTGCCCAATTCCCCTTTTAATTGTAAGTAATGAAGTTGGTATGGGAATTGTTCCTATAAATAAAAATGCAAGAATTTTTAAAGATATACAAGGAAAAGCAAATCAGATACTGGCAAAATTTTGTCAAACTGTGTTGTTATTTTCTTGTGGTATTCCTTTACTTATAAAAAATGAGGTAAAATAAACTTTTGGCAAAGAATTTGCATAAAAGATAATTATAAAAAAAAATTCAATAGAATTGACAGTTTTTTGACTTAAGAGAAAGGAAGTTTATGGAATTTACAGGTACACAGAAAATTGCCGTAATCTTGTTAGCATTAGGAGACAAATTTGCGTCAGACGTTTTTAACCGTATGACACGAACAGAAATTACTAATATCTCCCGTGCTATTATGGAATTAGATTCTGTTTCAAAAGATGAAGTAGAAGCTATTTTACGAGAATTTCATATGGCTTTAGTTGATGGTTTAGACATAGTTTCTGGTGGACAAGAAACACTAAAACAAGTTATTGCAAGCAACTTAGATCCAGAAACAGCAAAGTATGTTGCTGACTCCCTAAATCTTGAAACTGGACCTATTCCTTTCCAAGAACTTGATAGAGCTAATCCAAAACTTCTTGCCCAACTCTTACGAAACGAACACCCTCAAACTCTTGCACTTATTTTAGGGCATTTAAAACCAGATCAAGCATCAAGTCTTTTACTTATGTTGCCTCCTGGTGTACGTCCTGAAATTTTAATTCGTTTAGCTCGTTTAGAATCTGTATCTGAAGAAATGATTATGGAAGTTGACAGAGTTTTACAAAGCCAACTTATTGCTATGGGTAGTAAAGAAGGTAAAAAAGTGGGTGGTACACAATCTGTTGCTGAAATCCTCAACCAAGTTGACAGAGCAACAGAAGAAGAAGTTCTTGCTGAAATTGAAGAAACATCAGCTCAAATGGCTGAAGATATACGTAACCTTATGTTCGTATTTGAAGACTGCAAATTCATTGATGATAAAGGTATTCGTGAAATACTTAAAGAAATCAATAACGACGACCTTACCCTTTCTCTTCGTGGTGCATCAGAAGAACTTAAAGATCTATTCTTTAGAAATATGTCTGACCGTGCTTCCAATATGATTAGAGAAGAAATGGAATACATGGGACCAGCAAAACTCTCTGATGTTGAAGCAGCACAACAAAGTATTGTTAAAGTTGTTCGTGAACTTGAAGGACAAGGTAGAATTTTCGTAGCACGTGGAGGTGGAGGAGATGTCTTCGTCTAATCCTGAAGCACCTAAAGTTAATAATATTCTTTTCATGGGTCCACTTACCCATAGAGAACAATCTGTTGAAGCTTTCAAACATTCTAAACTCACAGCTCGCTGGAGTGAAGATGTAGAAAATGAGTATTTAGAAAATGTAAAACAACGTGCCACAGAAAAAGTACGTGCTCTTTTACTGCAAGCTAAACGCAGAAGTGACGAAATTATCCGTGAGGCTGAAGAACAAGCACAACAAATAAAAAATAACGCTGAACAAGAAGCAAGTCAAATTATTGAAGCTGCAAATATAAAATTTGTTGAAACAGAAAAACGCTTTCAAAATATCTTCAATGAAGCTATGGATAAAGCACAAACTGAAATTCAACACATTATTATGAATAGCCAAAAAGATTTGGGCGAAAGTACTGCTATTGTTCTTCTTTCTATCCATGAACAACTTGCAAAATTTTATGATGCTTGGAAAGAAGATTTAAAACAACTAACTATTGAAGCTATACAAGTTGGAACAAGCTGGATTTTAACAACAGAAAAAAAAGAAATTTTAAATCAAATGCTTGAAGATAGTATCTATAAGCTTATTGAAAGAAAGAATTTTATTGTTCGTGTTAATCCTGCTGACTCTGAGCTTGTTAAACAAGTTTTAGAAAACTCAAGAACCCAGTCTTGGCGAGTAGAAGCTACCAATGATTTAGAACCTGGAAGTCTTGAGCTTGAAAGCGATAATGTTTTTATTAAAAATTCCAGTTACGAACGTCAAAAATTTGTACATGAAATTCTTAGTAATCTTATTATCCCAAAAACTGATGATGATGCAATTTTTCTGCAAAAAGTAACAGATACTGTGACAAAAGAAATGAATACCAATCCTCTTTTAGCACAAAGTTACCATGAAGCAGAAGAAGAAACACATAACGAAACATCTTCTATTGATCTTCCTAATATTCCAGAAGAACAGCTTTCAACGGAATCAGAAATTCCTAAAGAAGAAGAACAGATAGAAAATGCATATAGTTCTGCTGATATACAAAATGAAACTGACGATATAGACAATGCAGAACCTCATAATATGATTGATGTATCAGATGAAAATGAAGATTCTGATGAACAAGACAATGAAGAAGAAGCAAACGAAATAATTAACGACAATCCAGAACAGCATTATAAGCCAATTATTAATAACCACTTAGGGCAACCAATACGCGAACCAATAACTCCTGCTATTACCCTACCAGAAGAAGCACATGAAGAGGCTCAAGATATGGTAGAGCAATTCTTAGGAGAACTTGAGGAAAAAGAAAATCATTTGCCTACTAATGTTGCCGATGATTTGCTTGCTGAAATGGGCTTTGAAGAAAAAAAATAAAAAATGTAGGAACAACAAATGCCATTTGATCCTAAAACCTGTATACGACTTTTAAAAGATAGTAATCCTATCCAAAGTTTTGGTAAAGTTACTAAAGTTGTTGGTCTTATTGTAGAAGCAACAGGTCTAAAAGTTAGCCTTGGCGATGTTTGCCATATTATTCCTGACAATAAAAAGGAAAGCCCTATTGCTGCTGAAGTTGTAGGTTTTAGAGACCACACCCTTCTTTTTATGCCTTACGGTGAAATGAGAGGTATTCGTCCCGGAAGTCTTATTCAAAACTCTAATTTACCCCCTCTTTTTCCTGCATCTTCTGAACTTTTAGGAAGAACACTTGATGCCTTTGGAAACCCACTTGATAAAGGTGCACCTATAAATCCTGAAACAATGATTTCAATTTATGCAGCACCACCAGCTCCTCTTGAAAGACCAAGAATAGATGAAACTCTTGATGTAGGCGTACGTTGTATTAACTCTTTACTTACAATGGGCAAAGGACAACGTGTAGGCATTATGGCAGGTTCTGGTGTTGGTAAATCAACCTTAATGGGTATGATGGCTCGCTACACAGAAGCTGATGTTATTGTTATGGGTCTTATTGGCGAACGTGGTCGTGAAGTCCTTGAATTTATGGAACGTGACTTAGGACCAGAGGGTATGGCACGTTCTTGTATTATTGTAGCAACATCAGATACTCCAGCTCTTGTACGTATGCGTGCAGCCTATGCTGCTACGGCTGTTGCAGAATATTTCCGCGATCAAGGGAAAAACGTTTTATTAATGATGGACTCTGTTACACGTTTTGCAATGGCTTCCCGTGAAATTGGGCTTGCAACAGGTGAACCTCCTACCACAAAAGGATATACACCTTCTGTATTTGCACAGTTACCACGTCTTTTAGAAAGAGCTGGTCGTTCTGAAAAAGGTACTATTACAGGAATTTATACTGTTCTTGTTGATGGTGATGATTTTAATGAACCTATTGCAGATGCTGTACGTTCTATTTTAGATGGTCACATTGTACTTACAAGACAATTAGCAGACCGTGGGCATTTCCCTGCTATTGATGTTTTAAAATCTATTAGCCGTTTAAGAAATGATATAGTTGATCAAGAAATAGTAAAAGCTGGAAGAATAGTGACTAATCTTCTTTCCACATATAGCACTTCTGAAGATATGATTAATATTGGTGCTTATAGTCAAGGATCAAATGCTGAAATAGACGCAGCCATAACCTTTAATAAGCCTATTAATGAATTTCTCATTCAAGGAATTGAAGAACCAGATAATATGAGTAATTCTTGTCACAAACTAATTCAACTAGCAACACGTGCAGAACAATCTATGCACACACAACGACAGGGAATTGAATTACCACAATAGTATTTTGCCGTCTTTTAATGAAGCTTTTTTAATCTTCACTTGACAGACGGCTTTTTCATGCCTAATTCTTTATTATTATGTTGTTAAAGGAGCATTTTATGTCCAAAAAAGAAATGCAAGAAGAAAAACAAAATTTAAGCGAAGAAACCATCACTAATGATGTTGAAAATACAAATACAACCTTAAACGTAGAAGACTGTAAAAATATTATATGCCCAACCTGCACAGTACAAAAAGACGCAGATGACACTCGCTTACGTGCTATGGCAGAAATGGAAAATTTTAAAAAACGCTTACAAAAAGAAAAAGACGAACAAATGGCTTATGCTGCGGAATCTGTTCTTGCAGATCTCTTACCTACACTTGATAATCTTGACCTTGCAATTCAATATGGCAGTAAAGACGAAGCTTGTAAAGATACCATTATGGGTGTTGAAATGACAAAAAAACTTCTTCTTGACGTAATTAAAAAACATGGTTTAGAACCTATTGGAAATCAAGGAGAACCATTTAATCCTGAATTCCATGAGGCTATTGCTCAAGAAGATCATCAAGAGATTCCAGCAGGACATATTATTAATGTTATGCAAAAAGGTTATGTTTTAAAAGGTCGTTTACTCCGTTCTGCAAAAGTTACTGTTTGCAAAACCCAAAACTCTGCTAGAATAAATACAACTATTTAATAAGGATTTTTAATGCCATCTTTTCATTGCATAACTTACGGCTGTCAAATGAATGTTAACGACAGTGCATGGGTTGCACGTTCTCTTGTTCGTATGGGCTGGGTTGAATGTGAAATGGAAAAAGCTGATTTTATTTTCATTAATACCTGTTCTGTACGCGAAAAACCACAGCACAAAGTTTTAAGTATGCTTGGAATTATTCGTGATGTAAACCCCCAAGCAAGTGTAGCTGTGGCAGGGTGTGTAGCCCAACAAATGGGTGAAAAATTATGGGAAAAAAACGCTCATGTTCGCCTTGTTTTAGGGAGTGATGGCATTATTCATGCTCCAGAAGCATTTGAAAAAATTGCAAAAAATCCTAAATTAAGATTATCATATCTTAAATTTACAAAAGAATTTCCAGATAGAATTTCTGAATTATCCTTTTTTAAAAATGTTGATTCCCTCCCCATTGGAACATTAGAACAAACTACAAAAGGTAATGATACAAGGGCGTTTGTCAATATTATGCAAGGTTGCAATAATTTTTGTGCCTATTGTATTGTGCCATATACTCGTGGGCGCCAAAAATCTCGCTCTATTCAATCTATTCTTGATGAATGTCAAGAATGGCTTGATCGTGGCATTTGTGACTTAACGCTATTAGGACAAAATGTAAACGCCTATGGTAAAGATAATGCAGGTGATAATCCACATTTTACCGATTTGCTATACAAAGTAGCAGAACTTAATGGATTAAAACGATTACATATAGTTACACCACACCCTCGCGATTTTTGTGATGATACTGTTAACGCCTACAAAAACTTAACCGTTCTTGCTCCTCGTATTCATTTACCCTTACAAGCTGGTTCAAACGCTGTGCTTGAAAAAATGGGACGTGGATATACAAATAAAGATTTTATGAATCTTGTTGATAAACTTAGAAAAGCTCGACCAGATATAGCATTATCAACAGATCTTATTGTTGGTTTTCCGGGTGAAACAGAAGAAGATTTTCAAGAAACATTGCGTATAATGAAAGAAGCAAATTTCATAGCTTCTTTCTCCTTTGTATATTCTGATAGACCGGGAACAAAAGCCTCAAAAATGCCAGATAAAATTGATGCAAAAATTGGATTAGATCGATTAAATCGTCTTATGTCTTTACAAAATGATCTTAGTGACGCTTGGCTTAAATCTCGTGTAGGAGTAGAAACAGACGTTCTTCTTGAAGCTGTCAGTGCAAGACCTAAATATTCTGAAGTAACAGATCATAATATTTCTATTGAACAAGTTAAAAATCTTTCACAACAAACAGAAGAACTTACAAATCACACCAGCTGGCAAGGGCATGATTCATGGGGAAATACCGTAAACCTAATTATTCCTAATACGCTAAACTATAAAGCTGGAGATATTGTTCCAACTAAAATTGTTACAGCTAAAAAACATTCTCTTTTAGGTGAATTACTCATTAAATAAAAGGATCACCATGAATAACAAAGCCATATCCTTACTTTTAGATGCCATTTTTTTTGAACATTGGGCAAGATATTATTGTTTTCAAGAGATTGAAAATACTGACGATGCAAAAATTGTTATTCCCACTCCCCTTTTAGAAAAAACACAAAAGCAAGTACCACATCTTGTCAATCTTATGCAAACCTTACAAAATTCTCTCATTTGCTTAGACGATGTTCGCACAAAACTTTTTCATTTTGTAGCAACAGAACTCAATCTCAATGAAAAAGAATTTACTGATACTATTAATCAAATAAGTGTTAATAGCAACTTTAACCGTCAACTTAACGTCTTTTATAGTTTTGTCCAAGAACAAGCAGACAAAGATGCAGAAATTGAAGATTCACTCAATGATGAAGAATTTAAACAATATCGTCAAGAATTGAACATTCCCTCTTTCCTTGATTGGATAGAAAATTTTCATAACTGGGCAAAGCAAAATAATTTTTCACTATAATTTTTTTGAAAGGGAAACTTTTGAAAAAGTTCCCCTCTCAAACTCTCCTCTCAAAACTTTTTAATACAACTACTATATTTGCAATTTTATAAACTATTATTTTTTAATCTATAATTCCTAAAAAAACCTCATTGTATATACAATGAGGTTTTTTAGAGTGCATTTCTAAATTATTTATAGTTATTATACGAAAACAAAAAACTTTTTTCTTTTTGGAAAATTTTTTTTACTAAAACCTTAACATAGGTAAATTTATTGAAATGTATTTTAATAAATTTGCTTAATTGAGAAGGTTTTGGGGAAATCGTTTCGCTTTAGTCGTTACGACAAAGGAAGTTACGAATAAAGACAATGTACCCCTCAAAGAAAAAATAAAAATTATTTTAGAAACAACTCCTATACACTAAAAAAATTATTTTTCATTTGCTTTTACTTCATTCCAAAGTTCATCTTTATCATCAAGACTTAAGGTATTAAAATCTAAACCTCGTTCTTTTGCTAATTTTTCCATGCCAGCAAAACGTTCTGTAAATCTATTACAAGTCATATCAACAGCTATATTTGCTTTTACCCCTAAGCGTCTGCCCATTTCAGTTAAACTAAATATTATATCCCCTAATTCATGTTCTATTTGCTTTTGATCACCACTTGCTTTAGCATCTAATAATTCTAACCATTCAGCTTCTACTTGTCTTTCGACATCTTCATCATCGTCCCAAGTAAAACCTGCTTTTTCTGCTTTTGCATGTATCCTATACGCTCTTGTTAAGGCTGGTAATGCTTGAGGTATAGAAGAAAAAGCTCCTTCTTGTTCACCTTTTTCAGCTTTTTCTTGATTTTTTATTTTTTCCCATGTTTGATGTAATGCCTCTTTGCTTGTATCATAGGTATCATTACTAAACACATGAGGATGTCTACGTTTCATTTTTGCAACACTTTTTGTTAGGGCATCTGCAAAGTCAAATTCATTTTTTTGAGCATATTTTTTTGCTATAAGCATTACACCAAAAATAAGATCTCCCATTTCTTCACAAGCTTCAACAGAATTATTTTTACGAACAGCATCAACAAATTCAAACATTTCCTCAATCGTATATTCTGTTAAACTTATAGGTGTTTGTTCTTTATCCCATGGGCAACCTTTTTCTTCATCTAAAATTGCCTCAATAACTTCATTCATTGCTTTTACAGCTAATTGTAATTTTTCTAATTCCATATTTGCCCCTGCACTTTTTCATAATTTCCTATAATAAAATCTACCAATTCTTTCATTAAATCCAATAAATACGGAATAAAAGAAGAATTATTAATAATTTCATTATCCTTTAAAAACCAAGACGCTAAAAAAGCAATAATACCAACTAAAAATACTCCTTTCACTAAACCAAATAATGCACCTAGCAACTTATTAATCCATCCAGTAAAAGTTATATTCATTATTTTATTAAGAATTCTAGCTAACAGGGCTACTATGATAAAAGTTGCAACAACAATAACAATAATTGCAGCAGGATAATTAAAACTGCTTGAAACATAACCACTTATAAAGTGCGAAACATCTTGTCCATAATTACGTAAAATAAAGACACTGACAATAATTGCCACAATACCTGATATTTCTTCAAAAAAACCACAATAAGCACCTTTTATAAAAAAGAATGCTAAAACAATAAGTACAAAAATATCAAAATAATTCAAAACAAACTCACTCCCACAACATTATAAATAAAAAAAAGGAACATTGCTGTTCCTTTTTAGAATATTATTGATTGTTTATCGCTTTTGGCGATGCCATCATATAAATTTCATGGGGATCTAAAATAAGAACAACACTACCATCACCCATAATACTAGCACCTGATAACCCTTGAATATTATTCAAATACATACCAAGTGGTTTAATAACAATTTCTTGCCGATCTAAGAGTTGGTTTACCACAAGACCAATTCTTCTATCATTATCTTGTAAAATAACAATAGAAATAATATCGTTATTCATAGTTTCTGGCAAGTCTAAAAGTTCACCTAAATCAACAATACCAAGAACTTCACCACGTAATGTCACAGCTTTTCTACCATTAATACTTGTAAGTAAGCTACTTTCAAGTTTTGTTGTAGTAGCAACAACATCAAGAGGAATAGCATACATTTGTTCGCCCATTTTAATCATAAGAGCTTCAATGATTGCTAATGTTAAAGGTAAAGTAAGAGTAAAACGAGTACCTTGTCCCACAGCTGTATTAATAGCAATATTTCCTTTTAAATTCTTGATATTTGTACGAACAACGTCCATACCCACACCACGACCAGAAATATCTGTAATAACTTCCGCTGATGAAAAACCAGGAGCAAAAATAAGTTCTGTTGCTTCTCTATCAGTAAGCATTTTTGCTTCTTCTGGAGTAATAATACCTTTATGGATTGCTACTTCCCGCATTTTATCAGGGTTAATACCTTTACCATCATCTTCAATTTCAATAACAACAGAGTTACCTTTATGGTATGCACGTAAAACAACTTTACCTGCTGCAGGCTTTCCTGCAGCTATCCGAACATCAGCATCTTCAATACCATGGTCAATACTATTTCTAATTAAATGCATTAATGGATCGTTGATTGCCTCAATAATACTTTTATCAAGTTCTGTTTCTTCACCCTCAAAAATAAGTTCAATTTCCTTATTTACTTTTCTTGATAAATCACGAACAAGTCTTGGGAAACGTGAGAACACAGAAGAAACTGGAAGCATACGCACTTTCATAAGTGTATCTTGTAAATCATCAGAAACACGGCTCATAGCATAGGTTGTTTCAGATAAATCTTGAGCTACACTTGCAATATCAACATCAGAAGAACTTGATTCTAAATTTTTCGTTATCATTGCATAACGGTTACGGTTAATAAGCAATTCACCAATCAAGTTCATTAAGTGATCTAATTTTTCATAATCAACACGAATACTTGCTGTTACTACCTTTTCTTTTCCAGGAGCTACTTTTGCCGCAGGAGCTGATGCTGACGCTTTAGCAGATTCAACTGGTTTTGCTGGTTCTGCTTTAGCCTGCTCTGCAACAGGGGAAGTTGGAGCTGGAGCTGGTTTTGGAGCTTCTTTTACAACAGGTTTTGCTGGTTCAGGAGTTGGAGCTACTTTTGGAGCTTCTGCTTTTACTTTTTCAACCACTTCAGCCTGAGGTTCTTGTACCTGTTGAGCTGGTGCAACTACTGCATTTTGTTCTGTATTTGCTTTTATTTTATCAGCAAGTTCTGGGTGTTTTGCTAATAAATCTTGTTCAATAGCATTATTTGCCATTTCAACAATAATTTCTGTTTCTTGATCAAGAAGTGAAAGCAAGCAATCAAAACCAATATCACTTGAACGACCTTGATTTACAATAGCAGCTGTTCTTTCTGCATATTCTTTTACTTCAGCAAATCCCATGAAACTTGCAGCATTTTGAATTGCAGTTAATGCTCTAAAAATAGCATCTTGTTGTAATTTTATTGTTGGATCTTTTTCCAGTTCCTTAAGAGCATATTCAATAACAGCATATTGTTGTTTTACTGTTGATTGAAAAAGAACAAGATCATCATCAGCATCTAATTCACCTGCTCCAATAGAAGTTAAAGGCATATCCTTAATATCAGTAGCTAACGCTTCATGGTTTGCAGTCATTTCTGGTGCTACCGTACTAGAACTGCTTGTATCATTTTGAATATAAATTGATGCTGGCAAACTTGGTTCATTTCCTGCAACAGCATCTTGTAATTTTGTTAATAACTCAGAAGTATCAAAAATATCTGCATTGCCTGCTTGCGTATTAATACACCGAATTAAAGCTTCCATAACATCAACTACTACTAATAATAAATCAGTCAAATTATTAGTAACCTCAAGCTCACCTTGTCGAGCTTGATTTAATAAAGTTTCTGCTTCATGGGTAAGAGCATTTAATGCATGATAACCAACTAAACCACTATTACCTTTTAAGTTATGAAAATTTCTAAATAAAGTATTAACTAATTCTTTTGTATCATTATGATCAGTAGAAGCTTTTTCTAAATCAATAAGCCCTTCATTAAGCATAGAAGTATTTTCAAGAGCTTCTTCTATAAAATCTTTTAAATGATCTTCACCAAATGCAGTTAATGTTTCTGCACCAGGTTTAGCTAATGTTGCTATCCATTCAGCTGTTGGCATTTGCCGTCTTTTGCTATTATCCAACACAACAGGAGATTTTTCTTCCACTACTGCTTCTTGTACAGTTTCAAGAGGTTCTTCTGCAATTACTTGTGCTTCTTCTACTTGAGGAGCAGCTTCTTCAAGGGCAGGTTCACTTACTTCTGTCGCCACAGCAGGAGTAGATCCACCACCATTTAACGCTTCTTCCATGCTTGAAAAACGTTCACCAGCCATAATACGGTCTAGCAAGTCAACTAGATGATCAATAGGAGTATCACCTTCACTATTCGTTGTTTCAAGACTATTAAGCATAGCATTAAAGGCATCAGTAGCAGCAAGAATAACATCCATAATAACAGAATCAACTGTCATTGTTCCTTTTCTAAGCTCATCAAGTACGTTTTCTGCTCTATGTGCAAGCTTATTAATACGTGTTAAACCCAAGAACCCAGACGCACCTTTTAATGAGTGCATTGGTCGGAATATATCATTTAATAAAACCAAGTTTTCAGGAGATTTCTCAAGCTCTAATAAATTTGGCTCAATAGTTTCTAAATGTTCACGAGATTCTATAATAAAATCAGAAACAAGTTCTGGGTCTAAATAATCTTGACTCATACAACCACCTTATAGGAAAAAACTCCACTATCCTAATAACATTTTAATATTTCTAACCATTCTTTCTGGTTGTGCTGGTTTTACCATATAGAGATTTGCACCTAAACTAATGCCCCGTTGAATATCATCTTCACCACTTTCTGTGGATAAAATAATAATTGGAATATCTTTATATGCATCTTGTTCACGCACTGCTGCAATAAAAGAAAAACCGTCCATTCTTGGCATATTGATGTCTGTTAAAATAAGATCAATTTCTGGAATACAATAAAGCTTTTCAAGTCCATCAATACCATTTTCTGCAGTTTCAACTTTCATACCTTCAGCTTTTAAAATAAAAGCAACAAGATTTCTAATTGTTTTGGAATCATCAACAACCAAAATTGTTTTATTACTCATACAGTACCTACGCTTCTGTAAGATTGTTTTTTATTAAATCTTTAAAGCATACTGAAATTTTAATATTCTTTAATATATTACGGCAAGCCCTTAAAAATCTTTAGACTTTTACAAAGGTTTTGACAAGATAAAATTCTAGTATGCAAAAAATAAAATTATTTTTGTTTACAATAAATAATAGCTCCGGGGTGATGTTCTGGCTTAAAAGTTCTACTAATATTGTGCAAAGATTCTGAATGCCCAATAAGCAAGAAACCACCGGGTAATAGATTATCATAAAAAGCATTAATAACGTGTTTTTTCATAGCATCATCAAAATAAATAATAACGTTTCTACAAAAAACAATATGTGATTTTTCAACTTTTGCTAATTGTTCTGGACGTGCTAAATTTATTTGACCAAATTGTACCAAACGTTGTGCCGCTGGAATAATTTTATATTGTTTTCCTTCTTTTATAAAATATTTTTCAATAATCTCTGGAGGAGTTGTTCTTAGAGCATATTCGGAATAAACACCTCTTCTTGCAATAGCAAGCATTGCAGGAGACAAATCATTTGCTGTAATTTTAATCTTCCAATCATTAATTTCACCTTTTAATAAATCAAGAAGAATAATAGCAATGGTATAAGGTTCTTCACCACTTGAACAGCCTGCTGACCAGATATGAATACGTTTATCACCTTTTGCTCTTTGTTCTGCAATAAGTTTTGCAAGAACTTTATCTCTAAATATATCAAGTTGAACATTATTACGGAAAAAGCTTGTTTCATTTGTTGTCATATTAATAAATAACTCATTTAATTCCGTAGTATTGTTCTTGTCGTATTTTAAATAATTATAATATTCGCTAAAATTATGTAATCCTAATTCACGAAGACGTGTATTTAAACGGTTTTCCATTAAATATTTTCTATTTTCACCAATAAAAATACCACATTGTTCATAAAGAAAATCACGCAAAATTACAAATTCTTCATTCGTAATTTTTATATCAGATTGACTTGTATCATTTCCTGTTGCACGCCGAGCTAATGAGGGTCTGGAAGCTTGAATATTATTAGCAAGAGCTGCCCCATTTGCATTATTATTTGTTTTATTCGCAAATAATGATCCCCCAGTATTTGTTTTTGGCTGTGTATTAACCGTAGAACGAAATAACTGAGCTGCTGACGTTTTATTTGGTGTAGAAAATTGTGCTGATGTAGAAATGGGATTTGCAAGCCGAACAGTAGATTGTAACGTTCTTTTTTCTGCTTTCATCTCATTTTCAATTTCAGCATTAATTTTTTCTAAAATTGCAAGTTTTTCTTCTAAAGTAAGTTTGCTTAAATCAAAGGGAATATTAACATTAGACTTTGATAATGGTCTTCCACTTTGATTTAAATTTTTTTCTTGATTTTGTGTTTGTGAACGTACAAGAGATAAAGGTTTTTTATCTGATTTTACAAAAGGTGAACTAGCTTTTGAATTATTTTCATTTACAAACTGATTAAAAAAAGCACCTTTTTGCCCTTGTTGTCCACTAGTTGCTGCAGAGCTTACAGTACTAGAACTTGTAGTACTTGTTGTTGTACTGGAAGCTTTTGAACCAAACATTGAGCTAAAACTTTTACTTTTTGGATCATTATAATTACTCATTACCCACTCCTAATTCGTGTGTAATGGATTCCATTGCAATTTGTGCTACATGTTGAATTTCTGGATTTTCACAGCCTACAAGTGCAAGCAAAGCTTGAAATGCTTGATCCCCACCTATTAAAGCTAGTGTTTCCACAATTTTTAATTTCACAAGTTGTTCTGATTTTGGAATCATATCAATTATCATAGGTACAGCACTTTCTACTTTGTATAAACCAAGAACTTCAAGTGTTCTCATTTTTACCCAATCATCAGGATCCGACAAAGCATTAAGCAAAGAAGGAATAAGTTCTTCATTTAATTGCTCACTCATAATGCCAACAGTGCTAAGCCGAACATCTTTATCTTGATCCTGCATTGCAAAAATAAGCATTTTATTCTTTGCTTCTGATTCTGGCAATCCGTATCCAATGGCTTCGATAGCTGTTTTACGAACTAAAGCATCGGGATCGTCCATTGCAATAGCCAAATCTTCAAAGAAAAACTCTGCATTTATATAGCCCATTGTATACACTGCAATTTTACGCATTTCAGGACGTTCATTATTTTTATATGCAGTAATTTTATAAATGGTATCCTCATCTTCAAGTGCAAGGCAAGCTTCTAGTGCAGCTTCTCGAATTGAGGCATCATCACTTTCTAAATGTTTTAACATTAATGAAACAGATTCTAAATGTTTTTGCTTTATGCCAAGAAAACGTAATGAGGAACAAATAACTTTAGGTTCTTGACTATTTTCTAAATAGTTAACAAAAAAAGGAATATCGTGTTCATCAGAACTTAAGGAAAGAAGTTCAATAGCACGAATTTTATCTTCTGTTGTCATTTGTTCAAAATGCCTTTTCAGCACAAATCTTCCTGCTTTTCCTTCAATATTTCCACAAGTTTCAATAGCTAATTTACGAATTATTTCATTATCACTTGTAAGAGCAAGCTCTAATTCTTCATTATAGCCTATTTCTTTTAGTGTATCAATAATTTTATGTAAAAGCTCTAATTGAACATCAGGATCAACACGTTTACCAAGCTCTAAAATTGCTTTTGTTGCGGCAGGATTCATACCCGTAGAAGCCAAGCCTGATAAAATAACCATAAGGACTTCTTCATCTTTTTCCTGCAATGCTTCAATCATATATTCTTGGAAAACAACTAATTGTTGTGCACCCAATAAATTTAAAGCATTTGGCCCTAAGGTTTGGATAATAGCTTTTAAAACTTTAATACGAAGAGGTCCATCGCATTTTGCTAAAAACTGCAATAAGCGAGGAACAGCTTTTACACTTCCAATATCCCCTAATGCTTCAACAATAATTGAAACAACTAAAGGTGAAACACTATCAAGAGCTTGTAACAAAATATCCACACTATGTGTATCACGAATCTTTGCTAATGCTCCAATAGCAGCGTATTGTACCCACTCTTCATCTTTAATAGATTGTTTTAAAGCACCAACAGAACGTGGATCTTTAATTTCACCTAAACTAATAGCTGCTTGATAACGAACATTAACTTCAGGGTCATGCAATAATGCTTCACTTAATGCTTGTACTACACTTACATTTTTTATAGAACCTAAAATATCTACTGCAAAAATACGAATATCTGGATCTTCATCATATACAAGGTCTATCATAGCTTGAACATCATCTTCAGCTATTTCCCGTAAAATATCCATTGAAATATTTCGTACGGTTACATCTTCACTTCTTAAAATAGGAATAATAAGCCGTACAGCATCTTCACCACGAATTTTACGTACTGCAACCTCAACAGCTTCTTGAATACCAACACTTGAGCTTTCAAACAAAGAAACTAATAGAGGCAAGGCACTTTTTAGTCCTTGATTTGCTGCCTCAAATGCAGCTTGACGCACAAGAAAAGAATCATCAGAAACAAGAGCTTGTAAGATTTCCTGTTCAGTCATTGAATTTTGGACATTTTCAGTTTGTACATCACTCATACCGCAACTCCAACAAGCTATTTATATAAAGCTTTAATTATAGACTCTGCTATATCATCTAAATCGACAATTTCATTTGCTAATTTTGCTTCAACAACAGCTCGTGGCATACCATAAACAACACAAGTTTCTTCACTTTGTGCTAAAATATAACCACCTTTACTTTTTAATATTTTTGTTCCCTCACAACCATCACTACCCATTCCTGTCATGGTTAAACCAACTACTTTATTTGCCATAATTGCAACACTTTGATTTAAAATGCTTGCAGATGGTTTATAAAGTTCAGAACTTGGCTCTGGTGAAACTTTAATATGTGGCATTGCACCATGAACATCAAGACTAATATGTTGTCCACCGGGACAGACATACGCAACACCAGGAACTAACATATCCCCTGTTTGAGCTTCTTTTACCTTTATTTTACAAAGGCTATCAAGACGTTTTGCAAATGCACCAGTAAACGCTGCTGGCATATGTTGAGCAATTAAAATACACGCTGGAAAATTTTCTGGCAATGCAGATAAAACTTGTTGAACAGCTGGTGGCCCACCTGTGGAAACACCAATAGCAACAATATCTCGTTTAGGTTTTCCAGAAGGCATAGTTAATCCACCAGCTTTTACTTGACTAGCTTGAGCTTGTGTTGTTGCTGTTGAAGTTCCAAATCTTGATGGTGTACTTGCTGTTACACTTGAAGTAGAGGAACTTGTCATTCCTGAAAATGTTTTAGGCTTATTTTTAAGACGTGCTGCAAGAAAACGAACTGTTGCATTCTTTTTAGCAAGCGATTTAACTTTTTCTGTTAATTCTTTTTGTGCAACAGCAAAAACAGTTGTTCCCTCAACATATTTGGGCATATAATCTAATGCCCCTAAATCAAGAGCTTTTAAGGTTGCTTCTGCTCCTTCAAAACTAAGAGAACTAATCATAAGTACAGGTTTAGGATTAGTACTCATTAATTTTTCGAGCATTTGCAAGCCGTCCATACGAGGCATTTCAATATCTAAGGTTATTATGTCAGGATTTAAAGTTTTAATCTTTTCTAAACCCTCAAGACCATCTCCCGCGTGTCCAACAACTTCAATTTCAGGATCAGATGTCAACATTCGCGTAAGTGAATTCCTCATAAATACCGAATCATCTACAACTAGCACTTTAACCATATATTATCCCCTAACTAGAATAAACTATATTATGCAATACCTTATATTTTGTTTTAACAATTAAGTTTTATCTCGATAAAATCAAAAAGTCAACCATAATGAATAAAATATAATCACAGTAATTATAATAACGATTAAGCTTTATTCTTGCAAAAAATTTTCTTAAATTTAAAATAATGCTTGCTCTATTTATATTTATAGTGCATTAAGGCAAGAGATATTGATCCTATCCTTAATAAGGATAATTGCCTTTTATAACAATACAAAACGAGTAATAAACTCGGAGTATACATGACTTTACTTAATGCTATACAACTAGTTGGTGGCGTTGGCATTTTTCTTTATTCCATTAAACTTATTAGTGAATCATTACAGCTTCTAGCTGGTAATAGCCTACAAAATCTAATAGGTATGCTTACTAGAACTCCTGTTTTAGGTGTTTTAGTTGGAACATTAGTAACAGTTTTAATCCAAAGCAGTAGTGCTACTACTGTTATGACCGTAAGCTTTGTTGACGCTGGACTTATGACGCTAAAACAAGCTATTGGCGTTATCATGGGGGCAAATATTGGTACAACTGTTACTGGTCAAATTATCGCTTTTAAAATAAAAGATTACTGTTACTTATTCATCATTATCGGTTCTCTTTTACAACTTTTTGGAAAAACAAATCATCAAAAATATCTTGGAAGTGGACTCTTTGGTTTTGGCTTACTTTTTGTTGGTATGCAAACCATGGAACAATCTATGGAAATTTTGAAAACAAAAGAAGAATTTTTTCTCTCTTTTTCTCATAATCCTTTTTTAGGGGTTTTAGCTGGAACAATTCTTACCCTTCTTATTCAATCAAGTTCTGCTACTGTTGGTCTTACCATTGCTTTAGGTATGCAAGGACTTTTACCTCTTGAAGCTGCTATTCCTATTATTTTAGGTGATAATATCGGCACTACTATTACCGCTGTTTTAGCTTCACTTGGTACTTGTCGATATGCTAAACAAGCTTGTCTTGCACACGTGCTTTTTAACGTTATTGGCGTATGTATTTTCTTGCCTTTAATGCCTATGTATCTTGATCTTATAAAATTAAGTGCTGATACTATTGGACATCAAATTGCTAATGCACACACTTTTTTCAATATTTGCAATACATTAATTTTCCTCCCATTTGTAGGACTTTTTGCAAAACTTATCACAACCATTATTCCTAATCCTCATAAACCAGAAAAAACAAAATCATATCTTGATCCAAAACTTATTGAATTTACCCCTGCTATTGCTGTTGATGCAGTAAAAAATGAATGTCTTACTATGGGAGCAACTCTCCTTTCTACCATAGACAAAATTGAAGATCTTTATTTCCACAATGCCGTTATTCCAAAAGAAGATCTCCTATCACTTGAAGGAAATCTTGATAAATTTCATATTGAAATACAAGATTATTCCCAAAAACTCATGCGTGCAGGCGTAACAGATAAAGAACTTGTTCGGCTTCATTCCTATGTAAGTAGTGCTGGCGATATGGAAAGAATTGGAGATAAATGTAAAATGCTCTTCCATATATGGGATAAAAAACAAGAACTCAATAGCGATTTCTCACAACAAGCTTTAGATGAACTCAAAAGAATGTTTGATAAAGCCAATACTGCTGTTGAAATTGCTATCCAAAATATCAGCTTACCACCAGAAAGAGCTAAAGAAATGGCAGCACAAATTGTAGAACTTGCCGTTGAAGTTAGAGGTATGGAAACAGAAATTCGCCATTTACACGTTAATAGACTTGCAGATGGTATCTGTAACTCAACCATAAGTCTTTCTTTCCTTGACGCTGTTGGAGCTATTGAACATATGTGTTATCGAGCTAAAAAAATGACACAAGTTATTTGTCATACACAAGAATAAATTTTAAAATAACTTACCCAAAAAACTAAAAACCGTATTGTATATTGCAATACGGTTTTTTGATTAACTTGTTTAATTTTATTTAGAGTGTGTTTTCAAATTAAAATATTTTTTTTGGGGGAAATGATTTCCCCCAAGCCCCCTCAATCAAGCAAATTTAAAGAAATATGCAACCTTTAAAGAAAAAACCGTTTTGTACACAAAACGGTTTTTAGATTAAAAATTTTTGAAAGGGTGTTTTAGGGGGAGGACTTTTTATAAAAAGTCCTCCCCCTAATAAACTATTTTTAAACTAATGTTTCAAGTTTTTGTAATGCTTCTTTTATGCCTTCTGGTTTCGTTCCACCAGCTTGTGCAAGATCAGGACGACCACCGCCTGACCCCTCGATATATGGAACAATTTCTTTTATTAAACTTGGTGCTGTATATTTAGCGTGTAAATCTTTTGAAACATAAAGAATAAGAGATACTTTACCATTATCTTCCATTGCAAGACACGCAATACCACTTGAAATTTTAGAACGTATATCGTCCATCATATCGCGTAATGCTTTTACACTCATACTTGGCACTTTTTGAGCAAGAAGTTTTATTCCATTTACTTCTTTTACTGTTCCCATTATATCGCCACCAATGGAAGATTGTGCTTTGTCTAATTCTTTGCGTAAGTTTTTGATTTCTTTTTGTAAGCTATCTACACGTGGTAAAATTTCTCCTTGTTTTACTTTTAATTCTTGACAAAGAGAGCGACTTTCATCACGTAACATTTTCATTTGTCTAATAGCTTTCCAACCAGCAACAGCTTCTATTCGGCGAGTACCTGCAGCCACTCCTGATTCTGATAAAATCATAAAAAAGCCTGCTTCACCTGTATTTTGTAAGTGTGTACCACCACAAAGTTCCATAGAAACTGTATTGTTATCATTACCAACAGTAAGAACACGTACTGTTTCTCCATATTTTTCACCAAAAAGAGCAATAGCACCTTTTTCTTGTGCTTCTTTTTGGCTCATTTCTTGAGCAACAACAGGATAAGCTCCCATAATCATTTGGTTAACTCTACATTCAACTAGAGCTATTTCTTCTTCTGTCATTGGTGCTATATGGGTAAAGTCAAAGCGAAGTCTGTCTGGACTTACTAAAGAACCAGCTTGATTTACATGATTTCCTAAAATAACTTTTAATGCAGAATGTAAAAGGTGTGTGCAAGTATGATGTCGCATACTATCCATGCGTAATTTATCATTAATTTGTAAGGTTACTTTTTCGTTTTGAGATAAAGAACCTTGTTCGATTAATACTTCATGGACAATAATATCTTGTGCTTTAATGGTATCTTCAACTTTAATTTTAGAAGTACCTGTAAGGATATATCCTTTATCCCCTACTTGACCACCACCTGCTGGATAAAAAGGTGTTTTTTCGGTGATAACGTAACCGTGTTTACCTTCTTCTAATTTTTCAATTTTTTGTGCTTTCTCATCTAGGATAGCAATAACAGAACTTTCTGCTGTAAAGTCACCATAACCAACAAAGGTGGTTTTTGTATTTTGTTGTAGAGCCTCTTTAAAACGAGAAGTTAAATCAATTTCTCCTGATCCTTTCCAAGCAGCTCTTGCTCTATCACGTTGCATTTGCATACATTGATTATACCCGTCAACATCAATAGTAAAATCATGTTTTCTTGCTACATCGTCAACTATATCAAGAGGAAACCCATACGTATCATAAAGTTTAAATGCAATTTCACCAGCAATAATTTTTTTCTTTTGTGTTTTTGCATTTTGAATTTCTTCTTCAAGGAGCATAAGACCTTTATCCAATGTTACACGAAAACGATCTTCTTCTTCATGTACTGCTCGTAAAATAAATTCTTTATGTTTTGGTAATTCTGGATACGCATTACCCATTACTTCAATAACTTGTCCTACTGTTTTATACATAAATGCTTCTTTATTTAAACCAATTAATGTACCAAAACGTAAAGCACGACGAATCAAACGGCGAAGTACATAACCACGTCCCTCATTGGAAGGAAGAATTCCTTCTGCAATTAAAAATGCTGCTGCACGGCTATGGTCTGCAATAACGCGTAATGCAGTATCAACATCATTTGTATCAGGTAAACTAAAACTATATGTTACACCAGCATCTTTTGCAGTAAATTGAATAATTTCTTGAAAAATATCACTATCAAAATTAGAACGTTTTCCTTGCATTATAGCAGAAATTCTTTCTAAGCCCATACCTGTATCAATACAAGGTTTTGCAAGGCGTTCACGTGTGCCGTCTTCTTTTTGGTTATATTGCATGAAAACTAAGTTCCAGATTTCTAAAAATCTATCACAATCACATTTTCCAATGCCACAGGAATCACCACAAGTCATATCTTCGCCTTGATCCACAAAAATTTCAGAACAAGGACCACAAGGACCAGTATCGCCCATACTCCAAAAATTATCTTTTCCTGCTATGCGTAAAATTCTATCTTCTGCAACGCCAATTTTATCTCGCCAAATGGAAAAAGCTTCATCATCATCAATATAAACAGTTACATAAAGACGATCTTTTGAAAGCTTCAACTCTTCTGTAACAAATTGCCAAGCAAATTTTATAGCATCTTCTTTAAAATAATCTCCAAAAGAAAAGTTTCCAAGCATTTCAAAAAGTGTATGGTGTCTTGCTGTACGACCAACATTTTCAAGGTCATTATGTTTACCACTTACACGTAAACACTTTTGTGCTGTGGTTGCACGTTTTGTATCCAACGTTTTTTGCCCTAAAAAAACATTTTTAAAAGGTACCATACCAGCATTACAAAAAAGTAAGCTTGGATCATCATGGGGAATTAATGATGCTGATTCTATTTTTTTATGGTTATTTTTTTCAAAATAATCTAAAAATTTTTGGCGTATATCTTTAGCTGTAAGCATAATAACCTCATAATATTATGTTTTTTATGTGAGAATATGTTGCCTTTATAAATTTTGTTACAATAAAATTAAACTATATATGTGTTTAATTTTATTGTAACAAAAAAATAGTGTTATTATTTTTTAGCCATGTTTTTTAGTTATATTTTACTATATAATAACATAGCAATATTAAATAAGTTTAACTAATAGAAAAGACAGGGGAAGTTTTTTATACTATTTTTCCCTAGAAGAAAAATATAAAAATTATTCTTCACCACCCATTTCTTCATCAAAATCATCTTCAGATATATTAGTAAACATATCTGCATTCATGCCAAGATGTTCAATAACTTTTGCTTCAATTTCATTACGAAGAACTTCATTTTCATCAAGCATAGCACGAACATTATCGCGACCTTGACCTAATTTTTCTGATCCATAAGCAAACCAAGCACCACTTTTATCCACAATACCTGCAGCAACACCAAGATCAAGAATTTCAGCAGAACGGGAAATACCTGTACCAAAAATAATATCAAATTTTGCTTCTCTAAAAGGAGGAGCCATTTTATTTTTTACAACTTTAACACGAGTGGTTGCACCGTATGATTCTTCTTTATCTTTTAAAGTCTGTACTTTTCTAATATCCATACGCACAGAACTATAAAATTTAAGAGCATTACCGCCAGTGGTTGTTTCTGGACTTCCATATCCCATCATACCGATTTTCATACGAATTTGGTTAATAAAAATAACACAGGTTTTTGATTTATGAATAGTTCCAGTAAGTTTACGGAGAGCATGGCTCATAAGCCTTGCGTGTCCTCCAACTTGTGTTTCACCCATATTGCCTTCAAGTTCAGATTGAGGAATAAGAGCCGCCACAGAGTCTATAACAACAAGATCCACTGCTCCAGAACGAACAAGCATATCTGCAATATCAAGTGCTTGTTCACCGTGATCTGGCTGTGAAATAAGAAGTTCATCAACTTTTACACCAAGTCGTGCAGCATACGTTGTATCTAAAGCGTGTTCGGCGTCAATAAATGCAGCAGTACCACCTTGTTTTTGACATTCAGCAATAACGTGTAATGTAAGGGTTGTTTTACCAGAAGATTCAGGACCATAAATTTCTGTTACACGTCCTTTAGGTAACCCACCAATTCCAAGTGCTAAATCTAAACCAATAGAGCCAGTTGGAATAACTGGTACTTGTACATGAGCACTATCTGATAATTTCATTACAGCACCTTGACCATATTTTTTTTCTATGGTGGTAAGGGCTGTTTTAAGAGCCTCTAATCGAGCATTTTCTTGAGATGGAGTAGGCTTTTTCGCCATAATATTTTTTCCTTTTTATATACACTTTTACTTTATAAAATAATATCCTTGATAATAAATAATGTCAAACAATGTAATATGATAAGTTTTTAATAAGAAAAATTCTTACTTGCCTAGTTTTTTTGTCTTTGCTATATTTTTTTTATGAAACAATATGACGGATTAGCACTTTTTTCAGGTGGATTAGACAGTATTCTTGCCGCACGATTGATGATGGAACAAGGTAAAAAAATTCTTTGTTTACATTTTACAAGTCCTTTTTTTGGTGATGAAAAAGCTGTTCCATACTGGGAAAAAAAATATGGTTTGGAAATAAAAGCAATTAATATTGCAGATGATTACTGTACTATGCTTATAAATAATCCTGCCAATGGTTTTGGCAGTGCATTAAACCCTTGTGTTGATTGTAAAATAATTATGATGAAACACGCAAAAGCGTTAATGCAAGAATATGGAGCAAAATTTCTTGTTTCTGGTGAAGTGCTTGGACAAAGACCAATGTCGCAACGCCGTGATACATTAAATGTAATACGTCGTGATGCTGATGTAAAAGATATTCTTTTACGCCCTTTGTGTGCTAAACACATGGATCCACTTCCCATTGAATTATCTGGTGAAGTAGATCGAAGTAAATTACTTGGTTTTTTTGGGAGAGGACGAAAAGACCAATTAGCTCTTGCTAAACATTTTAATATTACTGATATTCCAACAGCTGCTGGTGGTTGTAAATTAACAGAAAAAGAAAATGCTCGACGTTATTATGAAGTAATGCAAAAAGTTAGTCTTCCAACAGCAAACGATTTTTATCTTGCTAATCATAGCAGACAGCTTTGGAAAGGGCATATTTGGGTTAGTATTGGACGTAAACAAGCAGATAATGAACAAATGCAACAATACGCAAAAAATACAGATTATGTTTTGCGTATTGAACATTTTCCAAGTCCTTTCTGTATTGTCAGACATACACAAGGATTGGCTATTTCTTCTGAAGAATTACACATTATTGGTGGAATTTTAGCTAGTTATTCTAATAAAGCGTGTAGTGCTTACGAAGAAAAAACTACTCCTATATCTATTAAAATAGAATATCAGAATGAAATTTCACGTATTAATGTTATTCCAAAACGATGTGATACGTATAAAGAACTACATTTTGATGAAATAAAAGACGCATTGCAAGAATTAAAAAAAGCAAAATAACTAGGGCAAGTTCTATAATGTAATATGCGATGTTAAATATATCTATAAAGAAATATTAAGATTTTTGTTTTATTTTTAACTTATTGAAATAATATGAAAAAAAAATAAATAAATAAAAAAGATAATTTTTTTGTTGACAGTTAAGCTAAACTTAGGTACAAAAATCTTCGTTACGCGGGAGTAACTCAGTGGTAGAGTGCAACCTTGCCAAGGTTGAAGTCGCGGGTTCAAATCCCGTCTCCCGCTCCAGAGACGCATATAATGGCGGCATCGCCAAGCGGTAAGGCAGAGGCCTGCAAAGCCTTTATCTCCAGTTCAAATCTGGATGCCGCCTCCATATATGCGGGAGTAACTCAGTGGTAGAGTGCAACCTTGCCAAGGTTGAAGTCGCGGGTTCAAATCCCGTCTCCCGCTCCAAAAAAATTTGCCCCTTCTATACAAGGGGCTTTTTTTATGTTTTTTGTAAATTTCCTTATTATATATTTCCTAGTAATACATTAAAAATAAACGTATTAGATATATTTATTTCAAGAAATTTACTTGATTAAATAAACTTAAAGAAAATCATTTCGCTTTAGCTGTTACAACAAAAGAAGGTACGAATAAAGACAGTCTACTCCCAAAAGAAAAAATAAAATTAATTTAGAAACATCCCCTAACTAACAGCAATAAAAAAATACGAGCATCAATAATAATCTATTGAGAAAATAAGCAAATAAGCATACTCTTTTTTCGTTAATTTCTTTTTTATGAGGAATATTATGTTAACTTATTTTCTTCTTTATGCTTTGTTTGGTGCATTTGCAGGAATTTTAGCAGGCTTACTTGGGATAGGTGGC